>NZ_JBEZKB010000027.1:0-136523 GCF_040651475.1 Streptomyces sp. NPDC048442
GGGCCGTCTTGGCGGCGTGGAATGCCTCGACTGCCGACGGTGTAGGGCGGGGTGCGGGGGCCCATCCGTCGGGTGTTGCGGTGAAGGGGTACCAGCACCGGTTTCAAACCGGTGAGGCCCTCCTCGTTCCGTTCCCTGTCTACCTGCCGCTCTGTCGGCCGGTCTGCTTCTGCTCGGTGTTCTGGGCGAGGTTGTAGCACCCCAGGATCATGGCGAGCAGCAAGGGCGTCACCACGGCGGCCGGGCTGCGGCCGAGCAGTTGGGCCACGAGCGCCAGCGCGAGGAGAATTCCCGTACAGATCCAGCGTATGCGCTCGCCCAGCTTATTGCGGTCCATTCCTTCTCCTTCATTCGATGCCGCTTCCCGGTCGTTCCGCCTTGTTGCCGACGAGCATGCTGGCGCCGACACAGGTCAATGAAGTGACCCAGTCCCAGGCGCCGGCGGCGCTGAAGTCTTCCAGGTGCTGGTCGTCGATCTCTTGGAGGATTCCAACGTTGGGGCTCATGATGAAAAAATCCGATTCACTTGTCTTTGAATGCGCAGCGGAGCGGGGTAAATCCCTCTCATTGCTGGTCTGGACCTGGAAGACTGTAGTGGGCGCGCATCCACATTTCCCCCGTCCCGAGTACGGGGTTTCCACCTCGACCAAAGACGGGGACGGTGCGGCGGAAATCCGTCCGTCCGGCCACGACGACAAAACCCTGAGCGCGTGGCGCGCCCCGGACTTCGAGTTGCCGTGCTGTCCTGGCATCGGCCAGTGAGCCTCTTCCAACCTGCCGGTGAGGCCATCGAGTTGGCTTGCTGCACGACGCAACGAAGCCCCTGGTGGGCGGGTTCTCGACCAAGGTCGCCCGTGTCCGCCAAGAGCTTCGCTTGCTTGTCCACCCGCCGTCGGTCGATCTGTCCGGCCGCACGCGACGAGAACCCTGTCGAGGTCTCTGCCAACGTTCGGCACCACTCCCCGGGATACGCGATGGCGCAGTACGGTCAGCGCCGCGCGGAGGGGGCCAGGAAGCTCGCCTCTGGGACGGCGCAACGCATCGGCCTGGGGGGGATTGAGTGAATGCCCGGATGCGTTGGTCACGCGGGGGGGGGGGGGGGGGGCATAAAATGCCTGGTCAGGGGCCTAAATGCCGGAAGGACGGCCGGGGCCGCCACCCCCCACAGGAGTGACCCCGGCCGCCAATCCGCACGGGCTGTGCGACGAGCCCGTACTCCACTCAGCGCCGCGAGTGCGTTTTCTGTCACACCTCGGTCTGTCAGCGGGTTGTTGCACGTTGTACAGGTCATGGACTAATCGCCCTTTGACGTCGTAGCGTGCACATTCGCGCTGGGGTGGGTCGTGCTGCGTACGCCCACGGGAGAGCCAGTACATCGAAGACCAGCATCGACTGGGGACAGGTTGAGAGAGTGCTGGGGGACGACGCGGAGCTGACCGCCGCGGTGCTCGCGGCGCAGGACGGGAACGAGCAGGCTTTCCGGACTGTGTACCGCGCCGTGCACCCACGGCTGTTGGGTTACATACGCACACTGGTCGGCGAGCCCGAGGCGGAGGACGTCGCGTCCGAGGCGTGGCTCCAGATAGCGCGCGACCTCGACCGGTTCAGCGGCGACGCCGACCGGTTCAGGGGCTGGGCGGCGCGGATCGGCCGCAACCGGGCGCTCGACCACATCCGGATGCGGGGCCGGCGCCCCGCCGTGGGCGGCGACGACACCGAACTCACCGAGAAACCGGCCGAATCGGACACCGTGGGCGAAGCGATGGAATCGCTCGCGACGCACCGGACGATGGCCCTCATCGCGCAGCTGCCGCAGGACCAGGCGGAGGCGGTGGTGCTGCGCGTGGTGGTCGGGCTTGACGCGAAGAGCGCGGCGAAGACGCTGGGCAAGAGGCCGGGTGCGGTACGGACGGCCGCCCACCGGGGGCTGAAGAGGCTCGCGGAACTGCTGGAGAGCAGGGGGGTCGGCGAGCACGCGGAGTACGTGGAGCACGAGGATCGTGCGGCGTACGAGGAGTCGGAGCACGCGGGGCGTGCCGAGTGGGCTGCGGGGGGCGAACTGGACGGCGTACCTCCGCAGCGGGACCGGCGGGCGGCCGCAGTGGCAGGACTGATGCGCGGGAGGCCGCGCGCATCGCAGGGTGTGACGCAATCGCGCGCGCGGACGCAGAAGGAAACGTGATGGCCGACGAGCGCTACGAGTGGCTTGACAAGGAAACGGCGGAACGGCTGCTGCGCGGACAGGCGGGCGACGGGACGTCGGGTTCCGGGTCTGAGTCTGGTTTCGCTTCGGGTTCCGGGTCCGCTTCGGGCCCGGGTTCTGTATTCGCGTCAGGGGCCGATGACGCGTCGGGAGCCGATGTCGCGTCCGAGGCCGAGGGCGTGTCCCGGTCCGAGGGGGCCGAGGGCATGTCCCAGTCCGAGGGCGTGTCCGGGCCCGAGGGCGCGTCCCGGTCCGAGGGCGCGTCCGGGGCCGAGGTCGCGTCCGAGGTGGCGCGGCTTGCCGTCGTGCTCGACGGGTTGCGTACGGGCGTGGGAGCGGCAGGTGCGGGAGCGGGCGCCGGAACCGGTGAGCTTCCCGGTGAGGCAGCCGCGTTGGCGGCGTTCCGGCAGTCCAGGACCGTCGTTTCGGCGCGGCGGCGCAATCGGTGGGGCCGGCCGTTGCGCCTCGGTCTGGTGAGCGTGCTCGCGGCGGGGACGCTCGGCGGTGTGGCCGTCGCCGCCGGTGCGGGGGTGCTGCCCTCGCCCTTCCCGTTCGCCCGCTCCGGCTCGGAGCCCGATCCCGCCTCGTCGGTGTCGGCCGCGTCCGACCCCGACTCTTCGGACTCCGACGGGACCGGTCAGGACGTGGAAGCGGACGTGGATCCGGAACGCAGCGGACGCCCCGAAGACCCGGCGGACGCCCATACCTCCGGCACCTCCGACCGCGACCCGTCCCCCGGTACCGGCGCGAACCGCGAGGTCCCAGGGAAGGACAAGGACCGGGGCAGCGGCTCGAACGATTCGGGTTCGGGCGCCGTCGCGGGGACCGGTTCGGACCACGGCACATCCGACAGCTCCGACTCCTCGGGCTCGTCGTCCTCGGGTACGGACGCGACCGACAGCGCCGGTACGCAGGGCAGACCGTCCGGCGAGTGGCAGCGCCGTACCGCGAAGGCCTGCCGGGAATACCGGGCCAACCGGCTCCCCCCGCACGTCAGGAAGTACCTGGAAGCCCAGGCCCAGGGCTCCGACGGCGTCAACCGCCTCTGCGACCGCGTGCTCGGTGGCGGCTCCGTGCCCGTACCCGGCCCGGGGCAGAGCGACGGCGCCCAGGGCGGCAACGGAGCACCCAGCGGCGGGAGCGGCCCCGGAAGCGGAACCGGAAACGGAGACGGCGACGGAGCCGGTGGCAAGGACGAGAACGACGGCGGGGACGGTGGGAACGGCAAGCAGGGCGAAGCCGGCGGCACTCAGCAGAGTGGCGTCAGGAGCGCGGTCATGAGCCCTGCCCTGAGCCTCGTCCGCAGCGCCGCCTGAGCCCTGTCCGCAGCCGTGACTCCGCCTGCGGTGGCCCTGCTGCTCACCACTTCGCGCATGGTGTGACGTTTTTCGGGGCGGTGACGCTGTAGAGAGTGAGCCGACTGGTCATCGGCTGCGCATGAGCCGGGGTTCCCCCCGTACCTACGGCTCTGCGCACCTGGCGCGGGCGGGATTCGTTCCCCCGGTCCCGCCCGCGCCTCTTTTCACGGGCCTCGTCCCTTTCATGGGCCTCGTACCGCAGCTGCTTCTGTCCGCCGTTGACAATCGCTCCGCCGTTGACAACCGCCGTCCGCCCGGTCTCTAATGGCCGGCGTGCAGCGCGGTGCCGGCCACAGAGCAGTGGGCAGGCCGGCGACCGAGCCAGCACCTTCTCCGCAAGGGGCCAACGCGATGAGTCCAGACTCAGCACCCCTCACCTGACGCCGTTCGTTCCGCGTCCCGCTCCACCTTTCTCCGCTCCACACTTCTCCTCCGCGCCGCACGAGTGCGCCCCAGTGCGCCTCGCTTGCCACGGAGTCACCCACACCTGTTCAGGAGATGTCGACACCGCATGTCGTCCGCAGCCACGCCCGCAGCCACGCCCGCAGCAGAGCCCTTCGACTTCAACCAGTGGGTCATCGACCAGTTCCGTGCCCACGAGGGAAAGGTGGGCGGCCCCTTCGAGGGCGGTGACCTGCTCCTTCTCACCACCAGGGGCGCGAGGTCCGGCAGGCAGTTCACCGTTCCGCTCGGGTACGCCCGTACCGAGGACGGTCAGCTCATCGTCACCGGCTCGAACATGGGCGCCCCGGAACACCCCGCCTGGTACCACAACCTCCTCGCCCACCCCGCCGTCGAGGTCGAGGTCGGCGCGTCGTCCTTCGGCGCGGTCGCCGTCCCGGCGGAGGGCGAACGCCGCGACCGCCTCTTCGAGCGGATCGTCCGCGCCGCCCCCGGCTACGCCGACTACCAGAAGCAGACCACCCGCACGCTCCCGGTGGTCGTCCTCGAACGCACCGAGTATGGAGCCAAGTCCGGAGTTGGGTCCGGAGCTGAGTCCGGAGTGGAGTCCGGCCCCGGGAACGGCGGGCCGCGCCCGATCCTGACCGTCGGCGACAAGCTCATGGAGATCCACACCTGGCTGCGCGGCCAGCTCGCCCGCATCCGTACGGACGCCGAGGCCCACTTCGAGGCGGCGGTCTCGTTCCCGGGCGCGCCCACCCTCCCCGGCCTGGGCCTCCAGATCCGCCAGCACTGCCTGGCCTTCTGCGAGACCCTCGACTTCCACCACAAGAGCGAGGACGCGGCGGTCTTCCCGCAGATCGAACTGCACCACCCGCACCTCGCGGACGCGCTCGCCCAACTCCGCGACGAACACGCAAGGGTGTCGGAGCTCAAGTCCCAACTTGCCGCGCTTCTGGGCGAGTTCCAGACCGCCGACCCCGGTGTCTTCCTCGCCGAACTCACCCGAATGTCCGACGAGTTGACCGCTCACATGGACTACGAGGAGTCGGTGATCCTCCCGATCCTGTCCGGCATCCCGCTCCCGTCGGGCCCGCCCCCGGTTAGCGCGTAGCAGTGGCCATGGCGGTGAACCGGTGAAGCAGCACGTCCAGTTCACCGCCTGCGCTCTTTCCGGCCCACGCCAGATACCCGTCGGGCCGCACGAGAAAGAGCCCGTCGCCGTACGCGGCCAGGGTGGGGACGTGCAGCGTCCGCAGCCAGTCCCTCTCGTACGAATCCAGGTCCGGGTCCGCACTCCCCGCCGCCGGATTCCCCACCGCGAGCAGTGTGAAGTGCGGCCCCCGGAGGGCGTCGAAGAGCCGCCCGGCGCCGCCCGGCAGTACCGCGTCCGGTGCCCGGTCGCCCGCCTCCAGTACCCCGGCGGCGCCGACGGCGAGCGGTCCGCCCCGGTAGCCGATCCCCATCTGCTGGGTGGCCGCGCCCCGCCGCTCCTGCCCGTGGTGCACCCGGGTGCTCAGCCCCAGCATGGCGACGGCGACGGGGCGGCGCTCCGCCTCGTACGTGTCGAGGAGCGCGGGATCGGCCCCGTACCGCAGCACCTGGCCAAGCTTCCAGCCCAGGTTGTACGCGTCCTGGACGGAGGTGTTGAGGCCCTGGCCGCCTGCCGGGGAGTGGACGTGCGCGGCGTCCCCGGCGAGGAAGACGCGGCCTTCCCGGAATCGTTCGGCGAGGGCGGCGCGCGGCCGGAAGTCCGACGTCCACAGCACGTCGGTGACGTCCTCGGCGCTCAAGTGGGTGCGTTGGGCGATGAGTTGGCGGACTCCGGCGGTGGACGTGTCGGGGGTCGAGCCCTCGCTCGCGTACCGCGCCATGAGCTGGAAGTCGCCCGTCCCCGGCAGCGGGCAGAGCGTCAGCAGGCCGTCCGGGGCCTCCGCGAAGAAGTGCCAGTTATCGCGGTCGAGGGCGTCGGGCCGTAGGCGTACGTCGGCGACGAGCATGGGCGCCGGGTCGACGCTCTCGCCGTCCATCCGGATCCCGAGCGCGGCCCGGACCGTACTGCGCCCGCCGTCGGCAGCGACGACGTACGAGGCGCGCAGGGTGCTCCCGTCGTCGAACCGGACGCTCACACCATCCCCGTCCTGCATCAACTCACTTACGGGACAGCTGAATTGGACGGACCCTCCCAGCTCCTCCAGCCTCCCGTGCAGAATCTCCTGCGTCCGCCACTGGGGCAGCATCCACGGCCGACCGCAGTAGGGCTCGGCCTCCGTCTGCGCCGTCGACTCGAACATGTCGTACGCGCCGATCCGCTCGCCGCCCTCCCGCCAGGCCATCCCCACGGGCGCGGGACCGCCGGCCGCGAGGACCGCCCCGACTACCCCCAGGTCGTCGAAGACCTCCATGGTCCGGGGCTGCATGCCCTTGCCGCGCGAGCCGGGGAAGAGCCGGTCGGCCCGTTCGGCGACGAGGGTGCGTACGCCGCGCCGGGCGAGCTCGCAGGCGAGGGCGAGCCCGGTGGGCCCGGCGCCGACGATCAGAACCTCTACGTCTTCCCCGGATTCCCGGGCGTCCTTAACGTTGTTAAGTTCCATGTTCGCCAGCCTGCGCTTAACGCTGTTAAATTGTCAAGGTGGCTACGACGAAACTGGACCGGAAACTGGTCGCCGAGACCGCCCTGCGACTGCTCAACGAGGTGGGCCTGGAGGGCCTGACCCTCCGGGCCATCGCCAAGGAACTGGATGTCAAGGCCCCCGCCCTCTACTGGCACTTCAAGAACAAACAGGCCCTGCTCGACGAGATGGCCACCGAGATGCTGCGCCGCATGACGGCTGAGTTCATGGGTCGCACGGGCGGCCTGACCTGGGACGAAGCCCTCTCCCTCGCGATGCGCGGCCTCCGCGCCCATCTCCTGCGCTACCGCGACGGAGCGAAGGTCTACAGCGGCACGCACTTCACCGACACGTCGTACGCGGCCCCGATGGAAGCCCACCTCCGCGCCCTCGTCGACGGCGGCTTCACGCCGGAGAGGGCGGCCCGTGCCTGGTTCACCGCGTACGGCTACACGATCGGGTACGTCATCGAGGAGCAGTCGATGGGTCCTGCGCCGGGGGAGGCACCCGAGGAGGGGTACGACCTCGCGGCCCGCGCGGAGCGGCTGGCCGCCTACCCGCTGGCGGCCCGGTCGGGCCCGGTCATCTTCGCCTCGGCCGACGAGGGCTTCGAGCTGGGCCTGAAGGCGGTGGTGGCGGGGATCGGGGCGGTGTTGCGGGCACCGGCGGGCCACTCGGACGAGTGATCTCGAGCGGAACGTCAGCTCTGCTGGTTACGCTCGTGGACAGTGGACTCCCGGAAGGAGAATGCCGTGGCCGTAATACAGCACGAGACGACGATCGGCGAGGTCGCTGAGCAGATCACCCGCGTGCTGACGGGGCACCGCGTGGAGATCATCCAGGGGAGGATCACTGTGACACCGCCAGCGGACGGGGGGCATGCCCTGACGTTGACCTGGGTGATTGAGGAATACGGAAGGACGGTGCGGGGGAAGGGGCTGCGGTCGGTGCAGGGAGTCGGCCTGTGGCTGCCGTCAGGCCCGCAGGACTACGCGGTTCCGGATCTCTCGATCGTGGACGCGGATTTCCGCGATGCCCACGTGGAGAAGAACTGCTTCGCTCCGCACGTCTTCCGCATGGTGCTGGAGGTGACCTCCTCCAATTGGGCCGACGACCTCGGCCCCAAGGTCGAGTGCTACGCGCAGGCGGGCATCCCGATCTACGTCGTCGCCGACCGGCGTCACGACGAGGTCCTGCTGTACACGGACCCTCGCGAGGGTGTGTACCAGACCCGCACCCCGTACAAGCGCGGTACGTCCGTCCAGGTGCCGAAGTCGCTCGGCCTGGACATGGAGCTGTCCGTGGACCAACTCCTGGACGGCGACCCCGACGACTGACGTCCCGGCCCGGTTTCCGGCTCAGCCCTGTGTCGTACGCCGCAGCCGCACCACCGGGATGTCCCGGTCCGTCTTCTTCTGGTAGTCCGCGTACGGCGCGAACAGCTCCACCAGTCCCGGCCAGACCCGCGCCTTCTCCTCCGCCGACAGCGTCTCCGCCCGCGCCGCGAACCGCTCGGTCTCGACACGGAGTTGGACGTCCGGGTTCTCCTGGAGGTTCAGGTACCACAGCGGGTGCTCGTCGGCCCCGCCCTTCGACGCGACGATCAGATAGTCGTCGCCGTCGCGGCCGTAGATGAGGACCGTGCGGCGCAGGGTGCCGGAGCGGCGGCCGGTGTAGTCGAGCAGCAGGCACGGGGCGCCCTGGATGGTCAGGCCCTTCGTGCCGCCGGAGGATTCGTACAGCTCGGCCTGCTTGGCCACCCAGCCGGTGGGGCTGACCTCGACCTTCTCGGTCATGTGAACTCCCGTGGTGCGTCGGTGCGTCGGTGCGTCGGTCCGTCGACGAGATGCTTCTTCCGTGCAACGTACGGTCCCGCTGGGTGATTCCTTCCGGGCGACACGGGCGCGGTCTCGGTATGGGCCAGGGGCTCCGCCTGCTCGTGGCCTGAGCGACACGACATGCACCGCAAGCACCGCATGCACCGCATGCACCGCATGGTGCTCAGTCCGCCAGGACATCCACGTGCGGCAGATCCCGGTGCCGGTGGTGGGCCGTGGTCATGGCGGCCAGGTGGGGGCGGTCCAGGGCCGTGTACGCCAGAGTGAGGAGTGTGTGGGCGTGCGCTTCGAGAGCCGTGTCGCCGGCCGAGGCCCAGTGCAGGTCGCGGCCCAGGGTGAGGGCCTCCGCCGGGTCGCCCGCCGCGCAGCGGGTGCGGGCCTCGGCCGTCCGTTCGGCGACCGTTGCCGGGTTGTCCAGCTCCCCGTACACGTACCGCGCGAACTTCTCCTCGTCCGCCCCGTTGTGCGGCGGCCGGTCCAGGATCGTGTCGCCCGCGACCAGGGCGCCCGCACTGTCGAGGGTGGTGAGACGGGTGGGGTCCACGGGGGAGTGGAAGAAGCTTGGGTCGTACGTACGGGAGTAGGCGAGGCCGTGCTCGGGGCGGTCGGCCGTCTCGAACTCACCTATATGCGATCGGAGTTGAGTGAGTGCGTCGACGCGCCTCGTGACTTCCGGGTCCGTCGGGTCGTCGTCGTGCAGGTCGCGCCAGACCCGCTCCAGGATGTCGCGTACGGCGGTGAGCGGGGTGCCGGTCGGGGTGAGCTCGATGCCTCCGCCGTCGTTGTTGTAGTACGAGGCGACTCCGCCGCACGTAAGCCCGTCGTCGAACCACAGGCCGTAGTGCAGGCCGTCCGAGCCGCCGTGCAGGAAGGTCAGGAACTCCGGGGGATCGCGGTAGTAGCGGCCGTGCACGCGGATGTCGAGGCCGGGGCGGGGCGCGCGGGCGGGGTCCGCCAGTACGTCCATGATCCCGGCGGGGGAGACGCCCATGTCCGCGAGAGCGCGGGCGCACTCGGGGGAGAGTGTGTCCAGGAACTCCTTGAAGCGGAAGAGGGAGTCGGGGAGTTCGAAGCCCCAGGTGCGGAGGACTGCCGTCCGGGCGGAATCGGGTTCTTGGTGTGTGCTCATGGGGCGAGGCTAGCCACCTCTTGCACCGCCGCCGTCGGCCGCTCCGGCTGCGGCGCGGACTCCAGCGCGTGCATCATCGGAAACTGCAGGGCCAGCGCGATGACGGTGATGATCACGTGCCGTCGGGGAATGTACGTGGTCATGGTGGGGCTCCCCTCACTGGCCGCCGGTGCCTGGTGGTGCGTATGGGCCAGTGAAGAGAATCTAGGCCGGGGAGAGGGGATCGCGCGTCACCCCCCAGGCCCAACTCCCCTCTGGTACCTGGGTACCAGAGGACTACCCGGCCCCGGCCGGCCGGCCGCCGGCCGGAGTGCTCCTGCCGTTACGCCAGCAGCCGCCGCGCCCGCCGCGCCATCCTCCGTACCGTCGCATTGCGCGGAATGAACGCCAGCTGCTGCGGCACCGCCCCCGGCAGCGCGAGCGCCGTCAGTCGGCGGCGCTTGAAGTAGCGGCGGGTCCTGGGCGAGAGGTGGGAGAGCAAGTAGCCCTCGGCGCGCGTGCGTTGGGCGCGCAGGACCTGCGGCTGCATCGCGAAGCCGACGGCTGCGAGGAGCGCGCTCAGCTCGCCGACGGGTGGGGGAGGGGCGGCACCCGAGCCCGACGCCTCCAGGTCCGGGAGGAGCGCGTCGACCAGCGTCACCGGGATGCGGTTGCTGTTCTCGTACGGGGTGAGGCGTTCGAGGAGTACGTCGGTGCCCACGCGTGCCACCGGGATCCCGTAGAAGGTGTGCGCGGTGAGGAGCGCCGTCGAGAAGCAGCTGACGACCAGGGCCGGGCGCAGTCGGCGGAAGAGCACTTCGGCGAGCAACGGTGCGTCGAAGACGGTGAGTTGGGCGCCGAGCCTCTCCGCCTCCCGCTCCAGCAGCTGCGACCAGCGGCCCGGTGCGGACGGGTGCGGCTTGAAGACCACCCGGCGGTGGCCGCGCGCGACCGCACCCCGCAGCATCCGTACATGCAGGTCCTCTTCCTCCTGTGGCGTGAGGATGGAGAGCGCGGAGAGGTACTGGCCGAGGAGGAGGGCTGGGGCGTCGGCATCAGTGTCCGATGCCAGGCCGCCGTCGCTGTCACCGGCGCCGTCGGACAGTTCGCCCAGTACGGACAGGAACGCTTCCTTCGGTACGATCCCCGGCCGCACCCCGAACTCACTCAGCAGCAGTGGCCGCAGGCCCGGCACCAGGTCCAGGTGGAGCAGGCGCCGAACCCGCCCGCCGACCAGCGGATCCAGCTTGTTGCGGGTAGGGCCGTAGCTCATCAGCCCGTCCGCGTACACGTCGATCGGGGCGTCGGGGAAGCAATGGGCGACCGCCTGCGCGGGAGCGACCTGGATCGACTCCAGGACGAGGGAGAGCGAGGAGTCTCCGAGGTTCCACTCGCGCCTCAACTGCCGTTCCCACAGGGGGACATCGTCTCCGCGCGGTGTCCATCCGCCCGGGTGCAGCGGGGCGATCGCCGCGTTCCAGTCGAGCACGTCGTCGAAGCGGCCCCGGAGCGACTCGAAGCCCGGGGCCTCCGTCAGCGGTGGGGTCGTCTCCGGGGTGGCCGCGTTGTTGCTGACCAGCAGGATGCGGCGGGTGGCGGGCGGGAAGAGGTCGCTGTCGATCGCGGCGGCGAGGGTGGCCGTTCCGTACAGGGTGGAGGCCAGGAAGATCTGCGTCGTGGGTGCCGGGGTCATCGGCGGCGTCGGTGACATCAGCGCACAGCTCCCGTCGGTCCCTGCACCTGTCCCAGCCCCAGCCCGGGTGCGCGCCGCAGTCTCCGCAGCCGGGTCGCCCGGTCCGTGTCCATCGAGTTCAGGGCCTCGTTGAGGATCTGCTGCGGCATTCGCCGCAGTGCCGCCGCGCTCATCGCCCGCAATTTCCTCGCCACCGCCGGTTCGAACCTTTCCGTACTTCCCAGATGGTGGGAAATGATCGCGCAATATGTGCGTACCACCTTCGGAAGAAGGGAACGCGCGTCCGCATCCTGGGCTGTTTCCGCCAGTACCTGATCAAAAGCGCGGATGAAATCCAGTTGGCGCACATCCCCGATCTGAGTGAGCGAGGAGGAAATTCCCCGGCGGTAGAAGACGCCGAGAAGTCCCACCACTCCGAAGGAATCCGCCTCCCGGTGCAGCCGCCAGATCCACGGCCGGTCCTCAGCCGTGCGCAGCCCGTCCGTGAAATGCAGCAGACCCCGGTCCAGGAGGCGGCGGTGGTAGATGCCGGCCCAGGCGTACGCGTAGTCCACCGAGGTCGACCGGTCGGCGGGGAGGATCGCCTCGCGCGGCGACCCGGACTCGCCGCGCCGGCCGTGCGGGACGCGCTGCACCGTACGGGTGCGGCCCGTGCACTGGACGTGGTCCGTACGGACGAAGTCGCAACCCAACTCCTCGATTGTGGCGAGGAGTTGACCGAGATAGCCGGGGGCGAGCCAGTCGTCGCCGTCCAGGAAGGTCAGGTATGTGCCGCGCGCCGCGTCCAGGCCCGTGTTGCGGGCGGTCGCCAGGCCGCCGTTGCGCTCGTGTCTGAGGAGGACCGCGCCCGGAAGGTCGCGTTCCGCGCGACGGAGGAGCTCCGGGGTCTCGTCCGTCGAACAGTCGTCGACGAGAAGGAATTCGAAGTCCTCGCGCGCGTTCGCACGCAGACTTCTCAGGGCATCTGGGGCGTATGTCTGCACGTTGTAGAACGGCACGACGACGGAGAGCTTGACCACCCGGGGGACATTAGGGCGTGCGGACGGATCAGGAGTGAACTGGTCATGTCGCAAAGGTGAATCACGAGGTCTTCCGGCACCGGAATCCGAGCGTCGATTGCTGTTAACCGGCTGTTGCAGCCGAGTTGGGCCGAGAAACGGAACCGTTCTCTAGCTTTCTCGTCGTGCCAGCAAGAACAAGCAGCGGAACAAGCAGCGGTAATTCACTGCGAGTTGCTGTACTCGCGGATTCGGACACTCGTTGGAAATGGGGTGCGCTCACTGCTCGTCGGATTGTGGGAAAGAGCGACCCCGACGGCTCCGGCGACTCCACCGTCACCGGCTTCCTGCTGCGAGGCCGCGCCACTCCCACCGCACGTCAGCTCAGCGAGGTCGGCGGGGGGCTGTCCGCGCCGCGTGAGGTGACCGGAGCCGAATTCATCGGCGCCGTGGGCCGGGAATCGTACGACGTGATCGTCCTCGCCCTGGTGGGCGGCTCCGTCCAGGCACTGCTGCACGGCCTCGCCCGCCTCTGGACCGGCCGGGCCCGCCGGCCGGTCCTCGTCACCGGCTACGTCGGAGTCGTGTACGAAAAGCTCGCCGACGGCCTGCTGCTGCGGCACGGAGCGGACCTCGTCCTCGCCAACTCGCCTCATGACGAACGGCGGTTCAGGGAGGTGTACGAGGGAGTGGGCGCGGACGCGTCGGCGGTGACCGGCGCGCAGCTGCCCTTCCTCGGCGGTACGCCCTACGGCGGTGTCGCCGACACGGTCGTCTTCGCCGCACAGCCGTCCGTGCCGGAGCGGCGGGCCGACCGCACGTATCTGCTGCGCCGGCTGGTCGAGCACGCACGGCTGCACCCGAGGCGTGAGGTGGTGCTGAAGCTGCGCAGCAAGCCGGGGGAGCACACCACGCATGTGGAGGAGCTCCCCTACCAGCGGCTGGTACAGGACCTCGCCCTCGCCCCGCCGCCCAACTTCCGCCTCGCGTACGGGCACATGGGGGAGGTGCTGGACCGGACCGGACTGCTGGTCACGGTCAGCTCCACGGCCGCGCTGGAATCGCTGCACCGCGGCATTCCCACCGCCGTACTGACCGATCTGGGCGTACGCGAGCCGTTGGGCAACCACCACTTCCTCGGCTCCGGCTGCCTGACCTCGTGGGACCGCCTCGACGCGGGGCACCGGCCGACGGCGGACGAGGAGTGGCTGGTCAGGCACGGCGTGACGACGCAGCACGATCCGTACGAGGCGGTACGGGAGAAGATCGCGGACCTCCTCGCCCGCCCCGCCCTTCCGCCGCCCGCGCCCTTCTACACCGCGGAAACCGCCCCCGGCTACCTCCCCGGCATCCTCGCCCGCCACCGCCTCGACGAGGCGCCGCCCGCGCAGGTCACGGGCGTACGGCGGGTCGTACGCGACGCGGTGCGGGATGCGGCGCGGGGGGCCTACCGGCACGGGGTGCAGCGGGTGGCGCCCGTAATCCGACGCATGGGAGAGCTGTGATGCATGCCCCTCGAAGAGTCCTGGCGGTCATCCCCGCACGGGGTGGGTCCAAGGGCGTTCCCGGAAAGAACCTCGCCGAGGTGGGGGGAGTGCCGCTGCTGGTACGTGCGGTACGGGCGTGCCTGGCCGCGCGGCATGTGACCGAGGTGGTCGTCTCGACGGACGACGACAAGATCGCGGCGGCCGCGCTGGCTGCCGGGGCGGAAGTGGTGGTGCGGCCGGGGTCGCTGGCGGGCGACACCGCCACGAGCGAGGCGGCCGTGCTGCATGCGCTGGACGCGCAGGAGCACGACCCGTCCGTGGTGCTGCTGGTGCAGTGCACGAGTCCTTTTCTTACGGGGGAGGACGTGGACGGGGTGGCGGGGGAGGTCCTCGCGGGGGCGGATACGGCGGTGACGGTGGCGCCCTTCCACGGGTTCGTGTGGCGGGAGGGGGAGCTTTCCGAGGAGGAGCCGCTGCCTGAGGCGGTGGCGAGCGCGGACCGGAGCGTGGGGGCGCGCTCCGCGTGGGGGCCGCCCCCTTGCCCGCCCGTTCCGCCCCCGGGGGGCGGCCCCGCCGCCCAAGGGGGCTCGGGGCGCGGGGAACTGCGCGACCAGCCACGACGCACCCGCACGGGATCCGGCGTCAACCATGACAAGTCCACCCGGCCCCGCCGGCAGGACCGTCCCCAGGACTTCCTCGAAACCGGTGCCGCGTACGCCATGGCCGTCCCCGGCTTCCGTACCCACCGGCACCGTTTCTTCGGGCACACCGCCCTGGTCCTTACCGACCCCGCCCGGGTCCTCGAAGTCGACGATCCCTGCGACCTCGGCCGGGCCCGTGCCCTCGCGCCCCTTCTCGATCCGCCCTCGCGGCCCACCCTCCAGGACGTCGACGCCGTCGTCATGGACTTCGACGGGACGCAGACCGACGACCGCGTGCTGGTCGACGCCGACGGGCGCGAGACCGTCGCCGTGCACCGGGGCGACGGGCTCGCAATCGCCGCGCTCCGCGACGCCGGGATTTTGGTGCTCACCCTCTCCACCGAGCGCAACCCCGTCGTCGCCGCCCGCGCCCGCAAGCTCCGCATCCCCGTCCTGCACGGCATCGACCGCAAGGACCTCGCGCTGAAGGAGTGGTGCGAGGAGCAGGGCGTGGACCCCTCCCGCGTCCTCTACGTCGGCAACGACGTCAACGACCTCCCCTGTTTCGCCCTCGCGGGCTGGCCCGTTGCCGTGGCCGACGCCCACGGCAGCGTCCGCGCCGCCGCCCGCACCGTGACCACCACACCCGGCGGCAGCGGAGCCATCCGCGAGATCGCCGCCTGGCTCCTCGGCCCGACCCTCAACACCCCTACCCGTCACACCCCCAACTCCCTTTAAGGACACGCAAGATGACCAACACCTCCCGCCTGCGCACCCTCGGTACCAAGACCGCGGGCCCCGGCCACCCCGTCTACATCACCGGCGAGATCGGCATCAACCACAACGGCGACCTCGACAAGGCCCTCGCGCTGGTCGACGCCGCCGCCGAAGCCGGCTGTGACGCCGTGAAGTTCCAGAAGCGGACCCCCGAGATCTGCACCCCGCGCGACCAGTGGGACATCGAGCGCGACACCCCCTGGGGCCGCATGACGTACATCGACTACCGGCACCGCGTCGAGTTCGGCGAGGACGAGTACCGGGCGATCGACGCGCACTGCCGCGAGCGCGGCATCGACTGGTTCGCCTCCCCGTGGGACACCGAGGCCGTCGCCTTCCTGGAGAAGTTCGACGTGCCCGCCCACAAGGTGGCGTCCGCCTCGCTCACCGACGACGAGCTGCTCCGCGAGCTCCGCGCCACCGGCCGTACGGTCATCCTCTCCACCGGCATGTCGACCCCGGCCCAGATCCGGCACGCCGTCGAGGTGCTCGGCAGCGCCAACATCCTTCTCTGCCACGCCACTTCGACCTACCCGGCCGTCGCGGGCGAGCTGAACCTGCGGGTCATCAACACCCTCCAGGCCGAGTACCCCAACGTCCCGATCGGCTACAGCGGCCACGAGACCGGCCTCCAGACCACCCTCGCCGCCGTCGCCCTCGGCGCCGCGTTCGTCGAGCGGCACATCACGCTCGACCGCGCCATGTGGGGCTCCGACCAGGCCGCGTCCGTCGAGCCCGGCGGCCTCACCCGCCTCGTCCGCGACATCCGCACCATCGAGGCCTCGCTCGGCGACGGCGTCAAGAAGGTGTACGAGTCCGAGCTCGCCCCGATGCGCAAGCTGCGCCGGGTCCCGGGCGTGGTCGCCGAGCAGCAGCCCGTAGGAGTCTGATCGCCATGCCTCCAGCCAGCACCCCGGCCGGCAGCCCCGCCAGTACCCCCGCCAGTACCCCCGCCGGCACCTCGGCACCCGCCACCCCCCGCACCCTCGCCTTCGTCGAGAGCCCCGTTCAGCTCCTCAACGTCCTGGAGTGGGCCCACGTCAGCGCGCACGACATGGCGGAGGTGACCGTCGTCGTCCTCTCTCCCCGCGACCCCATGTCCCGCGGCCAGCTCCGCCGGATGGCCGAGCTGGCCCGGGACGAGGGCTGTGCGGTGCGCTGGGAGGAGGCCCGGGAGGGGGCCGGGGCGCCGCTGCGTACCGTCGGGGGGCTCGCACCCGCCCTGCGGCGGGCCGAGCGGGTCGTCATCGGCGACCCCTTCTCCCGGTACGTACAGCTGCTTCTCACGCTCGTACGGGCCCAGGCCCTGGTGGTCGTGGACGACGGGACGGCGACGATGGAGTTCGCCGGGCAGCTCGCCCGCGGGGAGCGCCTGGTGCGCTGGCACCGGCGCGGCAGCCGCCCGGGGTTGCGCGAGCTCCTCCTCGCCCCCGTCACCACCTCCGCGCGCCGCCGGCTCGCCCCTGGCCCCCGGCGCACCGTGGAGCTCTTCACCGCCATGCCGGTCACCGAGGCCCTGCCCGGCATCACCGTCACCTCCAACGACCTCGCCTGGACCCGCGCCAGGTTCGGCCCGCCCCGGATCACCCGCAGCGCGGACCTCGTCGGTACGTCCCTGGTGGAGACGGGCGTGGTGGACCTGGAGCACTACCTCCGCGCCGTCCGTTCCCTCACCCTCAGCCACGGCGCCACCCGCTACTTCGCCCACCGCCGCGAGAGCACCGACAAGCTGCACCGGCTCGCCCTGGAGACCGGTCTGGAGATCGTCCGGCCCGATCTGCCCCTCGAAGTGATCGCCAGGCGGGGCCCGATCGGGCGTACGATCCTGAGCTTTCCGTCCACGGTCGTACACACGCTCCCGCGCGCACTCGTGGGGACGGACGTAAAAGTTGCGGTGTGCGACATCGACCCCGGCTGGCTGGCGGCCGACGCCTCGCCGCGCGCCCGCGGATTCCTCGCCGGAGTCACCGGGACCGCCCGTGACGTGCGGAAACTCCGCGTACTGCCCGCGACGTAACCAGAAGTCATACCCGTCTCACATCCTGGGCACACCTCGCTCCGTCATTATTCTTACGCCTATCGGGCTGAACTTTTGTTGATGGGTAGGCAGTTGGGGGTCAGGAGCGCCTACCGTGGACGGGGTGAACCAGTTGATCTCCCTCGTGTCCGAAGCCGGTCCCGACGCCGGAGACGATCTCCCCGGCACGCTGCCAGATGCGCTGCGTGCCGAACTGATCGCATTCCGCCGGGACTTGCACATGCACCCCGAGCTCGGCAACCAGGAGTTCCGCACCACCGCCGCGATCAAGGCGCGCTTGGAGCAGGCGGGCCTCGCGCCGCGCGTGCTCGCCTCCGGCACCGGCCTCGTCTGCGACATCGGCGACTGGGACGGCGTGACGCCGATGCTCGCCATGCGGGCGGACATCGACGCGCTGCCCATTCCGGACGCCAAGGTCGGCGTGGCGTACCGCTCGACCGTCCCGGACCGGGCGCACGCCTGTGGCCACGACGTGCACACGACCGTCGCCCTTGGCGCCGGCCTGGTCCTCGCGGAACTGCACGAGCGGGGGCAACTGCCGCAGCCGGTACGGCTGTTGTTCCAGCCCGCCGAGGAGGTACTGCCCGGCGGCGCCGCCGACGCGATCAAGTGCGGGGTACTGGAAGGCGTCGGCAGGATGATCGCCGTGCACTGCGACCCCAAGGTCGACGCGGGGAAGGTCGGCCTCCGTACGGGGCCCATCACGTCGGCCTGCGACCGGCTGGAAATCGCTCTTGACGGACCCGGCGGACATACCGCCCGCCCGCACCTGACCACGGACCTCGTGACCGCTGTGGCGAAGGTGGTGACAGAGGTCCCCGCGGTCATCTCGCGCCGCGTCGACGCCCGCTCCGGGCTCTCCGTCACCTGGGGCCGCATCGAGTCCGGCCACGCCTGCAACGTCATCCCGATGCACGCCGAGCTGGCCGGCACGGTCCGCTGCCTGGACCTGGACACCTGGCGCGACGCGCCCGACCTCATCCACGCGGCCGTCGCCGACATCGCCGACCTGCACGGCGCCAAGTCGCAGATCAACTACATCCGGGGCGTCCCGCCGGTCGTCAACGACGCCGCGGTCGTCGACCTGCTGGTCGGCGCGATGGCGGCCCGGCGCGGCCCGCACTCCATCGAGGACACCGAGCAGAGCCTCGGCGGCGAGGACTTCTCCTGGTACCTCGAACACGTCCCGGGCGCGATGGCCCGCCTGGGCGTCCGTACCCCCGGCGACACCACCAAGCGAGATCTGCACCGGGGTGACTTCGACGCCGACGAAAGTGCCATCACGGTCGGGGTCGAACTGTTCACCGCGGCAGCGCTCCTGGACGTACGGAGCTAGTCCCGGAAGGACGGCAGGAGGGGCGTTCGCGGTGGCCGGAAAGGCCCCGCGGGCGCCCTTTGTAGGTTCCTCCAGGGGTGTTCGCTATGCCCCTTGTGAGTATGTACATTGCTTATGTGCAACACCGTCTGGCGAATCAAACGCGCGCGACGATCCGGTAACGACTGCTGAACGGGTCTTTACGTGACATCTACGCGCGTTACGATCGCCGCGAAACCAGCGCCGCTCAGAGGCGCTTCGGTCAGGTTGAAGGAGCGTCCCGTGCGCCGGGTATCCAAGATCGCTGCTGCGAGCATCGCCACTGCGGCCCTCGCATTCACCGCCACCGCGTGTGGCGAGTCCTCCACCGGGAGCTCCAGCTCCGGTGAGAGCGGCAAGCTCAAGATCGGCATGGCCTACGACGTCGGCGGCCGTGGCGACAACTCGTTCAACGACTCCGCCGCGCGCGGCCTGGACAAGGCCAAGAAGGAGTTCGGCGCGGAGACCAAGGAGCTGACCGCCAAGGCCAGCGAGACCCCGGCCGACCGCGAGGCGCGCCTCGCCTCGCTCGCCGAGGGCGGCTTCAACCCGGTCGTGGCCGTCGGCTTCGCCTACAAGGACGCGGTCGACAAGGTCGCCAAGAAGCACCCGAAGGTCGCCTTCGGCCTGATCGACTCGATCTCCTCCGCGAAGAACGTCGACAGCATCGTCTTCACCGAGGAGCAGGGTTCCTACCTCGCCGGTGTCGCCGCGGCGCTGAAGTCCAAGACCGGTGAGGTCGGCTTCATCGGCGGCGTCGACGTTCCGCTGATCAAGAAGTTCGCCGCCGGCTTCCAGCAGGGCGTCAAGGAGACGAACCCGAAGGCCAAGGTGCAGATCCAGTACCTGTCCACGGGTACGGACATCACCGGCTTCGGCAGCCCCGACAAGGGCAAGCAGGCCGCCAAGGGCATGCTCGACAAGGGCATGGACGTCATCTTCGCCGCCGCGGGCGGCTCCGGCGCCGGCTCCATCGAGGCCGTCGCGGACAAGAAGGGTGCCTGGGCCATCGGCGTCGACTCCGACCAGGCCATGGACCCGTCGCTGTCGAAGTACAAGGCGTCGATCCTCACCTCCGTCGTGAAGAACGTCGACACCGGTGTCTACGAGCTGGTCAAGTCCGTCAAGGACGGCAAGCCGAAGGCCGGCACCTCCACCTACTCCCTCGCCGAGAACGGCGTCGCCCTGACCACCACGGGTGACCACCTCAAGGACATCCAGGCCAAGCTGGACGAGGCGAAGAAGAAGATCGTGGACGGCACCATCCAGGTCAAGTCCACCCTCTGAGCCACCCCCTGAGGGCCACCTCTTGAGGAGGGGGCCCGGCGAGGAGCTTCGGCTGCTCGCCGGGCCCCCTTCACTGTCCGCTGCTCGCCGGGCCCCCTTCACTGTCCGCTGCTCGCCGGGCCCCCTTCACTGTCCGCGCCCGGGTGCCGGAACCGTCGGACGAACCGGAACGGCCTCGCCCCGCTTCACTTTTGGGCCAGGCTGCTCCACAATTTGGCGGAGCTACGCGCGTAGCGAGCGCCGTGCGCGGTACTTTTCCGCCACACCCTGCACGCGACACCCCGTACGCCGTACCCGCCGAATTCCCCGCCTCAGCTTCTCTTCGCCTCCTGCCTAGGAGAGTGCGCCATCAAAGCGTCCAGCAGTCCCCATGCCGCCTCCGGTGCCGCAGCCAGTCCCGCTGTGGAACTGCACGGCATCACCAAGCGTTTCCCCGGTGTCGTCGCCAACCACGACATCGCCATCACCGTGCGCCGCGGCACCGTCCACGCCCTCGTAGGTGAGAACGGTGCGGGCAAGTCCACCCTGATGAAGATCCTCTACGGCATGCAGAAGCCGGACGAGGGCACCATCACCGTCGACGGCACCCAGGTGACCTTCAACAGCCCCGGCGACGCCATCGCCCGCGGCATCGGCATGGTGCACCAGCACTTCATGCTCGCGGACTACCTCACGGTCCTCGAAAACGTCGTGCTCGGCTCGGAGAAGCTGTACGGCATCGGCGACAGGGCCCGCGCCAAGATCAAGGAACTCTCCGACGCGTACGGGCTGAACGTCCGGCCCGACGCCGTCGTCGAGGACCTCGGCGTCGCCGACCGCCAGCGCGTGGAGATCCTCAAGGTCCTCTACCGCGGCGCCCGCACCCTGATCCTCGACGAGCCGACCGCCGTGCTCGTACCCCAGGAGGTCGACGCGCTCTTCGCGAACCTGCGCGAGCTCAAGGCCGAGGGCCTCACCGTCATCTTCATCTCGCACAAGCTGGGCGAGGTCCTCTCGGTGGCCGACGACATCACCGTCATCCGGCGCGGCACCACGGTCGGCACCGCCGACCCGGCGCACACCACGCCCAAGCAGCTCGCCGAGCTCATGGTCGGCAGCGAACTGCCGTCCCCCGAGACGCGCGAGTCGACCGTCACCGACGTACCGATGCTCACCCTCTCGGACCTGCGGCTGAGCGCGACCGACCCGGACGGCGTAGTCCGCACGGTGCTCGACGACATTGCCTTCACCATCCACAAGGGCGAGGTCCTGGGCATCGCCGGCGTCGAGGGCAACGGCCAGGCCGAACTCGTCGAAGCCATCATGGGCATGCGCACCCCGGACACCGGAGCGCTCACCCTCGACGGCGCCGACATCTCGGCCACCCCCACCCGCAAGCGGCGCGAGAGCGGCGTCGGGTACATCCCCGAGGACCGCCACAAGCACGGCCTCCTCCTGGAGTCCCCGCTGTGGGAGAACCGGATCCTGGGCCACGTCACCGAGAAGCCCAACAGCGGCAAGGGGCTCCTCGACCTCAAGGCGGCCCGCGCCGACACCCAGCGGATCGTGCGCGAGTACGACGTCCGCACCCCGGGCATCGACGTCACCGCGGCCTCCCTCTCCGGCGGCAACCAGCAGAAGCTGATCGTCGGCCGCGAGATGAGCCACACGCCCAAGCTGCTCATCGCCGCCCACCCCACCCGTGGTGTGGACGTCGGCGCACAGGCGCAGATCTGGGACCAGATCCGCGAGGCGCGCCGCGAAGGTCTTGCCGTACTCCTCATCTCGGCCGACCTGGACGAGCTGATCGGGCTCTCCGACACCCTGCGGGTCATGTACCGGGGCCGCCTGGTCGCCGACGCCAACCCCGCCACCGTCACCCCGGAGGAACTGGGCTCGGCCATGACCGGCGCCGCCGCCGGACACCTGGTGGCCAGCGCCGAGGACCTGGCACAGGCCCAGGCCGAAGCCGCCGCCGGGCGCGAAGAAGTCTCCGACACCCACCCCCTGACTGGGGGAGAGGACCGATGAAGAAGTTCGACAAGGAGCGGTTGCTCCTGGGCATCGCGGCCCCGCTGCTCGCGATCGTGGCCGCATTCCTGGTCACCGCCGTGGTGCTGCTCGCCACCGGCAAGGAACCGTTCAGCGCCTTCGGGATCATGTTCGACTACGGCACCAAGTCGGACAGCCAGGTCTACATCCTGAACAAGGCCACCACGTACTACCTGGCAGGTCTCGCGGTCGCCGTCGGCTTCCGCATGAACCTCTTCAACATCGGCGTCGACGGCCAGTACCGCCTGGCGGCCTTCTTCGCCGCCGCGGTCGGCGGCGCGCTGACCCTGCCCGGCATCGTCCAGATCCCGCTGATCATCCTCACCGCGATGATCGTCGGCGCCATGTGGGCCGGCATCGCGGGTGTCCTCAAGGTCACCCGCGGCGTCTCCGAGGTCGTCTCCACGATCATGCTGAACATGATCGCCACCGCGATCATCGGCTACCTCCTCCAGCAGGGCCGCCTCGGCCACCTCGACGCCGCCGGCACCAAGGTCGCCACCACGCCGCTGCCGGAGTCCTCGCGCTTCTTCGTCTTCCCGACGCTGCCCGACCCCATCTGGGGCTTCATCGTGGTCGCCGCGATCGCGGGCGTCGCGTACTGGTTCATCCTGTCGCGCACCCGCTTCGGCTTCGACCTGCGCACGGTCGGCCAGTCCGAGTCGGCGGCCGAGGCGAGCGGCGTCAACGTCAAGAAGATGATCGTCACCTCGATGCTGATCTCCGGCCTCGTCGCCGGTCTGGTCGGCATGCCGACCCTGCTCAACGACTCCTTCGAGTACGGCGGCGACTTCCCCACCGGCATCGGTTTCACCGGCATCGCCATCGCCCTCCTGGGCCGCAACCACCCCATCGGCATCGCGCTCGGCGCGCTCCTGTGGGGCTTCCTGGAACGCGGCGCGGGCAAGCTCGAATTCGAGGGATACGACCGGGAGATCGTCGGCGTCATCCAGGGCGTCATCGTCCTGTGCGTCGTCATCGCCTACGAAGTCGTGCGCCGTTACGGCCTCAAGCGCCAGCAGCGGCAGGTCGGCGAGAAGCTCGCCGCCCAGGCCAACAACTCCGAGAAGCAGGAGGTGTCGGCGTGAGTACGGCGACTTCCGTCCCGGCGGCGGCCCCCAAGGCCCCCCGGGGCAAGCAGGCGGGCAAGCGCCGCCTCTCCTTCCCCACGGTTCTGCTGATCATCGCGGGCGCGCTGGTCGCGCTCTCGGCGGTACGCGCCATCACCGGCGCGCAGGACATCACCGCGGCCGGCCAGATCGGCGCCGCGCTCTCTATGGCCGTACCGATCGGCCTCGCGGGACTCGGCGGCCTGTGGGCCGAGCGCGCGGGCGTCGTCAACATCGGCCTCGAAGGCATGATGATCCTGGGCACCTTCTTCGGCGCCTGGGCCGGCTGGCAGACCAACCCCTGGATCGGCGTGCTCGCCGGTGTCGTCGGCGGCATGTTCGGCGGTCTGCTGCACGCCGTCGCCACCGTCACCTTCGGCGTCGACCACATCATCTCCGGCATCGCGATCAACATCCTGGCGCTCGGCGTCACCACGTACTTCGCCAAGCTCTGGTTCAACAGCGGCGAAGCGATGACCAAGGGCGGCAGCCCCAAGCAGTCCCCGCCCGCCGACGACATCGGCACGGTGACCTTCCCCGGCGTCTCCGACTGGCTGTCGAGCATCGAGAAGCACCACTGGTTCTTCGTCTCGGACGTCGCGGGCATCCTCGGCGGCCTGGTCACCAAGGTGTCGCTGCTGACGGTCCTCGCGGTCCTCCTCTTCGCCCTGACCTTCTGGGTGCTGTGGAAGACCTCGTTCGGGCTGCGGCTGCGCTCCTGCGGCGAGAACCCCATCGCCGCCGAGTCGCTCGGCGTCAACGTCTACAAGTACAAGTACATCGCCGTCATCGTCTCCGGCGGCATGGCAGGGCTCGGCGGCGCCTTCCTCTCCCTGGTCACCTCGCACATCTACAACGAGGGCCAGACCGGCGGCCGCGGCTACATCGGCCTCGCGGCGATGATCTTCGGCAACTGGCGGCCGGGCGGCCTCGCCATGGGCGCGGGCCTGTTCGGCTTCGCCGACGCGCTCCAGCTGCGCAACGGCGGCTCGTCCGTGCACGCGCTGCTGCTGCTCCTCGTGGTGCTGCTGGCGGTCCTGGCGCTCTGGAAGGCGTACAAGAAGGCGTACATCGCGGCTGCCATCTCCGCCGTCGTCGCGGCCGGAATGCTGGTCTGGTACCTCGGTACGGACACCGTGCCCACCGAGTTCGTGAGCGCCACCCCGTACGTGGTGACGCTGCTCGTGCTGTCGCTGTCCGCGCAACGGCTGCGGATGCCGAAGGCGGACGGTATGAAGTACCGCAAGGGGCAGGGCAAGTGACGCTCACCGAAGCCGGCTGGGAGAAGCTGCGGGTGGCCGCGCGGGACGCCATGTCCCGGGCGTACGTCCCGTACTCGAAGTACCCGGTCGGCGCGGCGGCGCTGGCCGACGACGGCAGCGGCACGGTCCGCACCGTCGTCGGCTGCAACGTCGAGAACGCGTCGTACGGCCTGTCGCTGTGCGCGGAGTGCGGCCTGGTCTCCGCGCTCCAGGCCGGTGGCGGCGGCCGCCTGACGCACTTCACGTGCGTCGACGGGCAGGGCGCGACCCTGATGCCGTGCGGGCGCTGCCGTCAGCTGCTGTACGAGTTCGGCGGCCCCGAGCTCCTGCTGGAGACCTCGACGGGGGTCCGCACCCTCGGCGAGATGCTGCCGGACGCCTTTGGACCGCAGCACCTCACGGGCTGAGGTCCACGGCAGCGCACGGACCGGAACACGACGACGGCCTCCCTCTTGTCACAGAGGGAGGCCGCCGTCGTCACCCCTGGCTGTCAGGGGTGGGGGTGGGGCTACTTCTTCTTCTTTTCTTCCTCACCCGGCGTGTTCTTGAGGGTGAGACGGTACGGGTTGAACTCGCAGTTCCGCTCCGTGATCTTGATCGGTCCTGTGACGGCCTTGCGGCCCACCGGCAGTACGAAGCCGTCCGGTACGGCGGTCTCGACCAGGTAGTAGCTGCCGACCCCGATCTTCTGGAAGGTGCACTTGCCCTTGGCGTCGGTCGCGCACTCGTCGCGCCGCTTGTCGGGCTTGCCACCGGTGCGCTGCAGACCCGCCTGGCCGTTGGACTCCTGCCACAGCTGGAAGACCGCGCCCTGGACGGGCTTGCCGTCCTTGGCGTTGACCTTGCTCAGGATGATCTGCGTCGGCTTGATGAAGCCGAAGTCGATGTCGTGGTCGTTCTCCCCGGCACCGTCGATGTCGACCTCGGTCGCGGAGAAGCGGCCGCCGTTGCCGTACGGCTTGCCGTTGGAGTCGATGGCCATGTTGCCGCCGTTGCCGAACTGGGTGGGCTGGTAGCCCTCCAGGACGCCGCCCGCGGCGTAGTCGGCCGGGTTGTCCATCCGCACGAAGTACTTGCGGCCGTACACCCAGTCGGCCGGGTCGACGTTCTTGACCAGCGTCGAGTCGAAGTAGTACTCGCCCCGGGCGTTGGTCGTCGTCGTGCCGATCTTCTTGTTGTCCTTGTCGTACAGGTTGACCGTGGCGCCCACGACCGGCTTCTCGTCCGGGTCCTGGACACCGTTCTTCATGCGCTTGCCGTTGTCGTACCAGACCCGGTTGCCGATCTGGAACGGGGCCTCGTCACACAGCACTTCGAGGTCGGCCATGGAGCCGCCCTTGCCGAAGGTGGTGGTGAGCTGGTTGCCCAGCTTCGGGTCACGGGATCCGTCACGGTTGACGAACATCGTGCCGCTGTTCCACGTGGTGTCGACCACGTCGATACCGGAGGTGGCGATGTAGTCCTCGACCTTGGACAGTGCGATGCCGGAGAACGCCGACTCCAGGTGCCAGCCGGCCCGGTACTCACCGGGGTAGTACTCCTTGACGTCGTCGGGCTGTCCGCCGGTGGGGTTGGTCTCGGCGTTGTTCTTGCAGCCGCCGTTGCCGTCCAGGACGAACTTTCCGCCCTTCTTGCACGCCCGGTTCAGGTCACCGCCCGAAGACGGGTCAGCCAGTCCGCCGCCGGTCTTGTTGCGCAGGCCGTTGCCCGACTGGTCGGTGTGGCGGTCGCGGAAGCCCAGGATCAGGTCCCCGTCGGTGTCCACCACGATGTCGCCGAGGATCGGCTGCGGGTAGGCGTAGCGCAGGCCACAGGCCTGGCCGTCCTGCTGGTCACGCCAGCCGTCGGCCCACGGGAACCAGCCGCGGCCCTTGCAGGTGGCGGGCAGGTTGTCGGCCACACCGCGCGGGAAGTCGAGCTTCTCGTCCATGATCGTGCCGGTGAACGTGCCACCCTTGGGATCGAACGTCTGCACGACGGCCCGCATGTCGTCCTTGCTCTGGCTCGACTCCGCCGAGCAGACGCCGCCGACGTAGACCGTGCCGTCCTGGACACCCAGACCGAACGGACGCCAGTCACCGGCCGCCGCACACCCCGGGTTGGGGATCGCGTACGAGGCCTTGGGGGCCGCCGCGGTCTTCTTGGTCGCGTCGTAGCGGTACAGCTTGCGGTCGTTCAGGTTGACGACGTAGAGGTCCTTGCCGTCCTCGGACACCTCCACGTCACCCAGGGACTCCTTGGTCACCTTCGGGCTGAAGGCCAGGTCCATGTCGGGCATCGACATGTCGTGCGCCGTGTTACCGACGTTGGGGACCGTGGTGAACTGGGTGGTCTGCTTGCTCGCCCGGTCGGTGAGGTAGATCGCACCCGGGCCGCCGGGGCCGTACTTGGCGGCGCGGCGTGCCATCGCCCCGGAGAAGACCCACTTCTTCTGCTTGCTCCAGCCGATGCCGTACAGCGCACCCGTGGTGCCCTTGTCCGACAGGTCCGTCGTCTGGTTGTCGTTGCCGCGGGCGTTGTACGGGAAGCCCACCAGCGTGCGACGGCTGTCCGGCTCGGAGAAGCCCTCGATGTCCTTGCCGATACAGGCGGTCACCAGCTCGGCGTTCTTCTGGCAGTAGTCGGCCGGGTTCCAGAACGACGTGGTGACCTCGGCGGTCGCGCCGTCCTTGAGGTCGACG
This sequence comes from Streptomyces sp. NPDC048442, assembly GCF_040651475.1. Lineage (NCBI taxonomy): Bacteria > Bacillati > Actinomycetota > Actinomycetes > Kitasatosporales > Streptomycetaceae > Streptomyces > Streptomyces sp. NPDC048442. The sequence goes on from NZ_JBEZKB010000027.1 coordinate 26,880, forward strand.
AATTCGACGTTCGACGACAGGACGGTCGGGTCGCTCAGATCGTCCTTCGGTGACGCGAATCCCGGGAAAAGGACTCCCGACTTGGGATTCTTGGCCTCGATGCGGTACTTACCACCGCGCAGCTGGGCGCCGGGACTCAGCGTCACCGTGCCGTCCGCGGCCGTCGTACCGGTGATGCTGCGGCCGTCCGCGTCGGTCAGGGTGACCTTGACCCCGGCCATGCCGGGCTCCAGGACCTCGTCCCACTTGCCGTTTGCGTTGACCTCGCGCACCACGCGGACCGTGGCGCTGCCGTCACCCTCGTCGGCTTGTGCCGTCTGGAGGCTGAGTACCGCTCCTGAAGCCATTACCGGTAGCACCACGGCCAGCGCACCGACTTTTCGCGGCAGCTGTCTGCCGCGGAGAGCGGTAGGAATGATCGTTGGCAAAGCGACTCCTGTCATCGTCCGGACCCGCAGGTTCACAGCAAAACGGGCCACTGTGGGGCTCAGAAGAACTCATGGGCCGGGGAATCGCGCGGCTGAACACTCCAGATGGGAACAAGGTTGCGCCAGACAGCCGCATAAATGGACCAATGTGTACTGCATTCGAATCGAGAGCGATTCAATGACCGAAGTCGGATCGAATTGCATGTAGTGGCGCAAATGGCGGTTGAATTCCACTCGATGACGACCCGTCCGGACCTTTCCCCACAGAGGCGCGGGGCCGCGTCGGCATGCGGCTTTGCCGCGTGGGCGCGACCGGTCACGACAGCGCCGCAGCTCAACGACCGCCCCTCACGGACCCTCGGTGGAGTTCACCAAGTGGCGTGATCGGTGCGGATTGTTGCCCAGCGGGTCTTGGCGTACCGCGTGACGCGCGTAGATTTACGCACAGAGCCGTACGACCGGAAGGAACCCCATGGACGTCATCTCCATCATCCGCACCAAGCGTGACCGCGGTGAGCTGAGCCCCGAGCAGATCGACTGGGTCATCGACGCGTACACGCGCGGCATCGTCGCCGACGAGCAGATGTCGGCGCTGGCCATGGCGATCCTGCTGAACGGCATGAACCGCGGCGAGATCGCCCACTGGACCGCCGCGATGATCGCGTCCGGCGAGCGCATGAACTTCGACTCCCTGTCGCGGCCGACCGCCGACAAGCACTCCACCGGCGGCGTCGGCGACAAGATCACGCTGCCGCTGGCCCCGCTGGTGGCGGCCTGCGGCGCGGCCGTGCCGCAGCTGTCCGGGCGGGGCCTGGGCCACACCGGCGGCACGCTCGACAAGCTGGAGTCCATCCCCGGCTGGCGCGCGCTGCTCTCCAACGCGGAGATGCTCGACGTGCTCGACTCGACGGGCGCCGTGATCTGCGCCGCCGGCGACGGCCTCGCCCCCGCCGACAAGAAGCTGTACGCGCTGCGCGACGTGACGGGCACGGTGGAGGCGATTCCGCTCATCGCCTCGTCGATCATGTCGAAGAAGATCGCGGAAGGCACCGGCTCGCTGGTCCTGGACGTGAAGGTCGGCTCCGGCGCCTTCATGAAGAACATCGAGGACGCGCGCGAGCTCGCCGCCACGATGGTGGGCCTGGGCACGGACCACGGCGTGAAGACCGTCGCGCTGCTGACGGACATGGCGACGCCGCTCGGCCTGACGGCCGGAAACGCACTGGAGGTACGGGAGTCCGTGGAGGTCCTCGCGGGCGGCGGCCCTGCGGACGTCGTCGAGCTGACCCTGGCGCTGGCCCGCGAAATGCTGGACGCGGCGGGACTCGGCGACGCCGACCCGGAGAAGGCGCTGCGCGACGGCTCCGCGATGGACGTCTGGCGGCGCATGATCCAGGCGCAGGGCGGCGACCCGGACGCGGCGCTCCCGGTCGCCCGCGAGCAGCATGTGATCAACGCGTCGTCCAGCGGTGTGCTGACGAAGCTGGACGCGTACGCGGTGGGCGTCGCGGCCTGGCGCCTCGGCGCGGGCCGTGCGCGCAAGGAGGACAAGGTGCAGGCGGGCGCGGGCATCGAACTGCACGCCAAGCCGGGTGACAAGGTCGTCGCGGGCCAGCCGCTGATGACGCTGCACACCGACACCCCGGAGAAGTTCGCGTACGCCCTTGAGGCGCTGGAGGGCGGAGTCCTGACCGCCCCCGAGGGCACCGACTTCGTACCGGCGCCGATCGTGCTGGACCGGATCGCCTGAGTCGGGGCACCCTGGGGGTGTTGCTCGTGTGATGCACGGGGCCGGTGGGAAGTCTTTGGGACTTCCTGCCGGCCCTGTTCTTCGCCGCGTCTTCGTCGTACGCAGAAAGCTTTCGGCGGGGGCCGGGAACGGTTCGCGGCCCCTCTGCCCTCTTTCCGTAAGACACCTGCCTCGCGTACTCATGTACGAACCACCGTGCGTGCCCCGTGCCTGCCCTATGCCTGCCCCATGCCTGCCCCACGTCGCTCAGGAGAGCCGGACCATGACCGTCGCGCCCCCGCCCCAGCGGACCGCCACGCGCCCCGCCCCAGCCCCCGCGGGCAGGGGCACGTCCACGGGCGGGCGGAAGCCGCACCTCCGCGGGCTGTCCCGGCTCCGCCTCCGGCTGCCGCTGAACGGCGACGACCGGGACGTGCTCTGGCTGTACCTGCTCACCCGGGTCGGGCTGTGGGTCACCTCGTACAGCGTGGCCTGGATCTTCCCGAGCGACGGCGAGGCGAAGAGCGCACCGTCGGCGCTGTCGCGCTGGGAGCAGTGGGACTGGACGCACTTCCTGCACATCGCGCAGTCCGGCTACTTCCCGGACGGCGCGGGGCCCTCCACCCCGGACTGGGACAACCGGGAGGCGTTCTTCCCCGGGTTCCCGGTGGCGCTGCGGGCCGTGCATGTGATCGTGCCGAACTGGACGCTCGCCGGGCTGCTGATCTCGTTCGTCGCGGGCGCGGTGGCAGTGCTCGCCCTGGCCCGAATAGCCAGGCTGCACCTGCCCGGGGAGAGCACTGCTCCGGGTTCGGTGCGGCGCTCCGGTCGGGGTGCGGGGGTACGGGGCGAGAGCAGTGCTCCGCTTCCGGCGCAGCGCTCCGGGAGGGGCGCGCCGGCACACGACGAGAGCACTGCTCCCGGCATGGCGCAGCGCTCCGTACTGTTTCTACTGCTCTCGCCGTGTGCGGTGTTCCTCGCCGCCGGGTACACCGAGGCGCTCTTCCTCGCGCTCGCACTGCCCGCCTGGCTGGCGGCGCAGCGCCACCAGTGGCTGCTGGCCGGTGTCCTCACCGCCCTCGCCACCACCGTCCGCATCAGCGGCCTCTTCTTCGCCGCCGCCATCGGCGTGCACTTCCTGATCACCGCCTGGAAGGCCCGCACCGCCCGCGCCTGGCGCCCGCTGCCCTGGACCCTCCTGCCCGCGCTCCCAGCCTTCCTCTACAGCGCCTACCTGCACGCCCACACCGGCGACTGGATGGCCTGGCAGCATGCCCAGGAGCGCGGCTGGTACCGGGAGTTCCACGCCCCCTGGGAGGCGTGGCGGACCACCTGGCAGGCCGCCTTCGAAGGCGCCTACAGCACCGGTTACGCGTACATGTGGCAGGCCGAGCTGCTCGCGATGGTCGTCGGACTGGTCCTGCTCGGCGTCCTGATCGGACTGCGCCGCTGGCCCGAGGCCGTGTACATGGGGCTCAGCCTGTGGGCGCTGGGCACGTCGTACTGGTTCACGTCCGTGCCCCGCGCGACGCTCCTGTGGTGGCCGCTGTGGACGCTGCTCGCCGCGTGGAGCCTGCGCAGGCCACGGATCAAGACGGCGTACGTGGCGGTGGCCGCGCCGCTCATGGTGGTCTTCGCGGTGTCGTTCCTGTCGGGCCGCTGGACGGGCTGAGCCCCCTCGGACCCGAGCCCGCCGAACGACGACCGGGCCGCCGCATCGCGGGCCCGCCGCCTGGCGGGGCACGCCGAACGACCGGGCCCGCCGCACTGCCGAGCACGCCGAACCACCGGGCCCGCCGCCTCGTGGGGCCCGCCGAACCACCGGGCCCGCCGCACTGCCGAGCACGCCGAACCACCGGGCCCGCCGCCTCGCGGGGCCCGCCAAACCACCGGGCACACCGCATCGCGGGGCCCGCCGAACCGCCGTGCCCGCCGAACCGCCGTGCCCGCCGAACCGCCGTGCCCGCCGCACCGCCGGCCACGCCGCACCGGCCCGCCGCACCGCTGATTCCGGGCCTACCGATGAGTTTCGGTCGCCCGTCCGGTCCTACCTCACGTGGAAGACTCAGCGACGCACCACCCCATGGCGATCGCCGGCCCGGTGACCAGGGCCGACGTACCGCACCTGTGCGAGCGGCTGCGCGCGCACATCCTGGCCACCGGCGCGACGGAACTCGCCTGTGACGTCTCGGCCCTCACCGCACCCGGGCTGCCCGCCGTGGAGGCGCTGGCCCGGATGCGGCTCACCGCCCGGCGGCTGGGATGCCGGCTCCTGCTCTGGCACCCCAGCCGCGAGCTGCGCGACCTACTCGACCTTGTCGGTCTGTCCTTCGACTCCGGGGGCCCCAGCGGCAGCGGCAGCCGCGGCGGCGGCCTCGAATCCGGAGATCCCCCCGGGCTCGGCGAGCGGGCCGGGAGTGCCGTCCGCCTCGATCCGCGCCGGGACGCCGAACAGCGGGAACCACCGCTTGGTGTCGAGGAACGTGTTGATGTGGGAGATCCGGCCGTCTGAGATTTCGACGACCTGGAGCGCCCACGGCTCGAAGTGACCCTCGGCCGTCGGGTGGTACTGCGCGAAGGCGGGCGTCCCGTTGGCCACGGTCGCCAGCATCCGCGACCCCTTGCAGGCCGCACCGTGCGTGAGCATGAAGCCCGTGATGTCCGGCGCGCCGACCAGCCACAGGTCGAACGGGGGCATGGAGAGCACGGCGTCCTCGTGGAGCAACGCCGTAAGGGCCTTCATGTCGTAGCCCTCGAACGCCGCCACGTACCGCTCAAGGAGCTTCTGCTGCTCCTCGTCCATCGGCTTCACCGTGTCCGACGAGGCCGTCTGCGACTCGGCGAGCGTGGCCCGCGCCCGCTGCAGCGCGCTGTTGACCGAGGCCACGCTCGTCTCCAGGAGCTCCGCGACCTCGCTCGCCTTCCAGGCGAGCACCTCGCGCAGGATCAGCACCGCCCGCTGCTTCGGCGGCAGATGCTGCAGGGCCGCCACGAAGGCCAGGCGGACCGACTCGCGCGCCACCGCCGTCTCGGCCGGGTCGGCGACGGCGGTCAGCACCCGCCCGTCCGGGACCGGCTCCAGCCAGGTCGCCTCCGGCTGCGGGTTCAACTGCGCCTGGGCGAGCGGTCGCGAGTCAGTGAAGTCCATCGGCCGGGCCCTCTTCTTGCTGCTGCCCAGCATGTCCAGACACACATTGGTCGCGATGCGGTACAGCCAGGACCGCAGCGAGGAGCGGCCCTCGAAACGGTCCTGACTGCGCCAGGCGCGCACCATCGTGTCCTGAACGGCGTCCTCCGCCTCGAAGGCGGAGCCGAGCATCCGGTAACAGAAACCGGTCAACTCGGTCCGGTAGTCCTCCAGTTGTGCATCCACACCTGGCGTCGCGACATCACTCACAGGGTCCACCCCACCGCTCATCCACCCACAACTCCTGTGCTGTGGAACTCTACGGGAGGGGTCTGACAACGGGGGGTGCAATGCCGCGAACTGCCCTTCCCCGTACGGGTGGCGGCCCGGTCAGGTCCCCGGCTTGCGCCCGTACACGAAGACGTCGTCGCCCTTCTTCAGCAGCCCCCAGTACTTCTTCGCGTCCGAAGGGCGCATGTTCACGCACCCGTGCGAGCCCGGCGGGTTCGACATCGGGACCCCCACCGAGTGGAAGGCGATGCCGCCGTCGAAGAACTGCGAGTACGGCATCCGTACGTGGTAGATCGTCGAGTAGTGGTTGATGCTGCGCTGGTAGATCCGCTTCAGGCCGGTCCGCGTCTCGTACCCGTCGCGCCCCGAACGGATCGGCACCGGGCCGTACTTGAGCTTCTTGCCGTCCTGGATCCAGGTCAGCTGCCGCGTCAGGTCGACGCAGGCGATGCGGCCCTTGTTCGTCGGGCACTTCCCGGCCGCGTTCGGATTGCGGGCGGCCTGCTGCCTGTTGATGAGGTCCATCGCCCGCCAGGTCACCGGGCCCGCGTAGCCGATGGCCGGGGTGATGCCGTGCTTGGTCTGGAAGCCGCGTATCGCCTTGCAGTCGGTGGCCGACTGCCTGCCGTCCGCCTTCAGCCCCAGGAACTTCTCCACCTGCTTCTGGTACGGACCCGTACTGGTCGAGCACGAGGCCGCCTGCGCGGGAGCGGCGGCTCCCACCGTCAGTACCGCCGGGACCACCAGCGCGGTGATCCCGACGGCTATGCCCGTACGGGTGCGGAGCGCTGCGCGCACTCTCTTCGTGTCCCCCGTGGATGCCATGGTTGCCATGGATTTCCCTTTCCCCTGCCGTGCGGCACGCGCGTGCGTGCGGTGCTGCACGTTCTGTCCGGCTAGACGGCCCAGGGGTCGATCCGGTTGTACGGACAAGGGAGTCGAAGTGTCACGAATTCGCGACAACGAGGGAGGTACGCCGCTGCAGACGCCGTTCCACCCGCGCGCAGCGCGTCCCGTACAGCGTGATCGACACGACGCCGACGACGGCCAGCAGCCCGAGTGCCACGGTGGCCTCCCAGCCGCCCGCGTGGAACGCCATCGCGCCGAGGGTGCCGCCGACGCTGGAGCCGAGGTAGTACGCCGACTGGTACAGCGCGGAGGCCTGGGCGCGCCCGGTCTTCGCCGCGCGGCTGACCGACGACGAGGCGACCGCGTGCCCGGCGAAGAAGCCCGCCGTGATGAGGACGAGCCCGGCCAGCACACCGGCCAGGGAGTCCGACAGCGACAGCAGGAGTCCGGCGGCGGTGGTGGTCACGGCCAGGTACAGCGCGCCGCGCCGCCCGGTCCGCGCCACCAGCTTGCCGGCGCCCGCCGAGGACACCGTCCCCACCAGGTACACCAGGAAGATCGAGCCGACCACGCCCTGCGGCAGGCTGAAGGGCGCCTCGACGAGCCGGTAGCCGATCACGGTGTAGACCGCGCCGAAGACCGTCATGAAGAGCGCGCCGATCGCGTACAGCCGCCGCAGCAGCGGATCGGAGAGGTGCGTGCCCACGGTCTTGGCGAGCACCCGCGGACTCAGCGTCCCGGGGCGGAAGTTGCGCGCCTTCGGCAGCATCAGCCGGAACACCGCCGCGCACACCAGCGCCATCAGCCCCACGGCGGCGAGCGAGGCCCGCCAGCCCCACAGCTGCGCGACCCACCCGGTCACGATGCGCCCGCTCATCCCGCCGATCGAGTTCCCGGCCACGAACAGCCCGATCGCCGCCACGAGCGCCTTCGGCCGCACTTCCTCCGCGAGGTACGCCATCGCGGACGCCGGCAGTCCGGCCAGCGCCGCACCCTGCACGGCACGCAGCGCGATCAGCCACCCCACGTTGGGTGCGAGCGGAATCAGCAGCGCGACGGCGACCGCCACGACCAGGGAGTACGTCATCAGGGTCCGCCGCCCGAAGCGCTCGGACAGCGCACTCAGCGGCAGTACGAACAGGGCGAGCGCGCCGGTCGCGGCCGACACCGTCCAACTGGCCTGCGCGGCGCTCACGCCGAGATCGGCGGAGATCGCGGGCAGCAGCGCCTGCGTGGAGTAGAGAAGGGCGAAGGCCGCCATGCCGGCCGCGAAGAGCGCGAAGCTCATCCGCCGGAAACCGGGGGAGGAGGGCGCCAGCCGGGTGTCGGCAGCGACAGGGGTGGCGGCAGGGGAATCAGAAGAAACAAGGGGAACGGGGTTCGCGGCGCCCACAATCACAGGTGTGGACGCCGTGGTACTGGCGGAAGGCATGCCAAGAACCTAGACCCGGCCTTCTCATGCGTCCAATGCACAAACCCGCGATAATCCATCCCATGCTGCATAAGCAAAGCTCACAGCGTCGGCTGTCACCGAGTAGTTACGAAGAAGACATCTCGCAGGTGCTCGCGCCACGCCTCGCCCAGTTCGCGGCGGTCGCCCGCCACGAGCACGTCACCCGCGCCGCGCACGAACTCGGCGTCCCGCAGTCCACCCTGTCCCGCGCCATGGTCCGGCTCGAACAGGACCTGGACGTCAGCCTGTTCGCCCGCAAGGGCCGCACGGTCTCGCTCACCCCGGCCGGCCGCGCCTTCCTCACCGCGGTCGAACGCGCCCTCACCGAGGTCGAGAAGGCTGCCGAACTGGTCCGGGCCGACGCCGACCCCACCACCGGCAAGATCGCCTTCGGCTTTCTGCACACCATGGGTTCGGAGACCGTCCCCGCCCTGATTCGCGCCTTCCGCGCCGACCACCCGCACATCCGCTTCCAGCTGATCCAGAACTACGGCGAGGCGATGCTGGAGCGCCTGCGCGCAGGCGACCTCGACCTCTGCCTGACGTCCCCGGTCCCCGAGGCCCCCGACCTGGTCGCCCGCCGCCTCGACGAACAGCGCCTGCGCCTGGTCGTCCCCGACGACCACCGCCTCGCCACCCGCAAACGGGTCCGGCTCGCGGAGGCCGCCGAGGAATCCTTCGTCACCCTCGAACCCGGCTACGGCCTGCGCCGCATCACCGACGACCTGTGCGCCGAGGCGGGCTTCAAGCCCAAGGTCGCCTTCGAGGGAGAGGAGGCGGAGACCCTCCGCGGCCTGGTCGCGGCCGGCTTGGGCGTAGCGCTCCTGCCGCCTCCCGCGGTGGCCCGCCCCGGTGTCGTGGAACTCACCGTCACGGCCCCGCGCGCGGCCCGCGAGATCGGCGTGGCCTGGCTGGACGGCCACCCGGACACACCCCCGGTCGCCGCCTTCAAACGCTTCCTGCTCGCCCGCCGCGGCAACATCCTGCCGCAGACGGCCCTGGTGGACGTCACGGAGCGGGACGCCAAGGACTGAGGCAGACGGTTACGGACTGACGGCCAGCACCAGGTAAGCCGCGAACAACGACAAGTGCACCCCACCCTGCAACGGCGTCGCCCGCCCCGGTACGAGCGTCAGCGTGCCGACCGCCACGGTCAGCGCAAGCAGCACCATGTGCGTCGCCCCGAGCCCCAGCAGCAAGGGCCCGTCCATCCAGATCGACGCCACCGCCACGGCCGGAATCGTCAGCCCGATGCTCGCCATGGCCGACCCGAGCCCGAGATTCAGACTGGTCTGTACGCGGTCCCGCTTGGCCGCCCGTACGGCCGCGATGCTCTCCGGCAGCAGCACCAGCAGCGCGATCACCACACCGACGACGGACGCGGGCAGCCCGGCGGCATCGACCCCTCTCTCGATGGTCGGCGACACGCCCTTCGCGAGCCCGACCACGGCCACCAGCGAGACGGCGAGCAGCCCGAGGCTGATGAAGGCCACCCGGGCGGGCGGCGGATCGGCGTGGTCGTCCTCGTCGATGACCTTGCCCTGCTGCGTCACGGGGAGGAAGTAGTCCCGGTGCCGGACGGTCTGCATCACGACGAACAGCCCGTACAGGACCACGGCCGCGATCGCCGCGAAGACCAGCTGCGTCGGGGTGAACTCCGCCTCCGGGGTGCTCGTCGTGAACGTCGGCAGCGCGAGGCTCAGTCCGGCCAGGGTGGCGACGGCCCCGAAGGCGGAGACGGACCCCTCCGGGTTGAACACGGCCACCCGGCGTTTGAGCGAGCCGACCAGGAGCGAGATGCCGACGATGCCGTTCGTCGTGATCATCACGGCGGCGAAGACGGTGTCCCGCGCGAGGGAAGCGCTCTTGTCCCCGCCATCGGCCATCAGGGTGACGATGAGGGCCACCTCGATGATCGTCACGGCAACGGCCAGCACGAGCGAGCCGAACGGCTCACCCACCCGGTGCGCGACCACTTCGGCGTGGTGCACGGCGGCAAGAACGGCCCCACCGAGAAAGCACGCAAGCAGCGCCACGACGGGCCCCGGCATGTCCCGCCCCCAGGAGAACCCGAGAAGCACGAGGGCGAGCAGGGGGACGAGGGTGGCCCAGTGGGTGGGTTTGATGTGGTCCACGCTGGTGCTCATGCGACGAGGGTGGCAGAGGGGCGGCGGAGAGGCATCTCCAGCGCCCCCCGCTGCCCAAGAGGGCAGGCATTCAGGGGCGCGGGGAACTGCGCGACCAGCCACCACGCACCCGCACGACGACCACCGGCCCGCACCCGCACGGCGCCCCCCCCCGTGCTCCGCTGCCCAAGAGGGCCAGAGGGCTGAGGGGCAGGCATTTAGGGGCGCGGGGAACTGCGCGACCAGCCACGACGCACCCGCACGACGCCCCCGGCCCCGCACCCGCACGACGCACCCGGCCGACGACCCCCGCCCCCGCACCCGCACGGAGGTGGCTACCCCCGCCCGAAGCCCGTGGACAGTGGCATGCGGAGGCCCAACGGCGGAGGAGCCGCCAACGCGTCCGCCAGCGGGCGCGCGTACGGCCGGCCGAAGAGGGAGCCCAGCACGAAGTCCGTGGACAGTGCCCGTACCTCCGCCCGGTGCTGCCGCATCCCGTGCCCGTCCGAGTGCACCTCGAACCTGCACACCTCCCGGTTCGACTTCTTCGCACGGGCCGCCAGCCGGAACGACAGCTCGGGAGCCGCCCGCTCGTCGTTCGTGCCGTGCACGATCAGCACCCGCCGCCCCGCCAACTGCCGCACGGGCTCCGCATCCGCCCCCTGTGTCCCGTCAGCCCCGTCCGGCAGCCAAGGCGCAAGCGCCACCACCGAGTTGACCGCCCCGGCCCCCGCCGCCCGCAGCGCCGCCCGGCCGCCCATGCCGACCCCGGCCAGGCACACCGGTACGTCCCCGTACTTCCGTACGACCTCGGCCACGGCCCACTCCGCGTCCGCCGCGAGCCGCGCCGCGTCGCCGTTCCAGCCGCGTCCCCGGTAGCGGACGACATGGGCCACGAGGCCCTCGGCCGCTCCGGCCCCGGCCAGCTCGCGGGTGAGGGCGCGCACGGACGTGTGTGCCAGTGCGGAAGGGCCGCGCGCGGACTCCGGCTCCCCGGGCGGCAGTACGAGCACGACGCCCGCCACCGCCCCGTTCGTCCCAACGGCCCGTCCCAGCCGGGCGGTCGGGCCCGGCTCGACTTGCTGTGTCATAACAGAACAGTCTCAGAACCCGAGATGGACGCCACCCGTCCGCACGGTCACTGTTACGTATCGACCGGCATGATCTACGCGCGTAGGGGCTACAGTGCCTCAATGACGAGCCAGACCACGAAGCAGATGCCGGCACAGCCGCTCAACACGCCCACGGCGGACCAGATCCGCCGCGCACCGAAGGTGCTCCTGCACGACCACCTCGACGGTGGCCTGCGCCCCGGCACGATCGTCGAACTCGCCCGCGAGGTCGGCTACGACAACCTCCCCGAGACCGACGCCGACAAGCTCGGCCTCTGGTTCCGCGAGGCCGCCGACTCCGGCTCGCTGGAGCGCTACCTGGAGACCTTCGCGCACACCTGTGCCGTCATGCAGACCCGCGAGGCACTCTTCCGCGTCGCCGCCGAGTGCGCCGAGGACCTCGCCGAGGACGGCGTCGTCTACGCCGAGATCCGGTACGCCCCCGAGCAGCACCTGGAGAGCGGCCTCTCCCTCGAAGAGGTCGTCGAAGCGGTCAACGAGGGCTTCCGCGAGGGCGAGAAGCGGGCCCGCGCGAACGGCCACCGGATCCGCGTCGGCGCCCTCCTCACCGCGATGCGGCACGCCGCCCGCGCCCTGGAGATCGCCGAACTCGCCAACCGCTACCGCGACCTGGGCGTCGTCGGCTTCGACATCGCGGGCGCCGAGGCGGGCTTCCCGCCCACCCGCCACCTCGACGCCTTCGAGTACCTCAAGCGCGAGAACAACCACTTCACCATCCACGCGGGCGAGGCCTTCGGGCTCCCCTCCATCTGGCAGGCGCTCCAGTGGTGCGGCGCCGACCGCCTCGGCCACGGCGTCCGCATCATCGACGACATCGAGGTCGACGAGGACGGCTCCGTGAAGCTGGGCCGCCTCGCCGCCTACGTACGGGACATGCGGATCCCGCTGGAGATGTGCCCCACCTCCAACCTCCAGACCGGCGCGGCCACCTCGTACGCCGAGCACCCCTTCGGCCTGCTGCGCAGGCTGCAGTTCCGGGTCACGGTGAACACCGACAACCGTCTGATGTCCGGCACCAGCATGAGCCGCGAGTTCGAGCACCTGATCGGGGCTTTCGGCTACACGCTCGACGACATGCTGTGGACCACGGTCAATGCGATGAAGAGCGCTTTCATTCCTTTCGATGAACGTCTCGCGATGATCAGCGACGTGATCAAGCCCGGATACGCCGAGCTGAAGTCCGAGTGGCTCTTCCAGTAAGCCGCTGAAACTGCTCTGACCTGCGGTTTCACTGCCGGGGGCAGGTAACTGGTCTCATGCATTACACAGGCGGCCGGGAATATCAACTCCCGGCCGCCCGGTGGTGTTTGCGGGTTGCGGATAGCTCTGACTAGCTTGCAGAGCCGCTCACTTCCCCCCATTTCTGAGGACGTTGTTTTCATGAAGCAGTCTGCTGCCAAGACCCTCGGTGCCGCCGCTCTCGGTGCCGCCTTCGTCGCCGCTGCCGCCGGCTCCGCGAGCGCCGCCCCCGCCGCCCCGGACGCCGCCGCCGCGCTGGGCACCGTCACCGGCGCACTCCCGGTCGACCAGGTCACGAGCCAGCTCCCCGGCGCCTCGCAGGCCCTGAAGTCCGGCACGGACGCGCTCAGCAAGGGTGCCGCCAACGCCCCGAAGCCTGGCGACCCGGTCGGCGGCCTCCTCGGCGGCCTGCCGGCCGGCAACGCGCTGCCCACCGGCTCCCTGCCCACCAGCGGCCTGCCCACCGGTGCGCTCCCCGGTCTCGGCGGCTGATCCGGCACCCGCCCACGGAAAGGGGCGCGCCTCCCTCGCGGGAAGCGCGCCCCTTCGGCGTACGGACTTTTGAGCGGCGGTGGCTACCAGGCGGTCTTCGAGCTCTTCTCACCCGGCAGGAAGACCCACAGACCCAGGTAGATCAGGAACTGCGGCCCCGGCAGCAGACAAGAGGCCAGGAAGATCACGCGCATCGTGGTCGCGGAGGTGCCGAAACGCCGGGCCAGCGCTGCGCACACTCCGCCGATCACACGGCCGTCGCTGGGGCGGACAAGTGCGGTCATGGCGGGCTCCTTCGCGAGCTCAAGTGGGCTCAAGTGGGGGAGCCCTTCGTCGGCTCCCGATGTACTCAATACTCCCGCCGTCACTCGAACCGGGCATCGCTCTACGGGGCGACCCCGACCCTGGAAATCCTCGGGGTCGACCCCCGGCCCGCCTCCTCCTCAGTCGGGGTGGCACCCCCTACCCGGGTACGAGTCGCCCCCCGGGCCCCCTCCCACCTGCGCCGCAGCCGCGCCCGTGTCAGCGGTACGACGACGAGGTGGGCCAGGGCGACGCCCACGGTGTTCAGCAGCAGCGAGTCGACGTCCACGACCTGCCCCGGCACCCCGGTCTGCCACAGCTCGATGCCGAGCGACAGCAGGGCGCCGGCCGCCACGGTACGCAGGAGAGAGACGAACGGGGACACCTGAAGCCGCCCGCCCGCCATCGGCAGCAGAACCCCCAGCGGTGCCAGCAGCGCCAGCCCCTCGCCGATCCGGCGGGCGGCCTCCACGGGGCCGAGTGCCAGGTCCGCCCGGATGCCGGCCAGCGGCTGGAGATTGGGGGCGGTCACCCACAGCACGTCGTCGAGGGGGAGCAGACTCACCCAAGCAACGAGCAGCAGATGCGCGAGGAGGAGAAGACTCCCCGTCACGCGGTAGCGGATGACGGCACTGCCGCTCAGACCTTGACGCACGCCCCCCAAGACGCGAGGGCCACGCGGATCGGTTCCCCCGCGGGGCAAGAGGACCCGGAAAGGTGCGATCCGGGCCCGCACGGAGGTTTATTTACAAGCCATCGCCACAAACCGCCACCGCCGGCCGTCACCACTGGCCGTCACCGTCGGTGGTCGCTGCCGACGGTCACCGCCGGCCGTCACGAGGGCGAGGCGCCCGGAGCCGTCGGATCCGTACCGGTTGTCGCCACCGGTGAGCGCCGTAGGTCGCCCAGTGGCGGCACCATCTCGGGGCGTGCCTTCAGGGCCGCCGTGCACTGGTACTTCCGGGGCGGATCCTCGGAGGGCCCGCCCAGCTCGACCGAGCCGCCGCCGTCGTCGGCCGCGCTCCCCGAGTACGTACAGACGATCTGGGCCAGCGCGTGCGTGGGCAGGTCGTCGGGCTGCCGGCTGAGCCGCAGCGTCTGCCGCGGGTCCCCGGCCCGGGGCCTGGACACCGTCAGCGAGCCGCGCACGTCCGTACTGAACCCGGCCCTCTCCTCCTCGTCGGACGGATCCCGCTGGAGCTCGTCGAGGAGCGCCTGGGCGGCCCGCATCCGGTCCGCCGCCATGGTCTCCTCGGGCACCGCGACCACCCGCTGCACGGACACCAGACCGGCCCCGCACACCAGGAACACCCGCACCGTGGAGCCCGCCTGCGACTGCTCGTCGGCGGACTTGGCCGGCACGTCGCAGGACACCCGGGACGGCGCGGCCCCCGCGTCGACGGGCACCTGGGTGGTGCGGATGCCGCACCCGGCGGTGGCCGCGAGGACCACCAGCGCGGCGCACACGAGCCCCGCCCTCTTCTTCACCTGCATCAGCTCTGCCCCCGGACCTGGGTGTCGTCGGTCTGCTCCTCGGGCTCCGCGTCCTCGGCGCCCCGGGGCAGCCGCAGGGTGAACACCGCGCCGCCGTCGGGCGAGTTGGCGGCCGTGATGCCGCCCCCGTGGATGAGCGCGTTCTCCATGGCGATGGAGAGACCGAGCCCGCTGCCCTCCGACCGGGGCCGGGACGCGCTCGCCTTGTAGAAGCGGTCGAAGACGTGCGGCAGCACGTCCGCCGGGATGCCGGGGCCGTGGTCCCGTACCTCGATCACCAGCTCGCCGTCGTCTGCCCGTACGGACACCCCGACCGGCGAACCGCCGTGCTTGAGGGCGTTGCCGACCAGATTGGCCAGGATCACGTCGAGCCGCCGCGGATCCAGCCGCACCATCAGCCCGCGCGTCGCGTCCAGCTCCACCGCGTCCAGCCAGGCCCGCGCATCGAGACAGGCCGTCACCTGGTCGACGACATCGACGTTGTCGACCACCAGCCGGGCCGTCCCCGCGTCGAACCGTGTGACCTCCATCAGATTCTCGACCAGATCGTTCAGCCGCCGCGTCTCGCTCACCACCAGATGGACCGCGGGCGCGATCATCGGATCGAGGCTGTCCGCCTCGTCCTCCAGGACCTCCGCCACGGCGGTGATCGCGGTCAGCGGTGTCCGCAGCTCGTGCGACATGTCGGCGACGAACCGCCGGCTCGCCTCCTCCCGCGCACTCATGTCCGCGACCTTCTTCTCCAGCTGGGCGGCGGTCCTGTTGAACGTCCGCGACAGATCGGCGAGTTCATCGGTCCCCGACACCCGCAGCCGCGTGTCCAGCTTCCCTTCCCCCAGCCGCCGCGCGGCGTCTCCCAGCCGCTGCACCGGCTTCAGTACGGTCGTGGCGGCGGCCTGCGCGAGCAGCGCGGAACCCAGCAGCGCCAGCCCGGTCGCGATCCCCAGCGACCAGGCCAGGGAGTTGAGATCGTCCCGCTCCTGCTGGAGCGAGGTCAGCATGTACCCGGTCGGCCCGCCCCCGATGACCTTGGCCCCGCCCACCAGATACGGCGTGTTGCGCAGGTTCGCCCGTACCCAGAACAGGTGGTACGGATACGCGTTCCCCGCGCTGACCGGCTGCTCCCGGCTCACCTGCTCCTGGAGCTTCGCCGGTACGTCGTCGAGCGTGAAGGCGTCGAGGTCGGAGTACCCGACCACGGGCTTGCCGCCGTCGCGGCTGTCCACGAGCAGCACGCTGTACCCGGGGCTGGTGCTCGTCGCCGACATCTGCTCGGCGGCGCTCTGGAGTTCGGCCTGGGTGGGCTGGAGCGGCAGGGTGGCGACCCGGCTCTGCATGGCCTGCCGGAAGTCGTTGAGCGCGCTGTCCTGGGTGCGGGTCAGTACGGCTTCCCTGTTGAGCCAGTACGCGATCCCCGCCACGGACACGGCAGCGGTCAGCGCCACCAGGGCGAACACCACCACGAGCCGCAGCCGCAGACTGGTCCAGCGCAGGCCGGCGATCAGGGCCCGTTTGGCGACCGTACTCACGAAGGCGTGTCCAGCCGGTAGCCCACACCACGGACCGTACGGATCAGCGTCGGCGACGACGGGACGTCCTCGACCTTCGCCCGCAGCCGCTGCACACAGGCGTCGACCAGCCGGGAGTCCCCGAGGTAGTCGTGCTCCCACACCAGCCGCAGCAACTGCTGCCGCGACAGGGCCTGTCCGGGCCTGCGGCTCAGTTCGAGCAGCAACCGCAGCTCGGTCGGTGTCAGTTGCAGATCCTCCCCGTTCTTCGTCACGGTCATCGCCGAGCGGTCGATCACCAGCGACCCGAACGAGGCCGCGTCGTTGGCCTCCCTCTCGCCGCGCCGCAGCACGGCGCGGATCCGGGCGTCGAGCACCCGCCCCTGCACCGGCTTGACCACATAGTCGTCGGCGCCGGACTCCAGCCCGACCACGACGTCGATGTCGTCGCTGCGGGCCGTCAGCAGGATGATCGGCAGCTGATCGGTGCGTCTGATGCGCCTGCACACCTCGAATCCGTCGATTCCGGGCAGCATCACATCCAGCACGATCAGATCAGGCCGCTGTTCGCGCAGCAGTTTCAGTCCGTCTTCACCCGTGGCTGCCGTGGCAACACGGTGTCCCTGGCGCGTGAGCGACAGCTCAAGCGCCGTACGGATGGCGTCGTCGTCCTCGATCAGCAACAGGAATGGCACGCGCCCATTCTGGCCCATGGGGGCGTACGAGTTCGACAGTTGGAGCGCTCCCATCCGAGCCGACCTGCCGACACGGCCCCTGTGACAGCCCTGTGACAGTCGCCGGACCTCGTCATGAAACTGCTCGGGCAATCTCATTTGCACACGGCACGCTACGGACTCCACCGACGGGGGGCGCGAGATGAACGCACTGCACAGCACCAACTCAAGCGCAGTTGTCACGCGTCTCCACGACGTCGTGAGGAGCATGGAGAAGTCCGGTGCTGTGACCGGGCGGGGGTGCGGTCGCAGCACCGGGCGTCAGCGGACGTCTTCGTACAGCCAGTACATGACGGTCGTGGACGTGCCGGTGGGAACCAAGGGGGGGACCACCGGGGGGACCAACGGGGGAGCCGGCGGGGGGAACGGGGAAGCTGCCGCAGGGACGCTCGGGGGAGCGTCGGCAGCACCGGCGGTGACGTACGGGGAGGGCTCGGGGGAGCGGGCGCACGCGACCGAGGCGGAGGCGGAGTTCACCGCCTACGTCCAGGAGCGCCGTGCCTCCCTGTACGCAACCGCCTACCACCTGACCGGCGACCGCTTCGAAGCGGAGGACCTCCTCCAGAGCGCCCTCTTCTCGACGTACCGCGCCTGGGACAGGATCAGCGACAAGGCGGCGGTCGGGGGCTACCTCCGCCGCACCATGACCAACCTGCACATCAGCGCGTGGCGCCGCCGCAAGCTGAACGAATACCCGACGGAGGAGCTGCCGGAGACGGTCGGTGACACGGACGCCATGCGCGGCACGGAGCTGCGCGCGGTCCTGTGGCAGGCCCTGGCACGCCTTCCCGAACTCCAGCGCACGATGCTCGTCCTGCGCTACTACGAGGGCCGCACCGATCCTGAGATCGCGGACATCCTCGACATCAGTGTCGGCACGGTGAAGTCCAGCATCTGGCGGTCGCTCCGCCGGCTGCGCGAGGACGAGGTCCTCAGCTTCGGCCGTGACGAGGAGGAGTCCTTCGGCGAGCTTGTCGCCTGAAGGATGTGAGGTGCCCGGGGCCGAGAGTTTCGGTCGGCCCTGGGCAACGGGGGAACGGGGGGCCGCCGTTTCGGGGGAGACGGCGGCGGTACGGGGATCCGGGGGGATCCACGGGGGATCGGGGGATCCGGGGGGATCACGGGGGGGATCACGGGGGGGGTACGGGGGAAAGCGGAGCGGGACCACGTCGGCGGGGGGCCGGCGGGGTCCCGTTTTCGTATGCCGGGCAACTTCGGCCCATCCCGGCCCATCCCGGCGCATCCCGGCCCGTCCGGCGTTTGAGGACGCGCGGCGCAGCCGTGCACAGGGCGCAGCCCGGGACATCGGCCTTCACCAGCCACGCGGCAGCGGTTTCGGGAAGGGGCGGGGAGGGGCAAGCGCCGCAGGCAACCCGCACCACCCACCCGGCCACCCATCCGGCCGCACGCAGCCTACGCAGCCGGTTCCGGAGCCCCCGCCGCCGAAGAGGAAGCCGCCCCCGCCGCCGAAGACGGCGCCCGTACAACCGCCGGTCCTGCCCCAGGACACCGACCCGCCGCCGCAGCCGCCAGGCGCCCAAGTGCCTCGTCCTTGCCACACGGATAGGCCCCGAGCGCCGCCTGCCGCGCCACGATTCCCCGTTCGGCGCGCATCAGCCGCCACCCCCGCCTCAGCAGGAACGGCGCCGACTTCCGGCCCTCGCGCAGATCACGCATCAGCCGCCGCCGGAACGTCGTGAAGGGCCGCCCGCGCAGACACAGCGCGTCCGCCAGCACTCCCCGCTCCCGGCACCGCGCCACGATGTCCGCCGCGAAGATTCCCTCCGCCACGAACAGGGGCGTGCGCTCGATGTCGAGCGCCTCCTCGCCCACCCGCGAGCTGGAGGCGATGTCGTACACCGGAACAGTTGTACGCCCGGTCCTGCAGAGCTCCTCGACGGCGGCGACGGCCACGTCCGCGTCCCAGGAGAGCGGAGAGTCCCAGTCGATGTCCGTACTGCCCATGACCTGCGGCAACGTGGGGTCGTCGGCCTCCTTGTAGAAGTCGTCGAGGCGCAGCACGGGCAGCTGGGCGCGCGCGGCGAGGGACGACTTGCCGGAGCCGGAGGGGCCTGCGAGGAGGACTACGCGGGCGCGTACGGGAGAAGAGCTCACGGGATACAAGTGTGCGGCATTCACCCCGCGCAGGTCTCCCCGGGCGACGTCGTTCGTTTCGAGCCCGGCTCCTCAACTACGCTGCGTGCGCACGTGATTACCAGATCGTGGTCATTCGTTCACGACCACCGCCCACGATTACCCGATTACTTCGCTCCAAGACGCAGATGGGTAGCACTTCATGGCACGTCACTCAGCACCCAAGTCCCCGCGCCGCACCCTGCTCCAGGCCGGTCTCACGGTGACGGCGGTCGGCGCCGCGCTGTCGGCAGGAGCGGGCGCCGCCCAGGCTGCACCGGCCGCCGGGCCCGCCGCGCTCGCGGTGGCCCCGGTCGCCCTGCCGGCCTTCGAAGAGGAGGGTCCGACCCCGGGGCAGGCGCTGACCGGCGCGCTCCAGTATGCGACGGCGGGCGGCATCGGCCCCACGACGAGCATGCGGCTCAACCCGCTCGCCGGGACGGCGGTCGACCCCCTCGACAACACGATCGGCACCCAGGTCGCCGACTTCCAGCCGGTCACCACGGGGGCGGCGACGGGCTCCCTGACAAAGGGTGCCGCGCTGAAGGACCTGCCGGTGGTGGGAGCGGTGACGGGCGCCCTGCCGGGCTAGGGGTTGCTTGCCTGGGTGCGGGGGCGTCGTGCGGGGCGGGGTGGGCCGGTGGGCGTCGTGCGGGTGCGTCGTGGCTGATCGCGCAGTTCCCCGCGCCCCTAACTGCCTGCCCCTCAGCCCGCTAGCCTCCCTAGCCCTCTTGGGCAGCGGGGCCGCCCCCGGGGGCGGGACGGGTGGGCAAGGGGGCGGCCCCCCACGCGAGCACGCCGTCCCGCGACCGCACGCCCCCCAGGAGCCAGGCCCGCCTTGTACGCGCAACGTACGACCATCGCCCCCACCCCTGCCCCCGCCCTCCTCGGCTACCTCGCCGTCCACCTCCTCGGTCTCGCCGTCCTCGTCCCCTGGACGCATCTCCGCGGCCACGGCGTATGGCCGCTGCTGGCCGGCTCCTGGGACTCCGAGTGGTACGCCGGCATCGCAGGGCGCGGCTACGCCGGCCTCCGCAGCCTGGCCTTCTTCCCGCTCCAGCCGCTCCTGGTCAGAGGCGCGGACCACGCACTCCCCGGGGCCGTTCCCAGCCCGGCCACTCTCGGTCTGCTCCTCGCGGTCGCCGCGTCGTTCGTCGCCGCATGGGGGATCTTCGCCGTCGGGAACCACCTCCACGGACGCCGTACGGGCACGCTTCTGGCCGTCCTCTGGGGCGCGCACCCGGTGGCCCTCGTCCAGTGGATGGGCTACACGGAGTCGCTGTTCACCGCGCTCGCCGCCTGGACCCTGTACGCGGTCCTGACCGGCCGCTGGCTCACCGCCGCGACCCTCGCCTGCCTCGCGGGCCTCACCCGCCCCACGGGCATCGCCGTCGCGGCGGCGGTCATGGCCGCGGCCTGCTTCGGCAGCAACGCCGACAGCGACATCGGCAGCGGTCGCACCCACCGCACCCTCGCCGCCGGCCTGCTCGCGCCCTTCGGCTGGTTCTGTTACGTCGGCTGGGTGAGCCTGTGTCTCGGCCGCTGGGACGGCTATCTCGCCGTACAACGCCGCTGGGACAACGCGTGGGACGGCGGCGCCTCGACCCTGCGCGAGATGCGCGGGCTGCTGATGTACTCCGCCGAGCCACCGCTCTTCCCGGTCCTGGTGACGGGAGTGCTGGTGGCCTCCGCCGTGCTCTGGGTCCTCTGCGCCGTCGGCAGGCAGCCGCTCCCGCTGCTCGTGTTCAGTGCGGTGATACTGCTGATCGTCCTCGGCACCGACGGCGTGTACTTCCCGCGCGCCCGCTTCCTGCTCCCGGCGTTCCCGCTGCTGCTGCCGGTCGCGGTGGCCCTCGCGCGGGCGCGGGTGTCGACGGCGGTGCTGGTGGTGGGCGGTGCGGCGCTGTTCTCGGCGTACGTCGGCGGCCATATGACGCTGGTCTGGCCGGGCGCGCCGTAAACCCAGCGCGCCGTAAAGCTGGCACACCGTAAAGCCGGGCACACCGTAAAGCCGGGCACGCCGTAGAACCGATCGCCCCTAGATCGCCAGCAGCACGATCAGCGCCACAAGCCCCACCACGCACGGCGCGATGATCTCGAACGCCCACCGCACCGACGGCTTGCCCGCGGTGCCCGGCCGCGTGGCCGAGGACTCGGCGAGGTCCTGGAGGTCCCGTACGATCTGGTCGCTCGCGGCGACCTGCGGCCGCTCGCCCGACGACCGCCCGAACGCGGCACGGCTCGCCTTCGGGTCGTCCGCGGCAGCGGCCCTCGACTGGTTACGGAGGGCCTTCTTCCGCTGCCGGAGGGACACCGGCACGGCCCACATCTGGTACTTCGCACCGTCCGCCAGGACCTCACTGGAGTAACCGGTGCGGATCGCGTCGACCGACGCCCAGGGGAGCACGATCGTACGGAACGGATTGCGGATCCTGAGCCGCTCCTGGCCCGCGTACACGGCGGGCCGCAGCATGAACGCCACCACCAGCGGCACCGCGAACAGCAGTCCGGCCAGCACCTTCCAGACCGTCATGGCCTCGCTCTTGAGTGCCGCGTCGATGCCGAGCCAGGCGCAGACGGCGAGCATCAGGCAGCCCCAGACGACATTGGCGCCCGTACGGAAGACGCGGTCGGCGTAGACCGTCGGCTCGCTGGAGTCCGAGGGGGGAGTGGGACCGGTGCTTGTCATGGGCCCGATTCTGCCTGACGGCCGGTGGGAGGCCGAAGAAGCCCTTCTTCCCGCACGAGGTGGCCCCACTTTCTTCCGCGAGGTGGCCCCTCTTTCCCCACGGGGGTGGCCCCTTTCTTCCCTACGGGGTGTACAGGACGCTACGCGCGTAGATATGCTCCAGTGGTGACCATGCCCACCTCTGCATCCGCTCCCGCATCCGCATTTGTCGACGCGACCGCGTCCGACAGCGCACTGCGCCGCTTCCTGCACGGGCTGCCCGGCGTCGACGCCGTCGGCCTGGAGGCCCGCGCCGCCGCGCTCGGCACTCGCTCGATCAAGACCACGGCCAAGGCGTACGCCATCGACCTGGCCATCTCGATGATCGACCTGACCACGCTCGAAGGCGCGGACACCCCGGGCAAGGTCCGGGCGCTGTGCGCCAAGGGCGCCCACCCGGACCCCACCGACCGTACGACCCCCAGGGTCGCCGCGATCTGCGTCTATCCGGACATGGCGGCCACCGCCAAGGAGGCCCTGGCCGGTACCGGCATCAAGGTCGCCTCCGTGGCCACCGCCTTCCCGGCCGGACGTGCCGCCCTCCCCGTCAAGCTGGCCGACGTGCGCGACGCCGTCGAAGCGGGCGCGGACGAGATCGACATGGTGATCGACCGGGGAGCCTTCCTCTCCGGGCACTACCTCAAGGTCTACGAAGAGATCCTCGCTGTGAAGGCGGAGTGCGGCGACAAGGCCCGCCTCAAGGTCATCTTCGAGACCGGCGAGCTGTCCACGTACGACAACATCCGCCGCGCCTCCTGGCTCGGCATGCTGGCCGGCGCGGACTTCATCAAGACCTCCACGGGCAAGGTCGCGGTCAACGCGACCCCGCCCAACACCCTCCTCATGCTGGAGGCCGTCCGGGACTACCGTGCCCAGACCGGCATCCAGATCGGCGTGAAGCCGGCCGGCGGCATCCGCTCCACCAAGGACGCGATCAAGTTCCTGGTGCTGGTCAACGAGACCGTGGGCGAGGACTGGCTGGACAACCACTGGTTCCGCTTCGGCGCATCCAGCCTGCTCAACGACCTGCTGATGCAGCGTCAGAAGCTCAGCACGGGCCGCTACTCCGGCCCCGACTACGTGACGGTGGACTGATCCGCATGACTTTTGAGTACGCACCCGCGCCGGAGTCGCGCGCAGTCGTCGACATCGCACCGTCGTACGGCCTGTTCATCGACGGAGAGTTCACGGAGGCGGCGGACGGCAAGGTCTTCAAGACCGTGTCCCCGTCCACCGAAGAGGTCCTGTCCGAGGTGGCCCTGGCGGGTCAGGACGACGTGGACCGGGCCGTGAAGGCCGCCCGCAAGGCGTTCGAGAAGTGGTCGGCGCTGCCGGGCTCGGAGCGCGCCAAGTACCTCTTCCGTATCGCCCGCATCATCCAGGAGCGCTCGCGCGAGCTGGCGGTCCTCGAAACGCTGGACAACGGCAAGCCGATCAAGGAGACGAGGGACGCCGACCTTCCCCTCGTCGCCGCGCACTTCTTCTACTACGCGGGCTGGGCCGACAAGCTCGACCACGCGGGCTACGGCGCCAACCCCCGCCCGCTGGGCGTCGCGGGCCAGGTCATCCCCTGGAACTTCCCGCTCCTGATGCTGGCCTGGAAGATCGCCCCGGCACTCGCCACCGGCAACACGGTCGTCCTGAAGCCGGCGGAGACCACCCCGCTCTCCGCGCTCTTCTTCGCCGACATCTGCCGCCAGGCGGGCCTGCCGCGCGGCGTCGTCAACATCCTCCCCGGATACGGCGACACGGGCGCGGCCCTGGTCAACCACCCCGACGTCAACAAGGTCGCCTTCACAGGATCGACCGCCGTCGGCAAGGCCATCGCCCGCTCGGTGGCGGGCACGAACAAGAAGGTCACCCTCGAACTGGGCGGCAAGGGCGCGAACATCGTCTTCGACGACGCCCCCATCGACCAGGCCGTCGAGGGCATCGTCACCGGCATCTTCTTCAACCAGGGCCAGGTCTGCTGCGCGGGCTCGCGCCTCCTCGTACAGGAGTCGATCCAGGACGAGCTGCTGGACGCCCTGAAGCGCCGCCTCTCCACCCTGCGCCTGGGCGACCCGCTCGACAAGAACACCGACATCGGCGCGATCAACTCCGCCGAACAGCTCGCCCGTATCAAGGCCGTGGCCGACACGGGCGAGGCGGAGGGCGCCGAGCGCTGGTCCGCCCCGTGCGAACTCCCGTCCTCCGGCTACTGGTTCGCCCCGACGCTCTTCACGAACGTCACCCAGGCGCACACGGTCGCCCGCGACGAGATCTTCGGCCCGGTCCTCTCCGTGCTGTCCTTCCGTACGCCCGACGAGGCCGTCGCCAAGGCCAACAACACCCAATACGGCCTCTCCGCCGGCATCTGGACGGAGAAGGGCTCGCGCATCCTCGCGGTCGCGAACAAGCTCCGGGCGGGCGTCGTCTGGGCCAACACATTCAACAAGTTCGACCCCACTTCGCCGTTCGGCGGTTACAAGGAGTCGGGTTACGGCCGCGAGGGCGGTCGCCACGGCCTGGAGGCGTACCTCGATGTCTGAGTCCTCAACTGCGACGACCGACGTGAAGCGTCTGAGCGTCTTCAAGACCTACAAGCTGTACGTGGGGGGTAAGTTCCCGCGTTCCGAGAGCGGCCGGGTGTACGAAGTGCAGGACGCGAAGAACAACTGGCTCGCCAACGCGCCCCTCGCCTCCCGCAAGGACGCCCGGGACGCCGTCGTCGTCGCTCGCAAGGCCTTCGGCGGCTGGTCCGGCGCGACCGCGTACAACCGCGGTCAGATCCTCTACCGCATCGCGGAGATGCTGGAGGGCCGCCGCGAGCAGTTCGTCCGCGAGGTCGGCGAGGCCGAGGGCCTCTCCAAGTCCAAGGCGGGCGCGGTCGTCGACGCAGCCATCGACCGCTGGGTCTGGTACGCGGGCTGGACCGACAAGATCGCCCAGATCGCGGGCGGCGGAAACCCGGTCGCGGGCCCGTTCTTCAACCTCTCCACCCCGGAGCCCACGGGCGTCGTCGCGGTCCTGGCCCCGCAGGAGTCGTCCTTCCTGGGCCTGGTCTCGACGATCGCCCCGGTGATCGCGACCGGCAACACGGTCGTCGTCATCGCCTCGGAATCGGCCCCCCTCCCCGCCCTCTCCCTGGGCGAGGTACTGGCCACCTCCGACCTCCCCGGCGGCGTGATCAACATCCTGACCGGCAAGGCCTCGGAGATCGCCCCCTCCCTCGCCTCCCACCAGGACGTCAACGCGATCGACCTCACGGGAGCGGGCGCGGGCACCGACCTGGCCCGCGACCTGGAGATCGCGGCGGCGGACAACCTGAAGCGCGTCCTGCGCCCGTCGGCCTCGACGGACTGGAACGCGCCCCAGGGCACGGAGCGCCTGACCACCTTCCTGGAGACCAAGACGGTCTGGCACCCGACGGGTTCGCTGGGCGCGTCGGGGTCGGCGTACTGATCCCCCGCGCTTCGGCGTACTGATTTTCCGCGCTTCGGCGTGATGACCCTCTGCGCTGAGGGATGCGAAGCCCCGTACCCCCCACTGAGCGGGGGGTACGGGGCTTCGCCCGTCACGGCCCGGTGCAGCCGAGCTTGGCGGCGGCGGCCTTGGAGAAGGCGGCGAACAGATCGCGGGGCGACGGCCCGCCCGCGCCGAGCGACTCGGTGTAGCGGGGCCCGGAGTCCATGGTGAAGTACGTCGGTGCGCCGGAGCAGTCCGAGACGGTGTGGATGGCGTCGAAGCCCCGCCCCGTGAACCCCTTCGACCTGCGGATTCCGGCGATGACCGCCGGGTCCCGCGTCGCGGAGAAGGTGGCGTAGGCCTTCCCGGGCCCTTCGCCGGTCGCAGTCCCGCAACTCCACGTCTGGCCGGGACCGTCCCCGAAGTCCCGGACGGTCTCCCTCTTGACCGCTGGCAGCGCTAATCCCGGCAGACCGCACACGCTGCCCGCGGTGGCGGTCCGCTGCTGCGCCTCCGGAGCGAGGCGGCCGGGAGCGGTCGGAGGGGTCGCGGGGGCGTAACCGGAGTACCCAGCCACGGCCGGGGGCCGCGCCGCCGCCCGGGAAGAACGACACCGTCGAGGCGTCGGGCCACCGGCCGCCGGTGAAGGCTAAGTCCCCGCTGCGCGGACCCGTCCGGTCGGAGATGCGGCCCGGCCCCGCGAGGACGGCCTCGACGTCCGATGCCACCACCACCCCTGTACGGGGCCTTCTTGTACGGGGCCTTCTTGCACGGCGCCTCGGCCGTCCGCTGCGGGGATGTGCTCATCGTGCGCCCCCTCCGCCTCTCCCGCTTGTTGGTTCGTGCGGCTCGTCCGACTTCAAGGCGTGGGGGGCACCACATCCGTAACGTCGCGCCGACTCGACGGCGAAGGCACGGAAGGCACGCCGTGCCTCGTCGGAGCCGATGGGTCGGGGGAGAAGTGCCGTACTGGTGAAGAGGGCCTCTCCTGAGGGGCAGGAGGCCGTCGTCCAGGACGTCGGGCCGTTGGCCCCCGATGTACCGCGGTAGTCGTCCGGGCTCCTGGACGGGTCGCGGCGCGGCGCGTCGGGGTACGGCCCGTAGTAGGCGGCGAGCCGGTGGGTCCGCGCGCCGCCCGGATCGGCGAGTACGCACTGCTCGACGGGCGCGGCGGCATCGGCCGGGGCCTCGTACCCCGCGACACCCGTGTTCCGGCAGGTACCGGTGGTCGCGCCCGGCTCCTTCAGGACCTCGAACGCCCCGGAAGACACCTTGGGTTCGCCGACGTCCGGCAGCGCGCACCCGTGCTTCGCGGCGGCCTGTTCCAGTGCGCGGGTCACCAGTTCCGCCGTTGCCTCCCGGCGCTGCTGGATCCGGCCGCCGCTCTCGGCCTGTACGGCGGTCAGGCCGAGGACGAGAGAGTCCCCGGCCGCCTTCTGCAGTCCCGGTTTCTGGGTGCCGCAGGGCAGGAGAGCGGTGGCGTACGACTCGCCACCGCCGGCGGCCGTCACCAGGGCGGGCCAGCCGCCGCCGACCGGTACCAGGAGCGACTCCGGGTCCTTCGAGAGGATCTGCCGGGCGTGCTGTACGACCGAAGCGGGGCGGGGGCCGCGTTCCACCGTCACCGTCACCGACGCCCTGCCGTCGGGATCGTAGGCCCGGCAGCCGAGGTCACCCAGCTGTTTGCCGCTCACCCGCTCGGCGCCCAGGGTCCGCTTCATCACGGACGCGTCCACCATCCCGCCGCAGCCGTCGGCCAGCGCCCGGCTGTCGCTCCACGTGTCGAACGCCCCGGTCGCACAGGCGACTCCACCGCCCGCGACGAGGATTGTGACGATTGCGGCGGCGGCGATGGACTTCCTCATCAGGACAGTCCCCTGTGCAGGTCGGCGAGTGCTTGGTTGCGTGAGGCGTTGTAGTGGAGGTCCGACTGGTCACGCAGGAAGTTGACGACGCTGTCCTTCATGGGATCCCTCCCGCGGCCGTCGGCCCACTGGTTGATCAGGTCATGGGCGCCCTGCGCCCTGGCGCCCATCTCCTTCGCCACGCCGACGTTCGCGGTCTGGTCGGCCTCCGCCTTCACGTCCTTGGACCACTCGTAGGTGGCCGCGTCCACCGTGCGCTGGGCCACGTCCCCGACGATGGGGACGAGCGTCAGGGGAGCGCCGACGCCGTGGTACGAGTACCGGGCCACGTCGTCGATCCAGGTCTTCCTGGCGTCCCGGTCGTCGAGGATGACATCGACTCCGATCGCGTTGAATGCGCCCGCGCCCATGCCGACGTCCGCAGTGCGGTTCTCCCAGTCCTTGTCGTTGCTGTAGGTGGCGCTCGCCCCCTCCAGGGTGCGGGCCGACTGGGCACGTTCGGCCTCGTAGAGGTTGGCGAAGTTCTCCGGGTTGTCGGACACCCCCCGCAGAACCCGGGTGAGGGATTCCTGGGCGACGTTCAGGTGGCTCCCGTCGCCGTCGTGGAGCACCTGACCACCCGAGACGTGTGCGTAACGGGGGTCGTGGGTCAGAATGTTGTGGGTGTCGGGGGCGTAGTCGACGAGAGCCCGTGCGAGCGGGTCGCGCAGGTTGGCATCGATGCTGTCGCCCTTGGTGTCCTGGTCGAGCGACTGCACGGTGCTCTGCATGATGCGGGCCTCGCCCGCGCTGTGCTTGCCGTCGCTGGGCTGTGAGGTGTCGCCGGCCGGGTGCCCGGTGGCGCCGGCTTCGATCACGGCCCCCAGGCCGATCCGGTTGTCGTCGTCCGCCTCGTCCTTGCCGGTGCGCTCGATGTTGCCGGACCAGTTGGTGGTGTTCTGGTGCTCCCAGTCGCGATCGGTGAGCAGGTAGTCGAGGTTGTCGTTCTTGCCGTCGGGCCCCGGGTCCAGGTAACTGGTGGCGGTCCCCGGATCCTTGGACATGAAGCCCAGGACTCCGTCGAGCGGGTCGTTGGCGAACCAGCTCCGGTCCTTGCCCGTGTAGTCGCCGTACAGGTCCCAGATCTGCGGGTCGCCGCCCTGTCCCTTGTCCTCGGCCTTGCGGATATCCGTGGCGAGGTCCTTGAGGAAGGTGCCCGAGTACCCGTTCCCGTGCTGCATGAGGGTGACCAGGCTCTGGTAGCCACGTACCTCCTGGCCGTGTCCCTTGGCCACCGTGTTGACGGCGTCGCCCGCGGCCTTGAGGTCGTAGGTCTCAAGCCCGGCCTCGTTCAGCTGGGTGCGGAAGTTTTTGTAGAAGCCGGACTTCGGGTCCGCCATCGCGTTGGACAGCGAGTTGGCGAGGCCCTTCTGCAGGTCCAGGTAGCGCTGTTTGTTGCCCTTGTCGTCGCTGTACGCGCGGTCGTTCAACGTGTTGGTGAACTCAAGGGTGTTCTTGGCGCCCATCCCGTTCAGGAAGGTCTGGGCGAACTCCTGACGTCCGGCGTTGTCGCGGAAAGCACGGTTGAGCTCCGCGTAGTCGGCGTCCGGGAGCTTCTCGCCGTTGTTGAGCCGGGTGGCTATCTCCTTTGCGTTGCGGGCCTCGTAGATCTCGACGTCACCCTGTGCTCCGGCGTTGAAGCCGTTGAGGGTTTCGTCGTTGCCCTTCCCGAAGGCGTCCTTGTTGCTGTCGACCACCACGGCCTCGAGAGCGATCTTCACGCCCTGGTCGGCCTCGGAGACCGCCTTCACACAGTCGTCGATGTGCTTCTGCCACTTGGCGACCGAGGTACGGACGGCACTCTCACCGTCCGGGTCGTTCCGGATCGCTCTGAGTTCCTGCGGGGAGAGTTTGTCGTAGTCGTAGCCGACGGTGCCCTGCTCCGAGACCTTCATGCCGGCCTTGATCGCGTCGGCCCGCCCGTTCTCCACCTGCTTCTTGAGTTCGGTGAACTGGCCGTGTGCGTCGCGCAGCAGGCTCGCGACGGCTTTGGCCTGGGTCTGGGACGCGGAGTATTCGTAGCGGGTGGCCGTGAAGCGCGTATGGGCCACCCCGACGCTGACACCGGACCAGTTCTGCCCCATGGTGATCTTCTGGACGCTTTCTCCGTAGCGTCCTTCGACCTTCTTCAACTCGCCCGCCATGGAGTCCCATTTGCCGGCGGCCGTCGTCAGCAGACCGAGGTCGGTGGTCATTATCTCGTAGTACGTCAGCATCTGTTCCCCCTCCGGTGCGTGGTGTTCAGAGCCCGTTGAGCTTCGAGTCCCGGAGGAGCGGGAACTTGTCGCCCGTGCCGATGTCGGTGCTCACGAACAGCCCCGAGGTGCTGCGCAGTGCGGCCCTCTCCGAAACGAGGCGGCCCATCAGCGACTTGACCTGCTGGTCCCAGGTGTCCGCGACCTTCTTCAGGCCTGCGGCGGTGTCCCAGCCTTTGAAGCCCTTCGCCGCGGTGGTCGTCGCCTCGTCGGCGTGCTCCGTGGCCTTCTTGGTGTTCGGCTGGAGCTCGGTCTCGATCGTTTTCGCGGCCGCCGCCTTCTCGGACGGCTTGGACCCGAAGACTCCCGGGCCCCCACCTGGCAGTGGTGGCCCCGCGGGCCCGCCCATGCCGTTCAACTGCATGTGCAACTCCCCCGACATGTGAGCGTCCCTCCTTCGACCCTTCCACCTCTCTTGATCGTAGACATGGCCACTACACCTATTTACTGCCGTATCCAGGCAACGTTCGCCGCGCCACATTGCCGGACTCTGTTGCCGCTCGCGGCCAGTGCCGGGGGCGACGGTGGGGTGAGCGGGGGTGGGGCGGCGGCGAGGGCCAGTTCGAACCAGATGGTCTTGCCGCCCTGGCCGTACGGCCCGTCCCCTATGGCGCAGCCGCCCCACCGGTCGGCGACGAGGTCGAGGATGGCGAGGCCGCGTCCGGTCTCGTCGTGGACGGAGGGGCGGCTGCGGAGGGGGCGGGGGAGATCAGGGCTCAAGTCCCAGACGCTGACGCGGAGTACGGGGTGCAGCCAGTGGAGGCGGACGGTCGCCGGGCCCTTGGTGTGTGTCGTACGGAGTTGGTGGCCAGCTCCGAGACCAACAACTCGGCGCGCTCGGCGAGTTCGGTGAGGCCGTGCGCCTTGAGGATGGCGCAGAGGGTCATCCGGGCGATGCGGGGGCCGCGGGGGGCGCAGGGGAAGTTGAGCTCGTACTGCCAGGGGTGGTGGAAGGGGATGGGGGTGGGGTGGTCGAGCTGCGGCTGTTCGGTGTGGCTGGGGTCGGGTTCTGTCCTCACGGGGCACCTCCTGCGGTGCGGATGAGCGGGCAACTGGATTGGTATTGGGCCCACTTCCTGGACGCCCCGACGCCCTTGGTCAACTACCGCCACCTGCTGGACCTGATGGAGCGGAGTGCACTTGCGCCCGGAGAGTCCAGAGACCTCATCCGATCCGTCGCACGCGAATTGTGAAAGGCAAAGCCTTGTCCGAGCAAAACTGGCAGCGCTCCTCCTTCTGCGCAGGGGGAGGCAACAACTGTGTGGAAGTTGCGGCGTACGAGAGGGCCGGTATTGCGCTCCGGGAGAGCGAGGACCCCGGTGCGGTCCTCTCAACCCGACGGACCGCGCTCAGCGCGCTCGTCCGCAGCGTGAAGGCCGGGCCGGCCGCGCAACCCCGTCCCTGACAGGCGGTCAGCGGGACAGGTCGGGGACCGGTGTCGCGCTCGGGAGTTGGGTGAACGCCTTGCCGGGGACGATGAGTTTGCCGGTTCGGCGGCCGCTGCCGACCAGTACGTGTTCCAGGTCGAGCAGGGACTCGTCCACCAGGAGCGGCCAGTCGGCCGGCAGGCCGATCGGGGTGATGCCGCCGTGCTCCATGCCCGTGCGGCCCACCGCCGTGTCCATCGGGGCGAACGACACCTTGCGGGCGCCGAGCAGCCGGCGTACGGCCCCGTTGACGTCGGCGCGGGCGGCGGAGGGGATCAGGCAGGCGGCAAGTGTGGTCTCGCCGCCTCGTTTGGCGGCCACGACCACGCAGTTCGCCGATGCGGCCAGCAGGCCGGGCCCGTAGTGCTCGACGAACGTGGCGGTGTCGGCGATCGCCGGATCGGTGTCGACGTAAAGGACCTCGTCGGCGGGGACCGGCCCGCTCCAGTCGCGGAGGGCGGCGGCGACCGGGGCCACGAGGTCGCCGAGGCGGTCGGGGGCGGGAACGGGGGCCGGGTCGCTGAAGCAGTCGAAAGGCGCGTGCATGCGGGTCATCGTGCCTCGCCCCTGCGGCTGGGCGTAGGTCCTGTCCGGCATGTGGCCGGGGGGCGTACGCAGTAGGCCCGATCCGCCCCCTCGCGCGCCCCGGCGGTGCTCATGACCGTGTTGCGGTCCCGCAGCCCGGGTTGCTGCCCTTGTCCGTACGGTCGGACATCGGCGTGCTGCGGTCGTACGGGTCGACCCGGCTGCCGGCGTCCGCCCCGTTCGTCAGGCGGTCCGCGCCGAACTCCGGGGCGAAGTAGCCGGTGTTGGCGCCGCAGCCGCCGTTGGTCATGTCGAGCTTGTACGAGATGAGGGAGAAGGTGCCCGGATCGGTGTGCACCTTTGCCGGGTCGTCCCAGCTCAGGACTACCTCACGGCGCGCGATCGTACGGGTGACTTCGTCGCTGTTCGGCGCCGCCCGCACTACCGGGTAGACGTAGGTGACGTCGGTGGTCACCTGGAGGGCGCCTCGTTCGCCCTCCCGGAACGTCATCCGCCCCCTGGTCCTGACCACGTCGCCGACGAGGCGGGCGCTCGACTTGTCGAAGCGGCTGAAGAGCAGCAGGGGGTCGTTGTCCTTGCTCGGTGTGCGCAGCGAGGTCTTCAGGAAGCCCTGGACGTC
Organism: Streptomyces sp. NPDC048442; assembly: GCF_040651475.1. Taxonomy (NCBI): domain Bacteria; kingdom Bacillati; phylum Actinomycetota; class Actinomycetes; order Kitasatosporales; family Streptomycetaceae; genus Streptomyces; species Streptomyces sp. NPDC048442. The sequence goes on from NZ_JBEZKB010000027.1 coordinate 58,845, forward strand.
CTGCTGCTTGGGGTTGATCAGGGCGATCGCCTGCTCCGGGCGCCCGCCCGCCAGCACCCCCGGGTCCAGGCTCGACGCGGCGAGGAAGTCCCGGGTGCGGGCGAGGGCCTGTGCCACCTGTGCCGTGTTCATCCAGCCGGTTGCTTTGGCCGTGGGGACCGTGATCCCGGCCGCGCCGTCCGCCCAGAGCGCGGCGGGCGAACCCTTGAACGGCTCGTCGAGGGTGGGGCGTTGGGGATCCTGTGCGGGAGGCGGCTGGTCCGGGCGTTCCGATTCCGCGGCGAGAGGACCCGTGGACCCGGTCTCACCTCCGAACCAGCCGAGCACCCGTCCCGGGGCCAGCGCCACGAGCAGCAGGGCCAGTGCCGCCAGCAGCCCGGCGACGTACCAGCCGGTCCTGCGTCTTGGCCTGACCGGCGTGTACGTACGCCACGCCTGGCCCCCCGAGGGATCCTCGCGCAGCCGTCGCGCCACGATCCGGGCCCGTGCCGACGGTTCCTTGGGTGCGTCGGGTGAGCCCGCCTCCGATTCCCGGAGGAACCGCTCCCACTCCTCGTCGGACACGGACGAACCGCCCTGTTCCCCACCCGCGTTCACGCTACTGCCCCCACATGCGTCGACTCTTCTCGGGCCCTCCCCCAGGGCTCGTGAAAGAACCGTATGTGATTTCGAGCGTTGAGTGCTCGAAACCACATACGGTCCGTGTCTCCGTACTGCTGCTGGACTCTGCCGAAGGCCCGCTCAGATGCCCGCTGCCGCCGACAGGTCGCGCTTGATGGCGGTCAGGGTGTCGGTGGCCTGTGCGCGGGCCGCCGGGAGGGCGGACGCGTCCGGGACCGGGACGACGACTTCCAGGTAGCACTTGAGCTTGGGCTCGGTGCCGGACGGGCGGACGATCACGCGGGCGCCCGTGAGGTGGTAGCGGAGGCCGTCCGTCGGGGGGAGGGTGGAGGTGCCCCGGGTGAGGTCCTCGGCGGAGGTCACCGGGAGGCCCGCCAGGGTGGTGGGCGGGTTCTCGCGGAGGCGGGCCATCGCGTGGGTGATGATGCTCAAGTCCTCGACGCGTACCGAGAGTTGATCGGTGGCGTGCAGGCCGTGGGTGACGGCCAGGTCGTCGAGGAGGTCCAGGAGGGTGCGGTTCTCCTGCTTGAGCTCGGAGGCGAGTTCGGTGATGGCGAGGGCGGCGGTGATGCCGTCCTTGTCGCGTACGCCCTGCGGGTCGACGCAGTAGCCGAGGGCCTCTTCGTACCCGTAACGGAGGTTGTCGACGCGGGCGATCCACTTGAAGCCGGTGAGGGTCTCCTCGTAGCCGATCCCGGCGTGCTCGGCGATGCGGCCGAGGAGGGAGGACGAGACGATCGACTCGGCGAAGACCGCGTCCGGGGCGAGGCCGCCCTTGCGGGCGATGTGGGCCGCGAGGAGGGCGCCCACCTCGTCGCCGCGCAGCATGCGCCAGCCGCCTTCGACCGTGGCGTCCGCAACCGCCACCGCGCAGCGGTCCGCGTCCGGGTCGTTGGCGATGACCAGGTCGGGGGCGGGGGTGGTACGGCGCGCCGTCGCGAAGGACAGGTCCATCGCGCCGGGCTCTTCCGGGTTGGGGAAGGCGACCGTGGGGAAGTCCGGGTCGGGCTCGGCCTGTTCGGCGACGAGGGTCGGGGCCGGGAAGCCCGCGCGGGCGAAGGCGGCGAGGAGGACGTCCTTGCCGACGCCGTGCATCGCCGTGTAGACGGTGTTCGCCGTGCGCGGGGAGGAGGGGGAGAGGACCGCGTCCGTACGGGCCAGGTAGGCCTCCAGGACTTCCTCGCCGAGGACCGTCCAGCCGGACTCCGAGCGCGGTACGTCCGCGAGGGCCTCGACCGCGTCGATCTCGGCGGCGATCTCCGCGTCGGCGGGCGGCACGATCTGGGAGCCGTCGCCCAGGTAGACCTTGTAGCCGTTGTCGCGCGGGGGGTTGTGGCTGGCCGTGACCTCGACGCCCGCGACCGCGCCCAAGTTCCTTATGGCGAAGGCGAGTACGGGGGTGGGGAGGGGGCGGGGGAGAACGACCGCGCGGAGCCCCGCACCGGTCATGACGGCCGCCGTGTCGCGCGCGAAGTCGGCGGACTTGTGGCGCGCGTCGTAGCCGATGACGACCACGTTGTCGGTGGAGCGGGCGTGGCCGGGCTGCTTCGCGAGGTACGCGGCGAGGCCGGCGGCGGCGCGGATGACGACGGCGCGGTTCATCCGCATGGGGCCCGCGCCGAGTTCGCCGCGGAGGCCTGCGGTGCCGAACTGGAGGGTGCCGGAGAAGCGCTCCGCGAGTTCGGCGGTGGCTTCGGCGTCGATGAGCTTGGCGAGCTCTTCGCGGGTTTCGGGGTCGGGATCCTCGGCGAGCCAGGCGCTGGCGCGGGCGAGGAGGGTGGGGTCCTGGGGGGCCTGGGGCACGGTTCGCCTTCCGGAGGGTGGGGTGGTGGGGCTGGTCGCGGGGGCGGGTTTGGGGGTGGGTGCGGGGTGGTGGGTGGCGCGGGTTGTCTGCGGCGCAGTTCCCCTACCCGCCCCTTCCCGACTGTGACATTTGCGGCTCCGCCGCGTGAGGGGGCAAGCCCCCGGACCCCCGGCACGGCTGCGCCGCGCGTCCTCAAACGCCGGACGGGCTGAAGGTGCCTGCTTCTAGGGGCGCGGGGAACTGCGCGACCAGCCACGACGCACCCGCACGGACGCCCCCCGACCGGGGGGCAGGGCCGGGGGCCGGGGCCGCGCAGCGGCACCCGCCCCCGTCCGCCCCCGCCCGGCCCCCGACAGAGCTGCTAGATCCGCTCCAGCACCCGCGCCAGCAGACTGCCCATCCGGGCCGCGCTGTCACGGCCGGCCTGGAGGACCTCCTCGTGGTTCAGCGGCTCGCCCGAGAGCCCCGCTGCGAGGTTCGTCACCAGCGAGATGCCGAGCACCTCCGCGCCCGCCTCACGCGCCGCGATGGCCTCCAGGACCGTGGACATGCCGACGAGGTCGCCGCCCATGACGCGGACCATGTTGATCTCGGCCGGGGTCTCGTAGTGCGGGCCGGGGAACTGGACGTAGACGCCCTCCTCCAGGGTCTCGTCCACCTCCTTGCACAGGGCGCGCAGACGCGGCGAGTAGAGGTCCGTGAGGTCGACGAAGTTCGCGCCGATGATCGGCGAGGCGGCCGTCAGGTTCAGGTGGTCGCTGATCAGGACCGGCTGGCCGGGGCGCATGCCGTCGCGCAGGCCACCACAGCCGTTGGTGAGGACGACCGTCTTGCAGCCGGCGGCCACGGCGGTGCGGACACCGTGCGCGACGGCGGCCACGCCACGGCCCTCGTAGAAGTGCGTACGTCCGAGGAAGACCAGCGCGCGCTTGTCGCCGATCTTGTACGAGCGGATCTTGCCGCCGTGTCCTTCCACGGCCGGGGGCGGGAAGCCGGGCAGGTCCGTGACCGGGAACTCGGCGTCGGCCTCGCCGAGGGCATCGACGGCGGGAGCCCAGCCGGAGCCCATCACGAGGGCGACGTCATGGGTCTCGGCGCCGGTCAGCTCGCGCAGACGGGCGGCCGCGGCGTCGGCGGCGGCCTGGGGGTCCGAAATAACAGATGCGTTCACGCGGACGAGGGTAGCCGGTCCAGCCCTACGCGCGTAGATGTCACGGCGGACGGCAACCCGATTGTTGCGTTGGAGGAAGTGACGAACCGGTGCCAGAAGGCCCCGGCAATGCCTCAGCAGGGGCTCAGCAGGGCCGTTTGCGGAGTTCCATCACATAGTCGTGCGGGGCGCCCGCCGACTCCGCCGCGTCGGCGATCTCACCCAGGTAGCGGGCGGACGGCAGCCCGCCCTCGTACCCGTTGAGGACGTACATCCAGGTGGCTTCCTCGCCGTCCAGCGTGTGTACGCGGACCCGCATGCGGCGGTAGATGTCCAGGCCGACGCCCTCCCACCGGTCCATGGACTCCTCGTCCATCGGGGCGATGTCGTACAGGGCCACGAAGACCTGTGAGCGCGGGGCCTCGACCACCGTGGCGAGCGAGCCCTCCCAGCCCATCTGCTCGCCGCCGAAGGTCAGCCGCCAGCCGTTCAGCCAGCCGGTGCTGCGCAGCGGGGAGTGCGGGGCGCGGCGGGTCATGAGCCGCGCGTCGAGGTTGCCGGCGTACGCGGCGTAGAGCGACATGGCTCCGAGGGTACGGGAGGCCCGCCGATCGCGTACGGACGGAAGGGATCTCGTACCGGAAGAGATGAGGAGGTCAGGGGGAGGTACACGGGCAGGCCCACCGGGAGGCAGTCCGGGTGGCACACCGGGAGGCACCCGGCCGGGGGCCGGGGGACTACAACGAGCGTTCCGCCCCGCGAGTTCCCGTATGGAGGGCCCCGGGGCGAAGCCCACGCCCGCGTGCGGGACAATGAAGTACGTACTGCACTCCTCCGGGGCGATCCCCCGGAACCCCGGCCGGGGCAGGCAGGACGGGCCGGGCGGAGTCACAGCGCACCCAAGCGACACCCAGACTCAGGCTCAAGCGAACGCGAGGCGGACTTTTCGTGACCCGGATCGTGATCATCGGTGGCGGACCCGGCGGGTACGAGGCGGCCCTGGTGGGCACCCAGCTCGGCGCAGAGGTGACCGTCGTCGACTGCGACGGACTCGGCGGGGCGTCGGTGCTGACCGACTGCGTACCGTCCAAGACTCTGATCGCCACGGCCGAGGTGATGACGACCTTCGACTCCTCGTACGAGGAGCTGGGCATCCTCGTGGCCGACGACACTCCCCCGGAGGAGCAGTCCGCGCGTGTCGTGGGCGTGGACCTCGGCAAGGTGAACCGGCGGGTGAAGCGGCTCGCGCTCGCGCAGTCGCACGACATCGCCGCCTCCGTGACCCGGGCCGGTGCGCGCGTGCTGCGCGGCCGGGGCCGGCTGGAGGGCCAGCAGGCCATGGACGGCTCGCGCACCGTCGTCGTCACCGCCGCCGACGGGACCGAGCAGCGGCTGACGGCCGACGCCGTGCTGATCGCGACCGGCGGGCACCCGCGGGAGATCCCGGACGCGCTGCCGGACGGCGAGCGGATCCTGAACTGGACGCAGGTGTACGACCTCGACGAGCTCCCGGAGGAGCTGATCGTGGTCGGGTCGGGTGTGACCGGTGCCGAGTTCGCGGGCGCCTACCAGGCGCTGGGCTCGCGCGTCACCCTCGTCTCCTCGCGCGACCGCGTGCTGCCGGGCGAGGACCCGGACGCGGCGGCCGTCCTGGAGGACGTCTTCAGGCGCCGCGGCATGAACGTGATGGCGCGCTCGCGGGCGGAGTCCGCCAAGCGGGTCGGCGACCGCGTCGAGGTGACCCTCGCCGACGGCCGGGTCATCTCCGGATCGCACTGCCTGATGGCCGTCGGTGCCATCCCCAACTCCGCGGGCATGGGCCTGGAGGAGGCCGGGGTCAAGGTCAAGGACAGCGGCCACATCTGGACCGACCGGGTGTCCAGGACCTCCGCACCCGGTGTGTACGCGGCCGGAGACGTCACCGGCGTCTTCGCCCTCGCCTCCGTGGCGGCGATGCAGGGACGTATCGCCATGTACCACTTCCTCGGTGACGCCGTCGCCCCGCTCGACCTCAAGACGGTCTCGTCGAACGTCTTCACCGACCCCGAGATCGCGACCGTCGGTTACACCCAGGCGGACGTCGACGCGGGCCGGATCGACGCGCGCGGCGTCAAGCTGCCGCTGCTGCGCAACCCGCGGGCCAAGATGCAGGGCATCCGGGACGGCTTCGTGAAGCTGTTCTGCCGCCCGGGTACGGGGATCGTCGTCGGCGGCGTGGTCGTCGCGCCGCGCGCGAGCGAGCTGATCCACCCGATCTCGATCGCCGTCGACAACAGCCTGACGGTGGAACAGATCGCTAAGGCGTTCACGGTCTATCCCTCTCTGTCGGGTTCGCTCGCAGAGGTGGCGCGACAGCTGCACACGCGGAAGACCGCGGGCGACAACTGATCGTCAACTGACCGCAGGGCACGTGGAGTTACCGGCCGGGGCGTGAACTCGCCACCGGCCGGGGCCGTATACCACTCCAGAGGGCTGTTTACGACCAACTTCTGTTATTCGGCGCAAACTGCTGAAAACTATCGGCCGGTCAGGTTACTGTCAGTTTCGTGTTCGCTGCAGAACGTCGCCAATTGATCCTCGAAATGGTGCGGGCCAACGGGGCGGTTTCGCTCCGTGAGCTCGCCCGCGTCGTCCAGACCTCCGAAGTGACCGTACGGCGGGACGTGCGGGCGCTGGAGGCAGAAGGACTCCTCGACCGCCGGCACGGCGGTGCGGTACTGCCGGGCGGGTTCACCCGTGAATCCGGCTTTCCGCAGAAATCCCACCTCGCGACCGCGGAGAAGACGGCCATCGCCGACCTCGCCGCGGGGCTCGTGGAGGAGGGGGAGGCCATCGTCGTCGGCGCCGGTACGACCACGCAGGAGCTGGCGAGACGGCTCGCCCGGGTCCCCGGGCTGACCGTCGTCACCAACTCCCTGCTGGTCGCCCAGGCGTTGGCGCATGCCAACCGTGTCGAAGTCGTCATGACGGGTGGAACCCTGCGCGGTTCCAACTACGCGCTGGTGGGAAGCGGTGCCGAGCAGTCCCTCCAGGGGCTGCGCGTCTCCCGCGCCTTCCTCTCCGGAAGCGGCCTGACCGCCGAGCGCGGCCTGTCCACCTCCAACATGCTCTCCGCGAGCGTCGACCGGGCCCTGGTGCAGGCCGCCGCCGAGGTGGTGGTCCTCGCGGACCACACCAAGCTCGGCACCGACACCATGTTCCAGACCGTTCCGACGGATGTGATCACCCGGCTCGTCACGGACGAGCCGCCGCCCCACGACGAGCGTGCCGCAACGGAGTTGCAGGCGCTCGCCGACCAGGGCGTGCAGATCACCGTCGCCGGGGCGGGGGCCGGAGCGTCCGGCTCCGCGGGTGACGGCGTCCCGGGGGGCCGTCCGCAGCCCCGCCGGGACATGCCGCCGCTGCCGGGTCAGCGCAGGACCCATCCGGGCGGCCCCGGTTCGCAGTTGCGCAGCGCGGCCTCGATCGCGGAGCAACAGGCGCAGTCGCCCGTGGAGCGGGCCAGGGTGGCCGATATGCGTCGTCGCTAGGGCCTGTCCGGCGGATCAGGCCGCATGGGAGTGACCTTGCCCTTTCACTACCGCTGAGCGGGGCATGGTGCGTGCAGCTGCAAGGCGGAGGATTGAGACATGGCGGAGCCATGGCGATTGACGACAACGCCGCAGATGGGCGTGCCAGGGCACGCGACCGCGGCAAGATCTGCCGGACAGGCCCTAGTCGTCGGTACGGGGGCGGAGCCCTCGTACCGCGAGTGACAGCAGCCGGTCGGCCAACTCCGGGTCGTCCGGGGACTGTTCGGCGGCCAGCGCGATCGCGTTGGTGAGCTGCATGAGGTCCCGGATGGGTACGTCGGGACGTACGGCGCCGGACTGCTGGGCGCGTACGAGCAGGGCGGTGCCGGCCTCGCGCATCGGGATGCTGCAGGCGGACATTGCCGCGGCGCAGCCGGTGTCCGTGCCCGGGGTCAGGTCGGGTCCGGTGCCGGATGCCGACATGAGTGCGCGGGCCAGGCCCCGGTACTCACCCGCATGAGTGATGATGGCGCGCAGCCAGGTGACGAGGGCCTCGCAGGGGGCCGGCGAGCCCGCCAATTCGCGGGCGCGGGCGATCAGTTGGTCCACGGCGCCCTGGAAAACCGCGCTCATCAGGGCGTACCGGGTCGGGAAGTGCCGGTACAGGGTGCCGATGCCGACGCCTGCGCGGCGGGCGATCTCCTCCAGCGAGGCATCCGTACCGTGCGCGGCGAACGCGGCGTGTGCTTCGGCCAGCAGCTTGTCGTAGTTGCGACGGGCGTCGGCACGCATGGGCCGCGTGGGGCGGGGGCCCGGGACGGTGGGGGGACTGGTGGTCGCCATGGATCACAGCATGCCATTGGGAGGGGCGGCTGTGGGCGGTCGCGGAGGGGTTGCGCTCTGCGTGGGGCCGCCCCCCTTGCCCACCCGTCCCGCCCCCGGGGGCGGCCCCGCTGCCCAAGGAGGCTAGGGGCCGACGGCGTCAGCCGCCCAGGAGGCTAGGGGGGAAGGGGCAGTCTTTTAGGGGCGCGGGGAACTGCGCGATCAGCCACGACGTACCCGCACGATGTCCCCTACGCGCAGCGGCCCGCCTCCCCCGAGAGGGACGCGGGCCGCTGCACGGGGGAGCGGCGGAGATCAGTCCTTGATCTCGCAGATGAGCGCTCCGGAGGTGACGGAGCCACCCACCTCCGCCGCCAGCCCCTTGACCGTCCCCGCGCGGTGAGCGTTCAGCGGCTGTTCCATCTTCATGGCCTCCAGGACGACGATCAGGTCACCCTCGTTGACCTGCTGGCCCTCCTCGACCGCGACCTTGACGATCGTGCCCTGCATGGGCGAGGCGAGGCTGTCGCCGGAAGCGGCGGAGCCCGACTTCTTCGCGGCGCGGCGCTTCGGCTTCGCGCCGGCGGCCAGGCCGGTACGGGCCAGCGTCATGCCGAGCGAAGACGGCAGCGACACCTCAAGACGCTTGCCGCCGACCTCGACGACGATCGTCTCGCGGCCCGACTCGTCCTCGTCGCCCTCGGCGCCGGGCACCGTGAAAGCAGGGATCTCGTTGACGAACTCGGTCTCGATCCACCGGGTGTGCACCGTGAAGGGGTCGGAGGTGAACGCCGGGTCCACCACCACCGCACGGTGGAAGGGAATTGCCGTCGCCATGCCCTCGACGTTGAACTCCGCCAGCGCCCGCGCCGCCCGCTGCAGCGCCTGCTCGCGCGTCGCACCGGTGACGATCAGCTTGGCGAGGAGCGAGTCCCACGCCGGGCCGATGACCGATCCGGACTCGACACCCGCGTCCAGCCGGACACCGGGGCCGCTCGGCGTGGCGAAAGTGGTGACCGTGCCCGGTGCGGGCAGGAAGCCGCGCCCCGGGTCCTCGCCATTGATACGGAACTCGAAGGAGTGGCCGCGTACGGCCGGGTCGTCGTAACCCAGCTCCTCGCCGTCCGCGATGCGGAACATCTCGCGGACCAGGTCGATGCCGGACACCTCTTCGGTGACCGGGTGCTCCACCTGGAGGCGGGTGTTGACCTCCAGGAAGGAGATCGTGCCGTCGGCGCCGACGAGGAACTCCACGGTGCCCGCGCCGACGTAGCCCGCCTCGCGCAGGATCGCCTTGGAGGAGGCGTACAGCTCGGCGTTCTGAGCGTCGCTCAGGAACGGCGCGGGTGCCTCCTCGACCAGCTTCTGGTGGCGGCGCTGCAGCGAGCAGTCACGGGTCGACACGACGACGACGTTGCCGTGGCTGTCGGCCAGGCACTGCGTCTCGACGTGCCGCGGCTTGTCCAGGTAGCGCTCGACGAAGCACTCGCCGCGCCCGAAGGCGGCGACGGCCTCGCGGACGGCCGAGTCGTACAGCTCGGGGACTTCCTCCAGCGTGCGCGCGACCTTGAGGCCGCGCCCGCCACCGCCGAAGGCGGCCTTGATCGCGATCGGCAGCCCGTGCTCCTGCGCGAACGCCACGACCTCGTCGGACCCCGACACCGGGTCCGGGGTGCCCGCGACCAGCGGGGCACCGGCGCGCTGCGCGATGTGGCGCGCGGCGACCTTGTCACCCAGGTCGCGGATGGCCTGCGGCGGCGGGCCGATCCAGGTCAGACCGGCGTCCAGGACCGCCTGCGCGAACTCCGCGTTCTCGGAGAGGAATCCGTAACCCGGGTGGATGGCGTCCGCACCCGAGTCCTTCGCGGCCTGCAGCACCTTGGCCATGTCCAGATAGCTGGCGGCCGGGGTGTCACCGCCCAGGGCGAACGCCTCGTCGGCCGCGCGGACGTGCAGAGCGTCCCGGTCCGGATCGGCGTAGACGGCTACGCTCCCGATTCCGGCGTCCCGACAGGCTCGGGCAACGCGGACAGCGATTTCGCCTCGGTTGGCGATGAGCACCTTGCGCACGATGGCTCCCTCCTTGTGAAACAAGCTGAGTTTAGGGACTGCCCACACGGCCCTACGACCCGTCCCCAATGGTGAGCTTGCCCACACGGAGTGTGATTCGAGGCGTGGTTGAGTCGCGAAATCCCTTGTCGTACCACGGTACGACGGGTTACGTCATCGCACAGTAGCCCTGTGGTGTGGCCAAGGTCTCTGTCCTGCGGGCCAGTGGGGTGAGGGGTTTCTTTGTGGAGTCCCTACGAAGGGGCGGGTCAATCTTTGCCGTACGAGCGGCTCGGTGGGGAGGTTGCGCGGAACCCCTTGTCGTGGGCATTACCGGTTAGTAGCGTGCGCCGTTGACAAGGCCCCTCTGGCAAGTCCCGTACGGAAGTGGGTGGGCGCGGTGGCGCGCAGGCCGATAGCCGCTGTGACGGCGCTCGTGCTGTTCCTGGAGGCGATCGGCGTCGTCTTCGTCAACTACGTGCTGGGCCGGGTCGTGGACGGCCAGTCGATGTCCCTGGCGGGCCTTGACCCCGACGCGATGGCGACGGGCGCGTGGGCGCTGGGCGGCGTGGCCGGCCTCTTCCTCGCGGTCTGCGGGGTGTTCCTGCTGGTCGCGGCCGTCCAGGACCGGGCGCCCGCCCGCCCCGTACGCATCCTGCTGATCGTCTGCGCGGTGGTGCACGGGGTGCTGGGGGCCGCGATGGTCGGCCTGGTCAGCTGGTGGGCGTTCGCCTGGATGATGGTGGTGCTGGGGCTGCTCGTACTGAGTCTGCTGATGTACGGGACGAGGGACGCACAGCCGCGGGGCGCCGCGCCCGTGAAGCCCGCGGCGCCCCAGACGGGACCGGACCTCAGGCCCACAAGTCCGTGATGGCCACGTCCAGCTCGGCGAGCAGGTTCCGCAGCAGGGGCAGTGAGAGCCCGATGACGTTCCCGGGGTCGCCCTCGATACCGCGTACGAAGGGTGCCGAGCGGCCGTCGAGGGTGAACGCACCCGCCACGTAAAGAGGTTCGCCGCTCGCCACGTACGCCGCGATCTCCGCGTCCGAGGGGTCCGCGAAGTGGACGGTCGTCGACGCGGTCGCCGCGGCGCGCCGGCCGCTCGCCGTGTCGATCACGCAGTGCCCGGTCTGCAGGATCCCGGAACGCCCGCGCATCGACTTCCAGCGGGCGGTGGCGTCCTCGGCGTCGTCGGGCTTGCCGAGCGCCTGCCCGTCCAGTTCCAGTACGGAGTCGCAGCCGACGACCAGTGCCCCGGTGGCCTCCGGGAGCGCGGCCACCACGTCGGCCTTCGCCTTCGCCAGTACGAGGGCCAGCTCGCCCGGCGTCGGCGCGCTCAGCGCGTCCTCGTCGACACCGCTGACGATCACCTCGGGTGCGAGTCCCGCCTGCCGCAGCAGCCCGAGCCGGGCGGGGGAGGCGGAGCCGAGGACGAGGCGACGGGCGGGGGAGGACGGGGAAGCGGAGGCGCTGACAGTCATGTGTGCAGGGTAGTCAGTGCCGGCAGGCCCCTGCCACGAGCGGTGTCAGCGCCACGAGCGGTGTCAGCGCCACGAGCGGTGTCAGCGCACCCCCGCCACCAGCATCGCCACCACCATCGCCAGTGCCAGCACCAGGCCCGCGCGGCGCAGCATCGCCTGCATGTCGCGCAGTTCTTTGGGCGGCTCGTTCTTCGGGTCGGACCACAGCATGCCTTCGATAGTGCTGCCGGGACGCCCGTGGCGCCTGAGTACGTGTACTCAGCCGGTACCGCGCACGGTGACTATTTCGCGGACTATTTCGCGCCCCGGGAGGTCGCCCTCAAACGGGTCTCCTGTTCCATTTGCGGCTCCGGCTCTGCTACTGTCCTCGTACTTAACGGAACCAGCAGCCCATTAGGAGTGCCTGTCATGGAGACCGTCCGGCGCACCCGCCGTATCGCCGCCCCCGTCGTGGCCGCCGCCCTCGTCCTCGGCGCCCTCGTCGGCACCGGTAGCGGCGCCGAGAAGGCCGAGGCCAGGACGGGGGCCGTCCGCTGGTCCGCCGCCTGGGGTGCGGCTCCGCAGCTGCCCAGTACCGGGTTCACCCCCAACTGGTCGCAGGAGGGCTTCTCGCGCCAGTCGCTGCGCCAGGTCGTCCGCGTCACCGAGGGCGGCGACCGGGCCCGTATCCGGCTCTCCCACGCGTACGGGACCTCCCCGCTGAAGATCACCGGCGCCACCATCGCCCGCACCGCGAAAGGCGCGGCCGTGCAGGAAGGGTCGGTGCGCCACCTCACCTTCGGCGGGAAGCGGTCGGCCGAGATCCCGGCCAGGGGGGAACTGCGCAGCGACGCCGCCCCGCTCCGGCTGAAGGAGCTGGATTCGGTGACCGTCACCCTCTACCTCGCCGGAACCACGGGCCCCGCCACCTTCCACTCCCAGGGCTGGAGCGACACCTACCGCGCCGACGGCGACCACCGGGCCGACGCGTCGGGCGTCGCGTACACGAGCAGGACCCAGTCCTGGTACTACCTGACGGGCGTCGAGGTCGGCGGCGGCGCGGAGCCCGCGAAGCGGGACGGGATCGTCCTCTTCGGCGACTCCGTCACCGACGGCTTCGGGTCCACCCCGAACACCAACCGCCGCTACTCCGACGCCCTCGCCGAGCGCACAGGCCGCCCCGTCATCAACCAGGGCATCGGCGGCAACCTCGTCCTCAACGACTCCGCCTGGTACGGCGAGCGCGCCACCGCCCGCTTCGGCCGTGATGTCCTTGACCAGCCCGGTGTCTCCACCGTGGTCATCCTCGAAGGGCTCAACGACATCGGGTTCAGCGAGGCCAAGGGGCAGCCCACCTACAAGCCGTCACCGGTCGTCTCTTCCGCCGAACTGATCGACGGCTACCGGAAGTTGATCGGCGCCGCGCACGACAAGGGGCTGAAGGCCGTCGGGGCGACCCTGCTCCCGCTCAAGGGATCCGATCACTGGGGCGCCCACGCGGCCCGTACCAGCGACGAGGTCAACGAGTGGATCCGTCACTCCGGGGAATTCGACGCGGTCGCCGACTTCGACAAGGCGCTCGCCGACCCGGCCGACCCGGACAGGCTCAACCCGGCGTACGACTTCAAGGACGCGCTGCACCCCAATGACGCGGGCTACCGCGTGATGGCGAAGACGGTCGCCGACGTCCTGTGACGCACGGGTCACGGACAGGGCACGAACTACGGGGTACGGAGTACGGGGTGCCGGGTCCGCAGCAGCGGACCCGGCACCCCGTCATTCAGATCCGCTTACGCGGGCCAGTAGGTACGCGCCCAGGCCCGCGGGCCCGGCTGATGGCGCCCGCGCCGTGCGATGCGCCCCGGGTCGGACCACTGCTCGGGACCCTCGGGCGCGCCGGACGAGACAGCGGCGGTCGCCGCGGCGCGCGCCTGGACCACCGCGAGTGCGGCGGCCAGCTCCTCCGGGGTCGGATTGCCCCGTACGACCTTGATCATGTCGTTCATGGTGTTGACCAAGTCCCTTTCTAGAGCGGGATGTTGCCGTGCTTCTTCGGCGGCAGCGACTCGCGCTTGGTGCGCAGCTGGCGCAGGCCGCGGACGATGTGCGCGCGGGTGTCCGAGGGCATGATCACCGCGTCGACGTAGCCGCGCTCGGCCGCCACGTACGGGTTGAGGAGGGTGTCCTCGTAGTCCGCGATCAGCTCGGCGCGGGTCGCCTCCTGGTCCTCGGCGGCGGCGATGGTGCGGCGGTGCAGGATGTTCACCGCGCCCTGGGCGCCCATGACGGCGATCTGGGCGGTCGGCCAGGCCAGGTTGAGGTCCGCGCCCAGGTGCTTGGAGCCCATGACGTCGTACGCGCCGCCGAACGCCTTGCGGGTGATCACCGTGATCAGCGGGACGGTCGCCTCGGCGTACGCGTAGATGAGCTTGGCGCCACGCCGGATGATGCCGCCGTACTCCTGGTCGACACCCGGCAGGAAGCCGGGGACGTCCACGAAGGTGAGCACGGGGACGTTGAAGGCGTCGCAGGTACGGACGAAACGCGCGGCCTTCTCGCTCGCGTTGATGTCGAGGCAGCCGGCGAACTGCATCGGCTGGTTGGCGACGATGCCGACCGGGTGGCCCTCGACGCGGCCGAAGCCGGTGAGGATGTTCGGCGCGAACAGGGCCTGGGTCTCCAGGAATTCGCCCTCGTCCAGGACGTGCTCGATCGCCGTGTGCATGTCGTACGGCTGGTTGGCGCTGTCCGGGATGAGGGTGTCCAGCTCCCGGTCCTCGTCGCTGGTCTCCAGGTCCGCCTCCTCGGGGAAGGCGGGCGCCTCGCTGAGGTTGTTCGAAGGGAGGTAGGAGAGCAGCGACTTCACGTACTCGATGGCGTCCTTCTCGTCGCCCGCCATGTGGTGCGCGACACCGGACGTGGTGTTGTGGGTGCGCGCGCCGCCGAGCTCCTCGAAGCCGACGTCCTCACCGGTGACCGTCTTGATGACGTCGGGGCCCGTGATGAACATGTGCGAGGTCTGGTCGACCATGACCGTGAAGTCGGTGATGGCGGGGGAGTAGACGGCCCCGCCCGCACACGGGCCGACGATCAGCGAGATCTGGGGCACGACGCCCGACGCGTGCACATTGCGGCGGAAGATCTCCGCGAACAGGCCGAGCGCGGCGACGCCCTCCTGGATGCGGGCGCCGCCGCCGTCGTTGATGCCGATGACCGGACAGCCGGTCTTCAGCGCGAAGTCCATGACCTTGACGATCTTCTCGCCGTACACCTCGCCGAGCGAGCCGCCGAAGATGGTGAAGTCCTGCGAGTACACGCAGACGGGGCGGCCGTCGACGGTTCCGTACCCGGTGACGACGCCGTCGCCGTAGGGGCGGTTCTTCTCGATGCCGAAGTTCGTGGAGCGGTGCCGGGCGAACTCGTCCAGCTCGACGAACGAGCCCTCGTCCATGAGGAGTTCGATCCGCTCGCGCGCCGTCAGCTTGCCCTTGGCGTGCTGCTTCTCGACCGCGCGCGCGGAACCCGCGTGGGTGGCTTCGTCGATGCGGCGCTGCAAATCCGCAATTTTGCCGGAAGTGGTATGAATGTCGATCTTTGCGGATCCTGCGGATTCTGCGGACACGGGGCTGCGGCTCCCTGCTTCGACTGCGTCAACGGCACGCACGGTGTCAACGGCGACGGTACGGACGGCTACTGGTCCGTAGCGTAATCGCGGGACTGCCGGGCGGCAGTGCGTCGTTTGCCACACCTACGCTGGCTTGCATGACGCCTCCCGATGCTTCAGAAGGCCGTTGGTCCGACCTCGACCGGCCTCCCCTCAACATCACCGCGCTCCGTCGTGGGCTGCTGCGGCCCGGCGGGCTGTGGACCTCGTTCGACGTGGTCGAGTCGACCGGATCGACCAACAGCGACCTCGCCGGACGCGGAGATTCCGGAGCTTCCGCCGCCGCGGAGGGTGCGGTGCTCGTCGCCGAGGAGCAGACGCAGGGCCGGGGCCGCCTGGACCGCCGCTGGACGGCGCCCGCCCGCTCCGGCCTCTTCTTCTCCTTCGTCCTCAAGCCGGGCGAGTCCGTCCCGGTGGAGCGCTGGGGCTGGCTCCCCCTCCTGACCGGAGTCGCGGTCGCCGCCGCGCTGTCCCGGGCGGCGGGCGTGGACACGGCCCTCAAGTGGCCGAACGACCTGCTGGTCACGGTGGACGGCGAGGAACGCAAGACCGGCGGCATCCTCGCCGAGCGGGTGGGCGACGGCGTCGTGGTCGGCGTCGGCCTCAACGTCTCCCTGCGCGCCGACGAACTCCCCGTCCCGACGGCGGGCTCCCTCGCCCTCGCAGGCGCGATCACCCTCGACCGCGACCCGCTGCTGCGGGCCGTCCTGCGCTCGATCGAGGAGTGGTACGAGGCCTGGCGCACGGCCGACGGAGACCCCGCGGGCAGCCGCCTCCAGGAGGCGTACGCGGCAGGCTGCTCGACGCTGGGACGGACGGTACGGGCAGAACTACCGGGCGGCCACGTACTGACGGGCGAGGCGATGGCGGTTGACGGCGACGGCCGCTTGGTCATCGGAACGGGGGACGGGGTACAGAGGCCGGTGGGGGCGGGGGATGTCGTGCACCTGAGGCCGGGGGGCGGCCCCGCTGCCCAAGGAGGCTAGGGGGCTGAGGGGCAGGCGTTTGGGGGCGCGGGGAACTGCGCGATCAGCCACGACGCGCCCGCACGACGACCACCGGCCCCGCGGCCCGGAAGGCCGGGGCGGCAGGCGGCGGGGACCCCGCTGCGGAAGGGGTCCGGGTGCCGGGAGTGAGCCAGGGCACATCTGCCGTATCGTTGAGGCGACCCGCGGCACGCGGTCCGTGACGGGCGGTCCGGATCAGTTCGCGCGACAGATCGACAGGTGGCGGCAGAGTAGTGCGCAGGGAACGGGCAGGAGGCGGCAGGTGACCGTCGACGACACCACGTCCGACGGGGACTCGGACCCCAACCCCTCTACTCCGAAGACCCCGGATACCCGGGACGCCCGAGAGACCCCGGTCACGCGGGATACCCGGGACGCACCGGAGAAGCCGGCATCCCCGGTCTTCCACGAGGTCGACCACACCGCCGAACCCTCCGACGACCCCCTCGCCATCCGCCTGGAGCAGCTCATCCTCGGCGCCGAGCGCCGGTACACCGCCTTCCAGGCGGCCCGTACCGCCGGTGTGTCCATGGATCTCGCCTCCCGCTTCTGGCGTGCCATGGGTTTCCCCGACATCGGCCAGGCCAAGGCCCTCACCGAGGCAGACGTCCTCGCCCTGCGCCGGCTGTCGGGACTCGTCGAGGCCGGGCTGCTCAGTGAGCCGATGGCCGTCCAGGTCGCCCGCTCCACCGGGCAGACCACCGCCCGCCTGGCCGAATGGCAGATCGACAGTTTTCTGGAGGGCCTCACCGAGCCCCCCGAGCCCGGCATGACCCGTACCGAGGTGACGTACCCCCTCGTCGAGCTGCTCCTCCCCGAACTGGAGGAGTTCCTGGTCTACGTCTGGCGCCGGCAGCTCGCCGCCGCGACCGGCCGGGTCGTTCAGGCCGCCGACGACGACGAGATGGTGGACCGCCGCCTCGCCGTCGGCTTCGCGGACCTGGTCGGCTTCACCCGCCTCACCCGCCGGCTGGAGGAGGAGGAGCTCGGCGAGCTGGTCGAGGCGTTCGAGACGACCTGTGCCGACCTCGTCGCCGCCCACGGCGGCCGCCTCATCAAGACCCTCGGCGACGAGGTCCTCTACTGCGCCGACGACGCGGGCACGGCGGCCGAGATCGCGCTGCGCCTCATCGAGACCCTGTCCCACGACCAGACGATGCCCGCTCTGCGCGTCGGCATCGCCTTCGGCACCGTCACGACCCGCATGGGCGACGTCTTCGGTACGACGGTGAACCTGGCGAGCCGTCTCACGTCGATAGCAGCCAAGGACACCGTCCTGGTCGACGGTGCGCTCGCCGAGGAGCTGTCCCGTACCGGCGACGCGCCCGTCTCCGAGGCGGAGGCCGCCGCCGAGGCGGAGAAGGCGGAGAAGGAGGGCACGGAAGCACCCACGTACCGCTTCGGCCTCCAGCCGATGTGGCAGCGCCCGGTGCGCGGCCTCGGAATAGTGGAACCGTGGATGCTGGGCCGGCGGGCAAAACCGGACTCTTCCTGAGCGGTGCCCCGGCTGCCTAAGATCCTCCCGGAAACGATCGTTAACCGGGAGGGTGCAGTCGTGGCAGGCATGGACGAGCAGCGGTACGGGGAATTCGTAGCGGTACGGCGCCACGGCGAGGGCGGTCACGTCGCCGAGCTGGTCCTGGACCGCCCCAAGGCGATGAACGCGGTGTCGTCCGCCATGGCCGCCTCGATCGCGGAGGCCTGTGCGGCACTGGCCGCCGACCCGGCGGTCCGTACGACGGTCCTCACCTCCTCCCACGACCGCGCCTTCTGCGTCGGCGCGGACCTCAAGGAGCGCAACTCCTTCACCGACGCCGAGCTGGTCCGCCAGCGCCCCACCGCCCGCGCCGCGTACACCGGCGTCCTCGACCTCCCGATGCCGACGGTCGCCGCCGTGCACGGCTTCGCCCTCGGCGGCGGCTACGAGCTGGCGCTGGCCTGCGACGTGATCGTCGCCGACGCGACGGCCGTCGTCGGCCTGCCCGAGGTCTCCGTGGGCGTCATCCCGGGCGGCGGCGGTACGCAGCTGCTGCCGCGCCGCGTGGGGGCGGCACGGGCGGCGGAGCTGGTGTTCACGGCGCGCCGGGTGGAGGCGGCGGAGGCGGCGGAGCTCGGCCTGGTCGACGTACTGGCAAAAGCCGGTGACGCACGCGAGGAGGCTCTCGCGCTGGCGGCCCGTATCGCGGCCAATTCGCCCGTCGGTCTGCGCGCCGCGAAGAAGGCGCTGCGGCTGGGGCAGGGGCTCGACCTGCGGGCGGGCCTGGAGGTGGAGGACGCGGCCTGGCGGTCGGTGGCCTTCTCCGGGGACCGGGCGGAGGGCGTCGCCGCGTTCAACGAGAAGCGGAAGCCTGAGTGGCCCGGCGAGTAAGGCCCGGCGAGTAAGGCCCGGAGAGTGGGGCCCGGCGAGTAGGGCCCGGAGAGTAGGGCATCAAAACGTCCCCAACCATGCCTAACCTGTACGAATGGGTGAGGACGTACGGGTGAAGGCCGTGGTCGCGCTGGCGCAGGCGATGGCGGCCGCACACACTCCGCGCGGGACGTGGCGGGCGGCGGCGCTGGGCGTGCGGGACGCGCTCGGCGGCAGCTTCGCCGCGCTCTCGGTGTGGGAGCGGGAGGCGGGCCGGCTCCGCGTCCTGGTCAACGAGGGGGAGCGCGCGCCGGGCGAAGCACAATTCCCGGACGACGAGACGTATCCGGTCCACCAGTTCCCCGAGATCACCGAATTCCTGCACGAGCAGTGGGTGGGCGGCGGCGAACCGGACGCCTGGGTGGAGACGGCGGACGGCCCGGCGTCGCCCCGCCCCGGCTACTGCCACCAGCGGGTGGCGGCCCTGCGCCGCCGGGGCCGGGGCTGCTGCGTGGTCGCGCCGATCGTGCTGCACGGCAGGGCGTGGGGCGAGCTGTACGTGGCCCGGCCGCCGGGCCGGCCGGTCTTCGACCGTGCGGACGCGGACTTCGCGACGGTCCTCGCCTCCGTCGTCGCCGCCGGAATCGTCCAGACGGAACGCCTGGAGGAGGTCCGCACCCTGGCCTTCACCGACCCCCTCACCGGTCTCGCGAACCGGCGCGCCGTCGACATACGTCTCGACGAGGCGGTGGAGGCGCACCGTACGGCGGGGGCGGTCGTCAGCCTGGTCGTCTGCGACGTCAACGGCCTCAAACAGGTCAACGACACCCACGGCCATGCGACAGGTGACCGCCTCCTGGAACGCTTCGGCTGCGTGCTCTCGCGCTGCGGCGCGATGCTTCCCGGCGCGCTGGCCGCCCGTCTCGGCGGCGACGAGTTCTGCCTCCTCTCCGTGGGCCCGACGGCCGACGAGGTGGTCCGCGTGGCCGACGAACTCTGCCTCCGCGCGGCGGAGTTGGAGCACGGCGACGGCGTGGCCTGCGGCATCGCCTCCACCGGCGACCCGATCGGCGAGATCACCTCGGCCCGCCGCCTGTTCCGCCTGGCGGACGCGGCCCAGTACCGGGCCAAGGCGGCCCGCTCACGCAAGCCGGTGGTGGCGGGGAGGGACGGGTCGGTACTCCCCCTGGCCGAAGCCCCACGCGGGCCCCTGCCGGGCACGGGGGAACGACGGAGGTTTCGGGGGGCGGGGCGGGAGTAGGGGGCGGGGGTGCGGGTGAGTCTGCCTGCGGCGTTGGAGGACGCGCGGGCGTAGTCCGTGCACGGGGAACGGTGGAAGGGCGGGGCGGGGAGAGAGGAACCTGGGCCCCGCCCCTACGATTCCCTGTTCCGCCGGGAAGCAACCAGTCGGTGGTGAGCGGCAGTTGGTCCCCGCTCAGTCCTCGATCGCCGGGACCACGGCCAGCGCGTCGATCTCGACCCGGAACGCCGGGTTGACCAGGCCGGCCACCTGGACCAGCGAGCAGGCGGGCGGGCGGGCCGCATCCTGGTGTTCGTCCCGCACCCGGCGGAAGGCGGGCAGGTCGCCGAGGTCGGTCAGGTACACCGTCAGCTTGACGACGTGCTGGAGGTCGGAACCCGCCGCCTTCAGTGCCGCCGTCAGGTTCGCGTACACCTGCCGCACCTGAGCCTCGGCATCGTCCCCGCCCACCAGGCGGCCCTCCGGGTCGACCGGCACCTGCCCGGACACGGCGACCATCGCCCCGGCGAACGAGACGGCGTGGCTGTAGCCGTTGACCGGCGGAGCCCCCTCCGGCCGTATGAAGTGCTGCACTTCGCTCCCCCTCGAACGACTGAACTCGTGGCTACAGCACAGCAGCGTATATCCGGCCGGCTCCGCGCCAGGGCCTCAAGGCTGCGGCGGCCGGTTCTCGCGGTCGATGTACTCCTTGGTCTTGTCCTGTGCCATGTCGACCTTGTCGGCGTACTTGCCCGCCGTGCGCTGGTCGACCATGTCTCCGGCTCTGTCCACGCCCTGCTTGGCCTTGTCCGAGTGCTGGCCGAGCATCGCCTTGACCTTGTCCATGATCGACATGGGTGCCCTCTTTCGGAGGTGGTGTGCCACTCCAAGTGTCGCTCGCCCCCCTGTGCGCCGCATCCGAGCCGGTTACGGGGCCCGGCGCAGGACGACGTAGCCCTCCGCCTCGTACACCTGCTGGAAGCCGGGCTGTGACGGGTTCGGGCGGTCCACCGAGAACGTCGTGTCCAACGCGTCCAGCACCATCCAGTCGACCCGTGCGTCCGGCCGGCCCGGGGCGTGGAGGTAGACCGTCGTGCGGTCGGTGAGGTGGGGGGCGAGGCGGTTGGTGGCCGCGACCCTGGCGTCGTCCGGGACGAGGGCGAGTGCCTGCCGGGCGGCCCACGTCCTCGGCGGGTCCCGCCAGAAGGCCGGGCGGACGGCTTCGGCCAGGGGCAGGGCAGTGGCGAGCAGAGCGGCGACGGCCAGTACTGCCGTATGGGCGTGGGGAATCGGCTGCGACCTGCGGTCCAGGGAGTCGATCAGGGCGAGGAAGACGATCGGCATCAGGACGGCCGAGTAGTGGTGGTCGGTGTCCCAGTACATGACGTTGGAGGACGTGAACCGCCAGGCCAGCGTGGGCAGTACGAGCAGGATCAGCGGGCTGCGCAGGGCGAGGAACAGGGTGGGGAGCAGGAGGCAGAGGAGGGTGGTGGTCTTGGTGTCCAGTCCGGACGGGGCGGCCGTGTCCGTGCCGCCCATGTTGGCGAGGTATGTGTAGTCGCCGCTCGGGTTGAAGTGCGGGAGGACGACGAGGACGGCCAGCGCCGCTGCCGCCGGGCCCAGTACGCACAGCGCCGTACCCGCCCTCCGGTCGTGGCGGAGCAGGAGCAGGCCGAGGACCAGCACCGTCGCGCCCAGGTCCTCCTTGACCAGGACGAGTCCGGCCGCCCACGCCGCACACGCCCGCCACCGGCCCTCGCGGTACGCGGCCAGGGAGAGCGCGAGGAGGGGGAGGGCGAAGGCGACCTCGTGGAAGTCGAAACCGATCAGCTTCTGGACGCCCCAGGACAGTGCGTACGCGACCCCGATCCGCCGCCCTCCGGCCCGCGTGATCACGTACACCGACCAGGCGGCGAGGGCTGCCTGCGCGAGGAGCAGGAGCTCGACGTGCGGGGCGAGGCGGTAGAGCGGGGCCAGGACGGCCAGGACCGGGTGGAAGTGGTCGCCGAGGAGCGGGAACGGGGTGTCCGGGGCCAGGGCCGTGGCCGCCCTGATCTCCGAGGCGGGGAGGGCGAGTCGGGCGTACGAGCGGATGGCCTGGCCGAAGATGCCGAGGTCGTAGCCGGTCGTACGGAAACTCGCGTGCATCCGCAGTGCGTAGGCCGCGTACGCGGTGAACGCGAGCAGGGCGACGAGGGCGGCGTACGCCCGGCGGGCGCCGGGACCCGACCGCAAGTCGGTGCGCAATGCGCGCAGGACGCGGGCGGGCCCTCGTGAGGCGACGAGGCGCGGAAGGGTGCTCGGCATGCCCGGGAGCATGGCCGTCACCTGCTGAGACGACGCTGAAGCTCCCTGAAGATCGCTTCAGGAACAGGGCCGGGGCTCCGTGAATACTGGGGGCCATGAGACTGCTGGTGGTGGAGGACGAGGAGCGTCTCGCCGCGTCCCTGAAGCGGGGGCTCGGCGCGGCCGGGTACGCCGTCGACGTGGCGAGCGACGGCCTCGACGGGCTGTGGCGGGCGACCGAGCACCCGTACAGCGCGATCGTCCTCGACATCATGCTGCCCGGCCTCAACGGCTACCGGGTGTGCGAACGGCTGCGGCGGGCCGGGATCGACACCCCGATCCTGATGCTGACCGCGAAGAACGGCGAGTACGACGAGGCGGAGGCGCTCGACACGGGCGCGGACGACTATCTGGCGAAACCGTTCTCGTACGTGGTGCTGGAGGCCCGCTTGCGTGCACTGCTGCGCAGGGGCGGGGCGCGCCGGGGGACCGTGCTGCGGCTCGGCGACCTGTGGCTGGACCCGGCGGGGCGGGAGTGCGGTCGGGGCGAGACCCGAATACCTCTGACCGGCAAGGAGTACGCGGTACTGGAGTGTCTGGCGCGGCGGGCGGGGGAGGTGGTGCCGAAGGTGGACGTGGTGGACGAGGTGTGGGACGCGTCCTACGACGGGGACCTCAACATCGTCGAGGTGTACGTCAGCGCGCTGCGCAAGAAGATCGACGTGCCGTTCGGGCGGGCGGCGATCGAGACGGTGCGGGGTGGGGGATACCGGGTGGGGAGTGACGGTGGCTGAGACGGGTGGGGGAGGGGGAGGGGAACGGGCGGGCCGCTCTCGGCCGACGGGGTTTCGGCCGACGGGGTTTCGTCCGGTGGGGGACGGTGGGGACGGTTCTGTACGTTCCCGGCCGGTGGGGGACGGTGGGGACGGTTCTGTACGTTCCCGGCCGGCGGGGGGTCGGCCGGCGGCGGGGGATTTGTCGGCGGCGGGGGATCGGCTGGCGGCGGCCCGCTCGGCCAGTCCCCAGCCTGTGGGGGGTGCGTCGGCCGGTCCCCCGCCAGGAGGGGGTGCGTTGGCCGGCCCCCCGCCTGTGGGGGGTGCGTCGGCCGGCCCCCCGCCAGGAGGGGGTGCGTCGGCCGGTTCCCGGCCGGTGGGGGGTGCGTCCGCCGGTCCCCCGCCAGGAGGAGGTGCGTCGCCCGGTTTCCGGCCCGTTGGGACCCGGCCGGCCCGCTTCCGGCTGCGCGCCGCCTGGGTGGCAGGACTCTCCGCCGGGCTCGTCGTCGCCCTGCTGGCCGCCGCCTGGCTGCTCGCCGACCGGCTGGTGCCGTACACCGGCGCGGCGGGGCCTTTCGGCCGCCTGTTGCCCGTCGTCGACGGCATGCTCTGGCCGGGGGTTCCGCTCGGCGCGATTCTGGTGGGCCTCGCCATGTGGGCGGCCGTCCGGCGGTGGGGGGCCGTGCTCGTGGTGGCCGGTGTCACCGCTGCGCTGCTGTGGGCGCACGCCGTCTGGGCGCAGCACTTCAACAAGGCCGACCCCTGGGGGGCCGCGAGCGCGGCCCTGCGCACCGGGTTCGGGTTCGCCGTCCCCGTGACCGCCCTTGTCGTCGGCTTCGCGGCCTGGGTCGCGGTGGAACCGCTGGGCCGCCCGGCGCCATGGCGGGGCGGGGCCCGGCTGATTCCGGCCGCCCTCGGGACCGTGCTCGCCGGTACGGGGGTGGTGTGGGGGTTCGTACAGCCCTGGGACCGCTTCCCGTCCCACCGCGGCGACAGTGGCGGCCCCCTGTGGCTGCTCATCGTCGGTGCCACGCTCCTTCTCGTGGTCACCGGCTGGGTCGCCGCCCGCCTGACTCTCCGCCCGGTGGAGGCGATGCGCGCCGAGCTCGCCGACATCACCGCCAGTTCCCTGGACCGCCGCGTCCCGGTGCCCGCCCTCGGCGGCGTGCTGCACCAGCTCGCCCGTACCCTCAACGCCACCCTCGACCGGCTCCAGGCCGCCGCCGACCGGCAGGCCCGCTTCGTCGCCGATGCCTCGCACGAGCTGCGCAGCCCCATCGCCGGCCTGCGCGCCTCGCTGGAGTCCTCGCTCACCCACCCCGACGGCGTGGACTGGCCGGGCACCGCGCGCGGCACCCTCGCCGACGTCGAGCGCATCCAGCACCTCACCGACGACCTCCTGCTGCTCACCCGTATCGACGGGCCCGCCCCGAACGCCGATCAGCAGGTCCAACTGCCGGACCTGGCAAGCGATTTGGTGGAGGAGCTCCGGCATCTGCGCCGTAACAGCTCCCTGCACGTCACCTGCGCCGCCCCGGCCGGCCTGCCCCCGCTCACCGGCAGCCCCCTCCGGCTGGAGCGGCTGCTACGCAACCTGCTGGAGAACGCCTGCCGGCACGCCCGTACGGAGGTGGAATGCGTTCTGAGCGTGGACGGGACGGGCGAGACCGTACGGGTCGAGGTGCGGGACGACGGCCCCGGCATCCCGCCCGCCGACCGCGAGCGCGTCTTCGAGCGCTTCACTCGCCTCGACGACTCCCGCACCCGTGCCGACGGCAGCGGCGCGGGGCTCGGGCTTGCCATCGCCCGGGAGATCGCCGTACGGCAGGGCGGATCGTTGTACGTGGCGGACGGCGACGGGCCGGGCGCGGTGCTGGTCGCGGAGTTCCCGGTCGTACGGGGCGAGGACGGGGACCTTCTGGAAGATGCCCCGGGCGAGGTGGTTCCGTCGGGCAGCCGGCCTCGTACGGTGAACTGGGTGGTGGGGGCGGCGGTCGCGGTGACGGTGCCGCTGCTCGCGGTGGCCTTCGCGCTGTCGGTGCAGGGGGCTTGGTCGGGGGCGAAGCCCGAGCCTTCCTTGGCCCCCGCGCCGGTCGACAGCGGGGCCGGGCAGGCGCCCGTCGACGCACTGCACCCGGCCACCACCGACCTCCGGGCCGAAGGAACGTCCGTGAAGATCCACCTCTACGCCCCGGCCCGCACCGAGGCCGAGGCGTGGGCGCAGCTGGCCGCCGTGCGGAAGGCGTGGCCGGGCACGGTGTTCGGCGGCGCAGTGCGCACGCCCGGGGCGAAGCCCCCGTACGGCGTCGGCAACACTCTCTTCGTGGCGGCCATGCGGCCCGAGGACGGGGCGGGAGTGCTCGCGTACGGCGTACTGCCCGCGGCCGGCGAAGGCAGTACGCGTACCGCTGCGGTCGTGCTGACGGACCCCGTCGACCCGGCCAGGGAGCGTGCCGAGCTCGTCCTCGGCTGGGCCCCGCCCACCGTCGGCGCCGTGAGCTACCGGTGGGACGACGGGTCCGTCAAGTGGCCGGAGTTGCAGAAGGTGCTGGGCTCGGACCGCCGCTGGTTCCTCACGCTGGGCCGGCCCGGCGCGAAATTCAGCGGCTACGACGTCTACGACCTCACCGACCGCCACACCGTCGGCAATCGGTAAGGACCCAACCCGCCCACCACTAGTGACAGGCGCGCATTCAAAACGTAGGCTCCTGAATATGGATATGCACACCCTGGTCACCCCCGCCGCCCCCGCCCCTGTCGTGCTCAGCACCGCCGGGACCACCGTCGAAGACGTCATCGCGGTGGCCCGGGGCAATGCCCGTATCGAGCTGTCCGCCGAGGCCGTCGCCGCGCTCGCCGCCTCGCGCGAGATCGTGGACGCGCTGGCTGCCAAGCCGGAGCCGGTGTACGGGGTGTCGACCGGGTTCGGCGCGTTGGCGAGCCGGCACATCAGCCATGAGCTGCGCGCCCAGCTCCAGCGCAACATCGTGCGCTCGCACGCCGCCGGCATGGGGCCGCGCGTCGAGCGCGAGGTCGTGCGTGCGCTGATGTTCCTGCGGCTGAAGACGGTCGCGTCCGGGCACACGGGCGTACGTCCGTCGGTCGCGCAGACCATGGCGGACGTGCTGAACGCGGGCATCACGCCGGTCGTGCACGAGTACGGCTCGCTCGGGTGTTCCGGGGACCTCGCCCCGCTGTCGCACTGCGCGCTGACGCTGATGGGCGAGGGAGACGCCGAGGGTCCGGACGGCACCGTCCGCCCCGCGGGCGAGCTGCTCGCCGAGCACGGGATCGCGCCCGTCGAGCTCAAGGAGAAGGAGGGCCTCGCCCTCCTCAACGGCACCGACGGCATGCTCGGCATGCTGATCATGGCGATCGCCGACCTGAAGCGGCTGTACACGTCCGCCGACATCACCGCGGCGCTCAGCCTGGAAGCGCTGCTGGGAACCGAGAAGGTGCTCGCCCCCGAGCTGCACGTGATCCGTCCGCACCCGGGGCAGGGCGCCTCCGCCGACAACATGCTGCGGGTGCTTGAGGGTTCGGGGCTCACCGGGCACCACCAGGACGACGCGCCGCGCGTCCAGGACGCGTACTCGGTGCGCTGTGCTCCGCAGGTCGCCGGTGCGGGTCGCGACACCATCGCGTACGCCATCACCGTCGCCGAGCGCGAGCTCGCCGCCGCCGTCGACAACCCGGTGGTGCTGCCCGACGGGCGCGTCGAGTCCAACGGGAACTTCCACGGTGCGCCCGTCGCGTACGTCCTCGACTTCCTCGCCATCGTCGCCGCCGACCTCGGGTCGATCGCCGAGCGGCGCACGGACCGGCTGCTCGACAAGAACCGGAGCCACGGACTGCCCGCGTTCCTCGCGGACGACGCCGGTGTCGACTCCGGGCTGATGATCGCCCAGTACACGCAGGCGGCCCTGGTGAGCGAGATGAAGCGGCTGGCGAACCCGGCCTCCGTCGACTCGATCCCGTCCTCCGCCATGCAGGAGGACCACGTGTCGATGGGCTGGTCGGCGGCGCGCAAGCTCCGTACCAGCATCGACAACCTCACCCGGATCGTCGCGGTGGAGCTGTACGCCGCCACCCGCGGCATCGAGCTGCGGCACGGGCTGACCCCGGCGCCCGCCTCGCAGGCAGCCATCACGGCGGTACGGGCGGCGGGCGTGCAGGGTCCTGGCCCTGACCGGTTCCTGGCGCCCGACCTGGCCGCCGCCGACGCGTTCGTACGGAGCGGTGCTCTCGTCGCGGCCGTCGAGCCGGTCACGGGGAAGCTGGCGTAACTCACGTACGCAGACAAAGGAGGGGCGTCCGGCACACGGCCGGGCGCCCCTCCTTTGTGTGTTCCGCGTCCCGCTGGTACCTTCATGATGGAAATACTTCACCGTGGAGGAATCTAATCGTGACGCAAGACCCGCCAACCCCCAGCAGCACCCGCCGCTGGCTCGGCCTCATCGCCCTCGCCCTCGGCGTCGCGCTGATCGTCGTCGACACCACGATCGTGAATGTGATCGTCCCGTCGGTCATCGAGGACCTGGACGTCAACTCCGGCCAGATGCAATGGATCCAGGAGTCGTACGCGATCGTCTTCGCGGCCCTGCTCCTGCTGGTCGGCCGCTTCGCGGACCTCATCGGCGCGCGGCGCGTCTTCATCGCGGGCGTCGTGATCTTCGGCGCGACCAGCGTGCTCGCCGGGCTCGCGCCCAACGGCGACATGCTCGTCGTCGCACGGTTCGTCCAGGGTGTCGGCGGCGCGATGATCCTGCCGACCTCGCTGTCCCTGCTCAACGCCACCTTCACCGGCAAGGCGCGCGGCCAGGCCTTCGCCGTCTGGGGCTCCACCATCGGCGCCGCCTCCGCACTGGGCCCGCTGCTCGGCGGCTGGCTGGCCGAACACGCCACCTGGCGCTGGGCGTTCGGCATCAACGTGCCGCTGTCGATCCTCATCGCGGTGGGCGCCCTGATGTACCTGGCGCCGTCGCCGAAGACCAAGGGAAAGATCGACGCCATCGGCGCGGTCCTGTCCGTCGCCGGCCTCGGACTGCTCGCCTTCGGGCTCGTCGAGGGGCGTACGTACGGCTGGTTCACGGTCGTCCGCCCGCTGGACCTCTTCGGCTTCCGCTGGGACGGCGGGCCCTCGCCCGTCCTGGTCGCCCTCGTCCTGTCCGTCGTCGCGCTGGCGGCCTTCGTGACCCGGCAGGCGGCGATCACCCGCAGCAGCGACCCGTCGCGGGCGCTCATGGACACCCGGCTCTTCTCCATCTCCTCCTTCCGCAACGGCAACATCGCCACCCTGATCATCGGCCTCGGCGAGTTCGGCATCGTGGCCGTGCTGCCGCTGTGGCTGCAGTTCACGCTCGACTACAGCGCCGTACAGGCCGGACTCGCGCTCGTCCCCATCGCCATCGGCAGCTTCGTCGCGAGCGGCGCCAGCTTCGGGCTCGCCGCCAAGGTCCACGCGCTCAACCAGCTGCGGATCGGGCTCGCGCTCGAAGTCGCCGGGCTGGCGGGACTCGGGCTGATCGCCGCCACCGACAGCCCGTGGTGGACGGTCGCGCTCGTCCTCTTCCTGTACGGAATCGGCGTCGGCTTCGCGACCGCCCAGGTCACCAACGTCGTGCTCGCCGAGATCCCCGACAGCAGCGCGGGCCAGGGCTCCGGCATTCAGAGCGCCTTCCGGCAGCTGGGCTCCGCGCTCGGCATCGCCGTCCTGACCACGCTGTTCTTCAGCACTCTCAGCAACAAGCTCGGCGACAGGCTGGACGGGGCGGGGCTGACGAGCGGGCAGGTCGACAAGTTCACCCACGCCGTCACCGACAGTGCGGGCGCCGCGATCGGCCCTCTCTCCGGCAACCCGCAGACCGCACCGGTCGCCGACGCGGCCCGCTGGGCGATGACCGAGGGCATCACCCTCGGCGGCCTGGTCGCGGCGGGCTTCGTGGTCCTCGGCCTGATCGCCACCGTGCTCATTCCGTCGGCGGGCGTACGGGCGGCGACCTCGACCCCGACCTCGACCCCGACCTCGTCCTCGCCGGAGGAGGAGGTCCCGGTCGCCCGTTAGGTTGGGCAGCGGTGACGTACCGGACCTGAAGAGAGAAGCGGACTGCCCCGATGAGTGCGACGGAGAGCAAGCAGCGCGGCACGCCCGCCCCCGAGGGGCCCGGTGGACAGCGGGAGCGGCTGACCGAGGGGCTGCGGCTGTACGGGGCCGACTACCAGGAGGTGGGGCGCAGGTTCGCGTCCTGGCTCGGCCTGCACACCACCGACGCCGAAGCCCTGATCCAGATCCTGTTCGGAGAGGAGCGCGGCGCGCCCCTCTCCCCGGCCCGCCTCAGCGAGCGCATCCAGCTCTCGTCCGGCGCCACCACCGCCCTGCTCAACCGGCTGGAGAAGGCCGGTCACGTCGTCCGTACCCGGGAGCAGACCGACCGGCGGATCGTCACGCTGCGCGGCAGCGCCCGCATCCAGGAGCTGACCGACGACTTCTTCCGGCCGCTGGGGGAGCGCATGGAGCGGATGCTGGCCCGCTACTCGGCCGAGCAGCTCCAGCAGTTCGAGGGCTTCCTGAACGACCTGCACACCACGATGAACGAGCACCTGGCAGAGCTGGACGAGTCGGGCAACCCCTAGACAAGGCCTCCGGGAGTCCCGGTCGCGCCCCTGCGCCGCACCGAGTACGTCATGAAGCCCGCGCCGATCCCCAGGAAGGCCGTGCCGCCGATGACGTACGGAGTGGTGTCGACGCTGCCGGTGTCGGCGAGGGCGAGGGCCGCGTCCGGCC
The DNA here is from genome assembly GCF_040651475.1 of Streptomyces sp. NPDC048442. Classification (NCBI taxonomy): domain Bacteria; kingdom Bacillati; phylum Actinomycetota; class Actinomycetes; order Kitasatosporales; family Streptomycetaceae; genus Streptomyces; species Streptomyces sp. NPDC048442. The sequence continues at coordinate 88,364 of NZ_JBEZKB010000027.1, forward strand.
TCGCGGGGGTCCTGGCGGAAGGGGTGGAAGCTGTGGGCTCGGCGGAGGTCCGGGCGGCCTGCTGGGCCTGGGACGTCCCTCCGGCAGTGCCGGCCGTCCGCTGCGGGACCTCGACCGTCGCGTTCGCCGACGGTACGAACCACAGCGCGGCGAGCATCCCACCGGCAGCGGTGGCGGTCAGCAGTGGTCGGAGTGCGGCCACGGTATCGATCCCCCTTGAGGCACCCGCGAATTGGTCGTGCGCGCCGATGCTAATGAAAGCAGCGGGTCCAAGGAAAGAGATGTGGGGGTGGAACCTTTCGTTCCGCCCGGCGAAACAGTCTCGAAACGGGACTTACGGCGGCCCGGAATCTCTGCTTCCCGTGCATGACCCCGCCCGAGCAGGGGCAAATAGGGCGGCGTAGCGTCGTAAGGGAGCAGACGTCGGGCGACAGCTCGGGCGAGTGGCATTGCCCACACTTTCCACGGAAGTGGAACTGGGGCGTCGGTGCGAGGGTTGTTAGTGCATTGACGGGGACGTGCTGCCCGGCGAGACCCGGGGAGTCCCGGTGTGGCCGGGGAAGATCGTGGGGAAGCGGCAACGATGGAGAAGCGTGTGATCACGAACAGCAAGCGACGCAAGGGTCTGATAGCCGCGTCCGCGCTGCTCGGCGGCGTACTGGTGCTTACGGGCTGCAGCGACGACGGCAAGGGCGACGGCGGCAACAGCGCCGACAGTGCGAAGAAGTCGCAGGAGCAGGCCGACGCCGCAGCGGCCAAGGACACCTCCAAGGCCCGAATAGAGATCACCCCCAAGGCCGGTGCCACCAACGTCGGCATCAACAACGACGCCAAGGTCACCGTCGCCGACGGCAAGCTGACCGCGGTCAAGCTCACCGACGCGGCGGGCAAGGAAGTCAAGGGCAGCATTTCGGCCGACGGGCTGAGCTGGAAGCCGGAGGGCCGCCTGGAGCGCGCCACCGTCTACAAGCTCAGCGCGACTGCCGTGGACGCGGACAAGCGCAGCGCCCACGAGAACCGCTCCTTCACCACGGTCTCCCCGAAGAACAGCTTCATCGGCAGCTTCACGCCCGAGGACGGCTCCAAGGTCGGCGTCGGCATGCCGGTCTCGCTCCGCTTCGACAAGCCGATCACGAACAAGAAGGCCGTCCAGGGCGGCATCACCGTCACCTCCAGCAGCGGCCAGGAAGTCGTCGGCCACTGGTTCGACTCGCAGCGCCTCGACTTCCGCCCCCAGGACTACTGGAAGGGCAACTCCACCGTCACCATGAAGCTCGCGCTGGACGGCGTCGAGGGTGCGGACGGCGTGCTGGGCGTCCAGGACAAGACGGTCAAGTTCACCGTGGGCCGCAACCAGGTCTCCACCGTCGACGCCAAGTCGAAGCAGATGACCGTCACCCAGGACGGCAAGGTGATCAAGACGATCCCGATCTCCGCCGGTTCGCCCGACAACCCCACGTACAACGGCAAGATGGTGATCTCCGAGAAGTTCAAGGAGACCCGCATGGACGGCTCGACGGTCGGCTTCACGGACGACGACGGCAAGGGTGAGTACGACATCAAGGACGTCCCGCACGCCATGCGGCTGTCCACGTCGGGCACCTTCATCCACGGCAACTACTGGGGCAAGGGCATCTTCGGCAGCGCCAACACCAGCCACGGCTGCGTGGGCCTGTCGGACGCCAAGGGCGCCAACGACCCGAACACGCCCGGCGCGTGGTTCTTCAACAACTCGATGGTCGGCGACGTCGTCGTCGTGAAGAACTCCCCGGACAAGACCATCAAGCCGGACAACGGCCTCAACGGCTGGAACCTGGACTGGGCGGCCTGGAAGGCGGGCTCGGAGGGCTGATCCTCCGCCCCTCCCCGGTACGCATGAGGGCGGGCGCCACCCCACACGGGTGGCGCCCGCCCTCTTCGTACGTCCGGGGCCACGGCTCCTACGGCTTCCGGGGCCTCCTGTGGCTTCTACGGCTTCTACGGCTTCCAGACGAACCTGACGTCCGGCTCCCGCTCCTCGTTGCGCGAGCCGTCCGTCCGCTCGGCCTCGGTGAAGCCGTGCCGTACGTAGAACCGGTGGGCGGGGGTGTTGGCCTGGAAGGTCCACAACTCCAGCCCGCCGGGCCTCAGTTCCTTGGCCCTCGCCACGAACAGGTCGCCGAGCCCGCGCCCGCGCTGCTCCGGGGCCAGGTACAGCTGGTCGATGCCCGCCTCGTCCAGCACCATCACACCCGCGAGCGCACCTGCACCTGCACCTGCACCTGCGCCCGCGCCCGCGCCGTCCTCCGCGACCCAGGTGCCGCCGCCCGGCACCAGCACGTACCGGAACCAGCCCCGCACCTCGTCGTCGCTGTGTGCCCGCCGCACGCCGGGCAGCGCGGCGTCGTACGAGCGCAGCCACACGCCGGCGGCGGCCTCCGCGTCGGCCTCGACGGCGGGGCGGAGGGTGAACGGGGCCGGGGCGCGTTGGGCCTCAAGATCCATCCGGTCAACCTACCTCTGACGTAATCGACCCCGCGCGGCCTTTTCGGCAGGATTCAACTCATCGCACCAGCAGGGGAATTCACCGTCAGGAGCAAGCCATGACCGCGTACGCCATCGCCCACATCGGCCCCGGAGAGCTCCACGAGGAGGTCTTCACCTACATGGACCGGATCCAGTCCACCTTCGCCCCCTTCGGCGGCCACTTCCTCGTGCACGCCACCCCGCACGAGGTCCTGGAGGGCGAGTGGCGCGGCGGCCCCGTCCTGGTCTCCTTCCCGGACCTGGAAGCCGGTCGCGCCTGGTACAGGTCCGCCGCCTACCAGGAGATCCTCCCGCTGCGCACCCGCCACCTCGCGGGCGACATCATCCTGGTCGACGGAGTGCCGGAGGGCTACGACGCGGGGGCGACGGCGGACCGGCTGCGCGCAGCCCAGTAGCTCGGTAGTCCCGGCGCAGTCCCGTCAAGTCGCGCTGTTCTTGCGGGAGATGAGGACCGCCACCCCGTCCAGGATCCGTTCCACCCCGAACGCGAACAGGGTCTCCAGGTCCAGATCGAAGTCGTCCCGCGCGAAGAGCGCGCCGAGGATCGGGTACTCGCCGGACGCCTGGACCGCCTCCGCACGCGGCTCGTTGGAGGCCATCCACTCCTCCGGAGTCATCCCGGTGTCCTGTCGGGCCCGGTTCTCCAGCTCCAGGGTGGTGGCCAGCCCCTGGACGTGCCCGAAGAGGGTGAGGTGGATGTGCAGCATCTCGGACGGACTGAGGCCCTGGCCGCTCAGCGCCCGCAGCACCCACTCGGTGTACCGCATGGCCTGCGGGGCGGCCGTCGGCCGGGTGAGGGTGGCCATGGCCTGCGCCATCCACGGATGCCGTGTGTACATCTTCCACAACCAGCCCGCCGCGTAGGTGAGTTGAGGCCGCCACCCCGGCAGCGGGCCGGTCTTCATCGGGTGCTCCCCGAACACCTCCTCCGACATGAGGTGCACGAGCTCGGCCTTGCCCGGGACATGCCGGTACAGGGCCATCGTCGAGGTCCCGAGGTCGGTGGCGACGCGGCGCATGGTGAGGGTGGCGAGCCCTTCGGCGTCCGCGATCGCGAGGGCGGCGCGGACGATGCGTGCCCGGGTCAGCCCGCCGGGCCGCGGCCCGGCCGCCCCGCCGCCGCGCCCGGCGGGCGGCCCCGCGACGACCGTGCCCACACCGGGCACCGGACGTACGAGGCCCTCCTGGGCGAGAGCCGCGAGGGCCTTGCTCGCGGTGGCCATGGCGACGCCCCACTCCTGGGTGATGCGCCGGGTGGAGGGAACCCTGTCGCCGGGTGCGAGGGCGCCGGACGTGATGCGGCGGCGGATGTCGTCGACGATCCGGGCGGAGGAGGTCATGGCGGCGAGCCTAGTCCAGTGCGGCCAGGTGTACTAGTGCACCGAGGTAGTGCGGAAGCCTCCAACAGCCCTGCTGTCCCAGGTGCACTAGGTCGCTGATTGCCGCGCGGGTGAAGGCCTGTTTACCTCGTACGCAGACGGCGTGCGTACGTCGTACAGACACCCACTTGGAGTCCTCGTGGCCACTTCGGTACCTCCCGCCCCTCCTGCTCCACTTGCCGGACGCAGGGAATGGACCGCCCTCGGCGTCCTGATGCTGCCCCTCCTCCTGGTCTCCATGGACGTCTCCGTCCTCTATTTCGCGATCCCCTTCATCGGCCGCGACCTCGCCCCGAGCGCCACCCAGCAGCTCTGGATCCTGGACGTGTACGGCTTCGTACTCGCCGGACTCCTCATCACGATGGGCGCACTCGGCGACCGCATCGGCCGCCGCAAGCTGCTCCTCCTCGGTGCGGCGGCCTTCGGGGCGGCGTCGGTGGCCGCCGCGTACGCCCGTACCCCCGAAATGCTCATCACCGTAAGGGCGTTGCTCGGCATCGGCGGTGCGACCCTGATGCCGTCCACGCTCGCCCTCATCCGCAACCTGTTCCGCGACGCGGGACAGCGGGCCAAGGCCATCACCGCCTGGACGGCCGTCATGACCGCCGGGATCTCGCTCGGCCCGGTCCTCAGCGGCGTACTCCTCGAACACTTCTGGTGGGGTTCGGTCTTCCTCATCAACCTCCCCGCGATGCTCCTGCTCCTGGTCCTCGCGCCCTTCCTCCTCCCGGAGTTCAAGGGTTCGGCGGCCGGGCCCTTCGACGTGCCGAGCGCCGTGCTCTCGCTGGCCGCCGTGCTCCCCGTCATCCACGGCATCAAGGAACTCGCCAAGAACGGCGCCCAGTTGACCCCGTTCCTGAGCATTGCCGCGGGCCTCGCCGTCGGTGCGTTCTTCGTCCGCCGCCAGCGCACCCTCGCCCACCCCATGGTCGATCTGGCGCTGCTGCGCCGCCGGATGTTCGGCGGGGCGGTCCTAGCGAACGTCGTCGCGATGTTCGGCACGGTCGGCTTCGCGGTCTTCTTCACGCAGTACCTCCAGTCGGTGCGCGGCATGAGCCCCCTCACCTCCGCCCTCTGGAGCCTGGTCCCGTCGGCCGCGGTGCTCGTCCTCGCCCCGGCGGGCGCGGCACTCGCCGCCCGTACGGACCGTGCGTACGTCATGACCGGCGGCTTCGTCCTCGCCGCGACCGGCTTCCTCTGGCTCACCGGCGTCCGCACCGACTCCCCGCTCTGGTACGTCCTCACCGGCTGCTCGCTGTACGTCGGCGGCATCGTCGTCGCCATGACCCTCGCCAACGAAATGGCTCTCGGCGCGGCCCCGCCGGAACAGGCGGGCTCGGCGGCGGCGGTCGTCGAATCGGGCACGGAGTTCGGCGGCGCACTGGGCATGGCGGTCCTCGGCAGCATCGGCGCGGCGGTCTACACCCGGGGAATGGCCGGTACGGAGCCCGCTGCGGTACGGGAAACCCTGGGCGGCGCACTCGCCACCGCACCCCAACTCCCGCCCCACCGGGCCGAATCACTCCTCGCCACGGCCCGGGACGCCTTCACGGGCGGTCTGAACTGGGCGGCACTGGGCTCGGCGGTCGTCATGCTGACGGCGGCGGCACTGGTCTGCACGCTGCTGCGCACCCGCAGGACGACGCCGTCGGAGGTGCGGCGGGGGAGTGAGCCGGCAGGGGGTGAGGCAACCGTCGGGACGGCGGGGGTGGTCTAGCGGGGTATGACTCACACGGACGAGAACCTCAAAAGGCGTACGGGGCAAGTTGCTTGGCGCAACCGGGTACTCGCGTCGGGCGCCGCGGCAGTCCTCGCGGCCCTCGCGGCGACTCCAGCTGCGGCGGTGCCTCCGACTCCGGCGCCCGCGATTCCGACCCTCGCGTACTCACCCAACTCGCCGAACTCACCCAACTCACCGAACTCACCGGACCGGGAACCGTTACTCGTCTCCGTCACCCCCCTCGGCACCCAGACCCGCGCCCAGATCGTCGCGTCGACCCTCAAGCACGGCTTCAAGGGGACGACGGACGACCTCAAGGCCATCCGCCACGACGTGGCCGCGTACCGGATCGTCTACCGCACCACCACCCCCGCCGGCGCCCCGACCACCGCCTCCGGCCTCCTCGCTCTCCCCGTACCCCCTGCCACCCGTCCCGGCCGCCCCTCCCGCCCCCTCCCCACCGTGATCCACACCCACGGATCGATGACCTTCCGGGGCCGGGCGCCCTCCCTCAGCTTCCTCGGCCCGGACGGCACCGCCGCCCATGCCTACGCCGCCGGTGGCCGTGGAGTGATCGCCCCCGACTATCCGGGCCTGGGAGAGGGCCCCGGCCGGCACCCCTTCATGGACAACGCGTCCTCGGTCTCCGCGACCCTGGACCTCCTGAAAGCCGTCCGCACCCTGCCCGCCCTCCGCCTCTCCCACCAGGCGTACGTCACCGGCTTCTCGCAGGGCGGTCAGGTCGCCATGGCGGTGGGCAGGGCGGTCGCCGCCGGTGCGGTGCCGCACCTCCGCCTCGCCGGACTGCGTGCCGGAGCGGGCCCGTACGACCTCCAGCACGTCGAGATCCCCGCGATGATCGACGGTACGGTCCCGGGTCGCGCGGCGGTCATCCTCCTCGCGTACGTACTCACGGCGCAGAACGCCCTCCACTCGCCGTCGTTGTACCGGGACCCGGCGGAGGTGTTCCGTGCCCCGTACGCGGCCCGTGTCGAAGGGCTCTTCGACGGCACCCACAAGGAGGAGGAGATCATCCCTCAACTCCCGGCCACCGTAAGGGAACTCTTCACCCCCGCCTGGTACGAGAACCTCCGCAGGCCCACCGGCCCCCTCCTTGACGTCGTCAACAGGATCGACACGACGTGCGCATGGACCCCGAAGGTCCCGGTCACGCTCTACAGCGCAACCGGTGACCACGAAGCCCCGATCGCCAACACCCTCAGCTGTGCACGGCAGTTGACCGCGCGAGGCGCCAGGGCGAAGGTTGTCGACCAGGGCGCCACGACGAACCACTTCGGCGTCTTCCAGAGCTCGATGCTGGACGTGGCGAAGGCCTTCCCCGGGGCGTAGTCCGCATAACAGCTGCCCATCCGGGCCAGATATCCAGAGGCCCCCGCCCTGCCCGCCACCTCAAGGAGCCCCGGATGCACCCCCAGCCGCCCCGCTCACCCCAGTCGCCCCGATCACCCCAGCCACTCCCACCCACCCGTATCGCCGCCGCGAGCGTATGTGACCTGCACCTGATGCGAGACTGGGCGCACGCGGAGGGCTGGAATCCGGGGATCGCCGACGCGCAGCCGTTCTTCGCCGCCGACCCGCGAGGCTTCCTGCTCGCCCGCCGCGAGGACGACGACACCCCCGCCTCCTGTGTCTCGGTGGTCCGCTACGGCACCGACCACGCCTTCCTCGGCCTCTACCTCGCCCGCCCCGACCTGCGCGGACAGGGCTACGGAATCCAGGTCTGGAACGCAGGCATGGAACGCCTGGCCGGCCGCAACGTCGGCCTCGACGGTGTGGTCGCCCAACAGCCCAACTACCGTAAGTCCGGCTTTACTTCAGCCTGGACGAACACCCGCTACGAAGGAATTCCGGCAGGCGGCTCCCGCGTCGCCGCTGCCGACGGCGTCACGGTGGTCGACGCCGCCACGCTCCCCTTCGAACTCCTCGCCGCGTACGACCGCCGCTTCTTCCCGGCCCCCCGCGACGCCTTCCTCGCCTCCTGGCTGACGGCCCCGCACCGCAGGGCCGTAGCGGCGATTCGCGACGGAAACCTCGCAGGCCTGGCCGTACTGCGTACCTGCTCCGCCGCCTCCCGCGTCGGCCCCCTCTACGCGGCGACCCCCGACATCGCCGCCACGCTCCTCACCACCCTGGCGGCCACCACCCCCGGCACCCCGATCGCCCTGGACGCCCCCGACTGCAACCCCGCCGCAATCCGCCTCGCGGAACGACTGGCCCTGACCCCGACCTTCGAAACGGCCCGCATGTACACGTCCGAGCCCCCGGACATCGACCGCACGGGCCTGTACGCGCTCACCACCCTGGAACTGGGCTGACTACCCTTCCACCGTCAGCCCGGCCGGATCGGGCCACCCGGTCAGCGGCTCGTCCGCGCCGGAGTAGATCTCCAGCCCCGACAGATACCCGCCCGCCGTGAAGAGCAGCACCCCAGCCCCGTACTCCGAATCCGCCCAGAACGCCTCCGCCACCGGGCTGCCGTGGACCGGCGCCGCCGCCACGGCCCCCCGGTCCACCCCCAGATCCACACTCGCGCACCCACACCGGCACCGTCCTGTCACCCGCACATACGGAACCTGCTCCCGCAAAGCGGCGAGCACCGCCCCCGGCCCGTCCAGCAGGACGGCGAGGACGGCGGCGGCATCGGGAGCAAGCGGCTCATTCACTGGTGAAGAGGTCCTCGGCGGTGACGGTGACGGTGACGGATCCGGTCTGGGCCGGTCCGATCAGACCAGATGCCCCCCACCGTCCACCAGCAGGACCTCCCCCGTGATGTACGAAGCGTTGGCCAGGTCGAACACCGCGTCCGCGACGTCCTCCGCCCGCCCGATCCGCCCCAGCGGCACCGCCGCCGCGACCGCTTCCTTGGCCGCGTCCACACCCTCGACCCCTTCGAACCACGGGGTGTCGATCATGCCCGGGGCCACCGCGTTGACGCGGACCTCCGGGCCGAGGGTCTTCGCCAGGAGCTGCGTCATGTGGTTCACGGCGGCCTTGCTCACCGCGTACGGAATGGAACTCCCGCCGGGCCGCACGCCCGCCTGCGACGAGATGTTCACGACGCTGCCCGCACCGCTCTTCCGTAGGTGCGGGACTGCCGCCGTGATCGTCTGCCAGACCCCGACGACGTTGACGTCGTAGATCTGCCGCCACACTTCGGGCCCGGCGGCGTCCAGGTCCGCGTGGTCGATGAACCGGGTGATCCCGGCACAGTTCACGAGGATGTCGAGCCGCCCGTACGCGGCGACGGCCGCCGACACGAGCGCCGCCGCCCCGCCGTCCGCGGACACATCGGCCCGTACGTAAACGGCATCCGGCAGCGAAGCTGCCAACTCCTCACCCGCGGCAACCGAGTGGGCGGAATTCACCACCACCCGGATCCCGGCCCCGGCCATCCGCCGCGCCACCGCCGCCCCGATCCCGGACGACGACCCCGTGACCAGGGCAACCCGCCGCTCATCTCGCTCCGCACTCATGCTGCTTCCCCTTCGCACTGCTGCATGTCATGCCTGCGCGCCCCCGAAGATCATGCCAGGTGTCCGGGCACGGACCGGCCGGGCCCTGTGCGGTCGGTCCGGCGGGCCGGACGATGCCTGTCCGGGTACTAGCGGGTGGCGAGCCGCTCCAGCAGGGCGGTGCTCCGGGCCAGCAGCGCCCGCTCCTCGTCGGTGAGTTCGGCCTCGATGGCCTGCGCGAGCCAGCCGACCCGGCGGCCGCGCTCCGCTTCGAGGGCGGCCCGGCCCGCATCGGAGAGCTCGACCAGCGACTTGCGGCCGTCCGTGGGGTGCGCCCGGCGCGTGATCAGGTTCTGCTCCATGAGGAGCCCCACCGCCCGAGCCATCGACTGGGGGCGTACGCGCTGATCGGCAGCGAGGTCGCTGGTGGTCATGGCGCCGTCGCGGTCGAGGGCGCCGAGGACGGCGACCTGCCCCAGCGGGATGAGGTCCTCGTGCTTGACGCGTCGGGTGAGCTTGCCCATCGCGGTGCGCAGTTCTGCGGCGATGGCGGCGGCTTCCGGGGTGGGCATAGGGCACTTTACCCCGTTGGTCAGCAAAGCTGCGTACCTGACCTGTACAGCAATGCTGTACAGCAAAACTGAGCAGCATTGCTGTACGGTTTGACGTGTCGGGCTCAGCGCCAGCGTTGTCGCAGCCGGGGCCACGGCATACGACTACGGGAAGGAACTCCCATGTCCGCGAAGGCAGTCGGCACCGTCAACGCCACCATCGAGACGGTCAACGCCCGCCAGATCATCGACAGCCGTGGCAACCCCACGGTCGAGGTCGACGTCGTCCTGACGGACGGGTCCCTGGGGCGCGCGGCCGTCCCCTCCGGTGCCTCCACCGGTGCCCGGGAGGCCGTGGAACTGCGTGACGGAGACTCCGCGCGCTGGCACGGCAAGGGCGTCGACCGCGCGGTGGCCCACGTCAACGGGGAGATCGCGGCGGCCGTGCGCGGCCGGGACGCGGCGGACCAGGCGGGTCTCGACGCCGCGCTGATCGCCCTCGACGGCACCGCCACGAAGTCCCGGCTCGGCGCCAACGCGATCCTCGGCGTCTCCCTCGCCACCGCCAAGGCCGCCGCGGCGGCCCACCGCCGGCCCCTCTACCGCTACCTCGGCGGCGCGGACGCGCATCTCCTGCCGCTGCCGATGATGAACATCATCAACGGCGGGGCCCACGCCGACAATCCGCTGGACTTCCAGGAGTTCATGATCGCACCCGTGGGCGCGGACACCTTCGCCGAAGCCGTCCGCATGGGCAGCGAGGTCTTCCACACCCTGCGCCGCGATCTGCTGTCCGCCGGGCACTCTACGGGCGTCGGCGACGAGGGCGGCTTCGCGCCCGCGCTGCGCACCGCCGAGGAGGCGCTCGACTTCGTGATGACCGCCATCGAGCGCACCGGCTACCGCCCCGGCACGGACATCGGCCTGATCATGGACCCGGCATCGTCGGAGTTCTTCCGCGACGGGGTGTACGACTACACGGGCGAGGGGGTGCGCCGCACCCCCTCCGAGAACGTCGACTACCTGGCCAAGCTCATCGACGCCTACCCGATCGTCTCCATCGAGGACCCGATGGCGGAGAACGACCTGGACGGCTGGCGCGAGCTGACCGCCCGCGTCGGCGACCGCTGCCAGCTCACCGGCGACGACGTCTTCTGCACCAACGAGACCCTGCTGCGCGAGGGCATCCGCTCCGGCGTGGGCAACTCGGTCCTGGTCAAGGTCAACCAGATCGGCACCCTGACCGAGGCCCTGGCCGCGGTGGCCACGGCCCGCCGGGCGGGCTGGACGGCCGTCATCTCGCACCGCTCGGGCGAGACCGAGGACACCACCATCGCGGACCTGGCGGTGGCCACCGGCTGCGGCCAGATCAAGACCGGCTCGCTCTCCCGCTCCGACCGCACGGCGAAGTACAACCAACTGATCCGCATCGAAGAGGAACTGGGCGGCGCGGCCCGCTTCGCGGGGCGCGCCGCACTGCATCGGGCCCCGGCCCGGAGCACTGGACAGCACTAGGAGGGGGCCGGGCGCACCGGCTCAGCCGGCCATGCACCGGGCCATTTCCCGCGCCCGCGTGTCCAGCCCCGATCCGGGCACCCCGGTCTCGATTCCCGCGCGCCGCGCGAGCGCGACCGCCGTCGCCACGAACCCTTCGGACAGCGCGAGGATCACCGAGTGATTCGCCCGGCAGTACCAGGCGACGAGGCCGCGGACGAACTCCGCGTACCGGGCCGGATCCACCTCGACCGTGCCCGGGTCGCCCCAGTGCTTGCCCCGGCCGATTCCCGAGGGCAGGTCGAGTTCCGCCTCGAAGACCTTCACCTGCCCCAAAAAGAGGCGGCCGGCACCGTTCGACGGGTTCCACAGCGTCTCGTCACCGATGTCGAAGTACATGCTCATCGCCGGTTCCCCTCCGGGTGTTGTCGCTCCGATCGAGCCGGAGCAATGATCCGACACCCGGGGGCGGTCGCAGCCGGCCGCTCGGTACCCGGATTGCCGCACCTCGCCGCGTCGGCTCACGTGAGCACTGCGGTGCCCTTGCGCCCGCCCGGCCAGCACTTTCTGCGACACCACCGCGCCCAGCCGCCACCCGCCGGCGGAAAAGAAAGTGCTCCTGCCGCGCGACACTCTGACGTCTCACGTAGTCAGAGGGGTATGCACGGAGATCGCAGATCACGAGAAGCGGGCGGGGCCGAGTGAAATCAGCACAGGAGGACGAGTACCTGGCGTTCGTGGCCGCGCGGGCGAAGGTGTTGTACCGGTCGGCGTACGTACTCGCGGCGGGGGACTCGCACCTCGCCGAGGACCTGGTCCAGGAGACCCTCGGCCGGGTGTACGTGCACTGGAAGAAGGTGGCCCGTGCGGACAGCCCGGCGGCCTACGCGCAGACGGTTCTGGTCCGCACCTTCCTCAGCCTGCGGCGCCGGCGCAGCACCGGGGAGCGTCCCCTCGGGAACATGCCCGACAGCGCGGCGCCCGGTCCGGACGCCGCGCTGCGGCTCACCCTGCTGGACGCGCTGGGTCAACTGCCGCCCCGCGACCGGGCGGTGCTGCTGCTGCGCTACTGGGAGGACCGCAGCATCGAGGAGACCGCGCAGATGCTCAGGCTGAGCAGCAGTGCGGTCCGCTCCCAGGGCACCCGCGCGCTCGGCAGGGTGCGTGCGCTGCTCGGCGACAGCCTGTCCGACCTGGTTCGGCACTGAGTGCCGGTGCACACAGGCCGGACCCGCCGCACAGTTCCCCTCAGCGACAGAAAAGGTGACGCCAGCATGCCGTTCGAAACAGACCTCGCCCATGCCCTGGACCGTACGACCGACTCCCTCGAACCCGATCTCACCGCACTCGTGGACGGAGCGGTCCGGCGCGGGCGGAGCCGTCGGCGCAGGCGCAGCGCTGCCGCCGTCGTCGCCGGGGTCGGCGCCTGCACCGTGATCGCCCTGGCCGGCGTGGTGATCCCCGGCGCGCTCGCCGGGGCCCGTTCTGCAGGATCGGACATGGAGACGGTGTCCGCGCTGGCGGTGCCCCGCACCGCGGTCACCGGTGACCAGATGATCGAGGCCCTGAAGAAGACGTACCCCGGGGCCAGGTTCGGCCGGGCGGAGGGGCAGAGCAACAACCCCTCGGACCCGTCCGGCGGGAAGGTCGCCAACGGTTCGCTGGACGTCGACGACGGGCACGGCGCCGCCAGGGTCGGCATCTCGGCGATGCGGCTCAAGCTGCCGCTCCGGGACGGCGAGGGGCTGGACTGCGAGGAGGAGCGGACGCCCGCGCGCGCCGAGGGCGACACCTGCACGCTGAGCGAGCTGCCGAGCAGCGACAGGCTTCCCGGCGGAGCCCTGGTGATGTCGGAACGGATCGCGGACAAGCACCCGGCGGACGGCGCCGAGCCCGCCCACCGCTGGACGGTGACGGTCACGGTGAAGGCGACCGGCGCGCAGCTTCAGCTGGTGCAGTGGAACACCGCCGGCGACTTCGGCGCCCCCAGGACACCGAAGCCGACGCGTCCCGCTCCGCCGCTCACCGAGCAGCAGGCGGCGGCCGCACTCACCGGACCCGCCTGGGCGCCGGTCCTCGCCGCCATCGGCTGATCCGGCCGCTGCCTAGCCGTTCGCGGGCGCGACACCGATCGGGCAGGAGACGCCCGTGCCGCCGATGCCGCAGTAGCCCGCCGGGTTCTTCTCCAGGTACTGCTGGTGGGCAGGCTCCGCCGGCCAGAAGGCGTTGTCGGCCGCCGGGAGGATTTCGGTGGTGATCCGCCCGAAGCCGGACCCCGCCAGGACCTCCTGGTAGGCGGCGCGCGAGGCTTCCGCCTCCGTGGCCTGCTCGGGGGTGTGGGGGTAGATCGCGGAGCGGTACTGGGTGCCCACGTCATTGCCCTGACGGAAGCCCTGGGTGGGGTTGTGGGACTCCCAGAAGAGCTTCAGGAGGGCGGCGTAGGAGACGACGGCCGGGTCGAAGACGACACGGACGACCTCCGTGTGCCCGGTGAGACCCGAACAGACCTCCTCGTACGCCGGGTTGGGGGTGGAGCCGCCCTGATAACCGGCCAGGGTGGTCCAGACGCCCTTGGTCTGCCAGAACTTCCGCTCGGCGCCCCAGAAACAGCCGAGACCGAAGTCCGCGACCTCCAGGTGCGAGGGGTACGGACCCGCAAGCGGGTTGCCGAGGACCGCGTGCCGGTCCGGAACCTCGAATTCCGGGACCGCGCGGCCCTTCAGGGCCTGCTCGGGGGTCGGGAGCTGCGGCGTACGGCCGAAGAGCATGGTTCCTCCAGGGACAACAGGTAAGTCGTCCGTACAACGTGGGAAGGACGGCAGGGATTCCCCCGAGTCCCTGCGTTGCCCGATTTCCTGCGTTGCCCGATTCCCTGCGTTGCCCCTCCGGCCGGCCCCGGTCAGCCCCGCAGCGTCGCCGGGCTTCCCCCGTTGGCCTCGTAGCCCGCCACCGCCAGGTTCCGGTGGACCGTGTAGTCGGCGGCCGGGTCGGGGCTGTGGGTCCACGGGAGGGCGCCCACGTAGCCGTCGACGGCCGCGATCTGCTTGACCGCCTCCGCCCAGCGTTCGGAGCGTACGAGGAAGAGGATCAGGAGGTGGCGTACGTGCGCCAGCATCGGGTCGTCCGGGCGGGCGGCGTGCACCGCGTACAGCGCGCCCTCGACCGCCCTGGTCAGCACCGCGCTCTGGTAGAAGCTGCCGACCAGCACCACCTCGGGCAGGTGGTCGTAGACGGCGAAGAGGGGGAGGGCGGCCAGGAGGGAGCCCTGGGGGGCGCGGGAGGCGGCGTGCGTCGCGAAGGTGTCCGCCTCGGCGCGCGAGCCGTGCCACTTCTCGGAGAGGTAGTGCAGGGCGACCAGGTGCGCTCCCATGTGCGTCGGGGCGCGGTCGATCACCTTCGCCCAGAGCTTGTCGAATTCGGGGCGGGGGTAGGCGAGCCCGCGCGCGACGGAGAGCTCGACGATGTACGGGATCGGGTCGCCGGGGGCCAGGAGGGCCGCCTGGGCGCAGAGGTCGCGGGCCTCTTCCAGGATGATCCGGAAGTCGTCCGTACCGGCGGACGAGGAGCGCCAGGCCTGCTGCACCAAGAACTCTGCGTGAACTTCCGCGCCGCCCGCGTCCTTCGGCATCTCCGAGCGCCAGTCGCGCAGCCAGCGGCCGCCCTCGCCGGGACGCTGGGCGAGTTCGAGGGACGCCGCGCCCGCGAACGACTGCACGCGCTGCCAGCGCACCTCGCCCTCCTTGGGCGTGCCGGAGAGCAGCTGCTGCGCCGCCCGCCAGTCCTGCGTGCGCTGTACGACGTCCAGTACGTCGAGGAGGTCCTGGTCCGGTCCCGGCAGCCGCACGTCCAGCGTTTCCTGCCGTACGAAGCCGTAGTCCTCCGGATCCGCCGCGTCGGACGAACCGGGTGCGGCCAGCCGGATGCCGCCCCGCCTGCGCAGCAGGAACGGACCGAGGGCGGCACCCAGCATGAGCGCCGCGATCAGGAACCAGAGAATCTCCATACGCCCATTGTCCCGGACATCGGATACGCCCATTGTCCCGGACATCGGACGCGCGGTGCCGGACGGCGAACTACCCTCGGGCCCATGACCCATGAGCAGAGCCGCCGAGAGCGCGCTTTCGAGACCCTCGCCATCCACGCCGGCAACACCGCCGACCCCCTGACCGGCGCCGTTGTGCCGCCGATCTACCAGGTGTCGACGTACAAGCAGGACGGGGTGGGCGGGCTGCGCGGCGGCTACGAGTACAGCCGCAGCGCCAACCCGACCCGCACTGCCCTGGAGGAGAACCTCGCCGCCCTGGAGGGCGGCCGGCGCGGGCTCGCCTTCGCGTCGGGCCTGGCCGCCGAGGACTGCCTGCTGCGCACCCTGCTGTCGCCCGGCGACCACGTGGTGATCCCCAACGACGCGTACGGCGGCACCTTCCGGCTGTTCGCGAAGGTCGTCTCGCGGTGGGGCGTGGAGTGGTCGGTGGCCGACACCTCCGACCCGGCGTCGGTACGGGCCGCCCTCACGCCCCGTACCAAGGTCGTGTGGGTCGAGACGCCGTCCAACCCGCTGCTCGGCATCACGGACATCGCCGCCGTCGCCCAGATCGCGCACTCGGCGGGCGCGAAGCTCGTCGTCGACAACACCTTCGCCAGCCCGTACCTGCAGCAGCCGATCGCGCTCGGCGCGGACGTCGTCGTGCACTCGACGACCAAGTACATGGGCGGGCACTCGGACGTCGTGGGCGGTGCGCTCGTCACCAACGACGCCGAGATCGCCGAGGAGTTGGCGTTCCACCAGAACGCGATGGGGGCCGTCGCCGGGCCCTTCGACGCGTGGCTCGTCCTGCGCGGCATCAAGACCCTCGCCGTCCGGATGGACCGGCACAGCGAGAACGCGACGCGGATCACGGACATGCTGACCGCGCACCCGTCCGTCACCCAGGTGCTCTACCCGGGTCTGCCCGAGCACCCCGGGCACGAGGTCGCCGCCAAGCAGATGAAGGCGTTCGGCGGAATGGTGTCGTTCCGGGTCAAGGGCGGCGAGGAGGCCGCCGTGGAGGTGTGCAACCGGGCGCAGCTCTTCACGCTGGGGGAGTCCCTCGGCGGTGTCGAGTCGCTGATCGAGCACCCGGGGCGGATGACGCACGCGTCGGTGGCCGGCTCCGCGCTGGAGGTGCCCGCCGACCTCGTACGGATCTCCGTCGGCATCGAGTCCGGCGACGACCTGCTCGCCGACCTCAAGCAGGCACTGGGATAAGGGAGTCGGCCCGCTGAGTGGCGTACGGGCCGTTGGCCGGCGACTCGTGCGGGCCGCCCGCTCGTACGAGTCGCTGGAAGCCCCCCGCTCGTACGAGTCGCTAGAAGCCCTCCACCGGCGGCGTGCTGTCCGCCGGTGGAGTCAGCCACGGCTGGGCGATCGACGCCCACACCAGGAACGCGATCCCGGCCGCCACCGCCAGCACCCACAGCACCCGCCGCAGCACCTTGCGCCGCCGCAGGCCGCGCACCCCGCGCTCGGTGGCCCTCACCAGCAGGTCCGCCGGTACGGGCGGGTGCGGGGCCCGCTCCAGGATCAGCCGCACCTCGTCCTCCTTCTGCCGGCGCAGACTCACGGCGCGGCCGCCGCCCGGCCCCGCGGGCCCTGCGGCTGCGGCCCGCGTGCGCTCTCGTACACCTGGGAGACCGCGCGGGCGCAGATCGCCCGCACCCGTTGCACCGGCAGCCCGATCTGGGCCGCGGTCTGCTCCTCGGGGACCCCCTCGTACAGCCGCAGCACCACGATCAGCCGCTCCTGCGCGGTGAGCGACTCCAGTACGCCGCCGTGGCCGGGCTGCCGCCGCGGGCGCCGATGGTGCCAGGCGGTGCGGGCGAAGCGTGCGGCGAGTTCCTGCCGGGTGCGGTCGTACGGGTCCTCGCCGCGCAGCGAATCCCACCGGACGTACGTGCAGGCGAACGCGGCGGCGAGGAGGTGCTGGGCGTGCGGATTGGAGCCCGGCGGCTCGCCGCTGAGCAGCGTCGCGACATGCAGCAGCCGACCCGCCGCTCCCGCGACGAATGCCTCGAACTCCCCGGCGTGGCGCCGCTGTTGGGCTGCCTCGCGCTTGCGCACCGTGCCTCCTGGATGCTGCCTCCAGTCCTCATATGAGGACAGTGGATGCGCCAGGTCAAGAGGTCGGCGGGGTCGGGCCGGCGGCGCTGCTCAGGAAGCGGGCGGGACGTCCCCCAGGGCCGCCGACTGGCGGGCCGAGAGGGCGCCGTTGAAGCGGGTCAGCAGCGTCGTGAACGCCTCGCGCTCGTCCTCGCTCCAGCCGTCCGTCACCTGCGCCATCAGCTCGCGCCGCGAGGAGCGCACCTCGTCGAGGCGGGCATGGCCGCGCGGCGACAGCTGGAGCACGACCGCGCGCCCGTCCTCGGGGTGCGAGGTGCGCTTCACCAGGCCGGAGTCGACGAGCGGCGCGACCTGCCGGGTCACGGTCGACGAGTCGATGCCCATGCCCGCGGCGAGCGCCTTGACGCCCATCGGGCCTTCCTGGTCGAGGCGGTTGAGCAGCAGGTAGGCCGCGCGGTCCATCGAATTGCGGACCTGGCCGACGCCGCCGAGGCGGGTCTGTTCCGCACGCCGGGCGAAGACGGCCACCTGGTGCTGAAGGGCATCGAGGAGACCGGCTGCGGGGTCGGTCGTCATGTCCTGGGGAGGGGGCATGGCTCGGGCTCTCTTCGTACGGTGGTCGGTTGGTGGGGCAAGGGTACGCGGCCCCCGGCACGCCCGTACCTGCGCTGCGCAAACCTGTGGACAACGTAAGGAGTGCGCAGGCCCACAAGGCCCTACCAGGCCGGGGTGACCCCGGCCCGGCCCCGGCTGAGCTGCGAGACTTGCCGCATGAGCTTCCGCACCCCCGAACACGCCCGCACCCTGATCCTCGACGATGTGCGCGGTGCGCAGAAGATGCTCTCCGGGGTGGCCCGCTGCACACCCATGGAGGGCAGCCGGTACCTGACGCGCCTGGTCGGCTCGCCCGTCCATCTCAAGTGCGAGAACCTCCAGCGGACCGGGTCCTTCAAGCTGCGCGGCGCGTACATCCGGATCGCCGGGCTCTCGCCGGAGGAGCGCGCGGCCGGGGTGGTGGCCGCCAGCGCGGGCAACCACGCGCAGGGCGTGGCCCTCGCCTCCGCGCTCCTGGGTGTGCGGTCCACCGTGTTCATGCCGGTGGGCGCACCCCTGCCGAAGGTGGCGGCCACCCGCGAGTACGGCGCGGAGGTGAGGATGCACGGACAGGTCGTCGACGAGACGCTCGCCGCCGCGCAGGAGTTCGCGCACGACACCGGGGCGGTGTTCATCCACCCCTTCGACCACGAGGACATCATCGCCGGACAGGGCACGGTCGGCCTGGAGATCCTGGAGCAGTGCCCGGAAGTGGGGACGATCCTCGTCGGCATGGGCGGCGGCGGGCTCGCGGCGGGCGTCGCGGTCGCGGTGAAGGCGATGCGGCCCGACGTACGGATCGTCGGCGTGCAGGCGGAGGGCGCGGCCTGCTACCCGCCGTCGCTGGCCGTCGGGCGGCCGACCACGATCGACTCGCTGCAGACGATGGCCGACGGCATCAAGGTGGGGCGGCCGGGCGACGTGCCGTTCGCCATCGTCAACGAGCTGGTGGACGAGGTGCGGACGGTCTCCGAGGGCGAGCTCTCCAGCGCGCTGCTGCTGTGCCTGGAGCGGGCCAAGCTGGTCGTGGAGCCCGCCGGGGCCAGCCCGGTGGCGGCGCTGCTGAGCCGCCCGGAGTCCTTCACGGGGCCGGTCGTCGCGGTGCTGTCGGGCGGCAATGTGGACCCGCTGCTGATGCAGCGCACTTTGCGGCACGGAATGGCCGCGGCCGGTCGGTATCTGTCACTGCGGTTGCGGCTGACGGACCGTCCGGGAGCGCTTGCGACGCTTCTCGGGGTGTTGTCAGTGGTGGACGCTAACGTCGTTGATGTGAGCCACGCACGGACCGGCCCGGAGCTCGGACTCACGGAGGTGGAGGTGGAGTTGCAGCTGGAGACGAAGGGGCCGAAGCACTGCACGGAGGTGCGGGCGGCGCTGCGGGACGCGGGGTACCTGGTGGTTTCGTAACCCCGGGCGCCCCTTGGCGGCGGTCCCCGGAAATCCTTGGGGCGGTCCCCGGGAATCCTTGGCGGCGGCCCCCGGAAATCCTTGGGGCAGTCTCCGGAAATCCTTGGTGGCGGTCCCCGGAATTGCTCGGCGGCAGTCCCGGAAACCCCTTCTCCAGACGCGATGTATCGCGTTATGGTGTGTCTCGCGCGCCGTCTTGTGCGCTGTCCCGCGCTCTGCTCCGCCGGGCGGGACAGGTCCGGCAAACCTAAAATTCGCGTAGGAACCACCCACACACATGGGGGACCCCTTATGCCAGGCGCCATCTATGCCGAGGGGCTGGTCAAGACCTTCGGCGACGTGAAAGCCCTGGGAGGCGTCGATCTCGACGTCCCCGAGGGCACCGTCCTCGGACTGCTCGGCCCGAACGGCGCGGGGAAGACCACCGCCGTCCGCGTCCTGACCACCCTGCTCCAGCCCGACAGCGGCAAGGCGTTCGTCGCCGGGATCGACGTACTGAAGCATCCCAACGAAGTACGGCGCTCGATCGGCCTCTCCGGCCAGTTCGCGGCCGTCGACGAGTACCTCACCGGCCGCGAGAACCTCCAGATGGTCGGCAGGCTCTACCAGATGTCATCGAAGGCGGCGAAGGCCCGCGCCTCCGAGCTCCTGGAGCGCTTCCATCTCGCCGACGCCGCGGACCGTACGGCCAAGACGTACTCCGGCGGAATGCGCCGCCGCCTCGACCTCGCGGCGGCCCTCGTCGTCTCACCGCCGGTGATGTTCATGGACGAGCCGACCACCGGCCTCGACCCCCGCAACCGGCAGCAACTCTGGGAAGTCATCCAGGAGTTGGTCGCCGGAGGCACCACCCTCCTGCTCACCACCCAGTACCTGGAGGAGGCCGACCACCTCGCCCACGACATCTGCGTCATCGACCACGGCAAGGTCATCGAGCGCGGTACGTCGGACCAGCTCAAGGCCCGCACCGGCGGCGAGCGCATCGAGGTCGTCGTCCACGAGCGCGAGCACATCGTGATCGCCGACGAGGTCCTGCGCGGCTTCGGCAAGGGCGACACCAAGGTCGAGCAGCACACCCGCAAGCTGACCGTCCCGGTCACCGGCGGCGCGAAGCTCCTCGCCGAGGTCATCCGCGAACTGGACGCGCGCGGCGTCGAGATCGACGACATCGGCCTGCGCCGCCCGACCCTCGACGACGTCTTCATCTCGCTGACGGGCCATGCGGCGGAGGAACCCGCCGAAGGCCAGGAGGAGCAGGAGGAGGTGGCCAAGAAGTGAGCACCCTCACGACGGCCCAGTCCCTCGCCCCCGTGGCCAAGGGCGGCGTCATGCAGTCGGTCAACGACTCGCTGACCATCGCGAAGCGGAATCTGATCCGGATGATGCGCATCCCGGAGATGATCATCTTCGGGCTGATCCAGCCGATCATGTTCGTGGTGCTGTTCACGTACGTGTTCGGCGGGTCGATTCAGGTCGGCGGCTCGGCCTCGGCGCAGGACTACAAAGAGTTCCTGATGGCGGGCATCTTCGCCCAGACGGTCACCTTCGCGACCGCCGGCGCGGGAGCCGGCATCGCCGACGACATGCACAAGGGCCTCATCGACCGCTTCCGGTCGCTGCCCATGGCGCGCGGCGCGGTCCTCACCGGCCGCACCCTCGCCGACCTGGTGCAGACGGCGCTCACCCTGGTCGTGCTGGCGGGCGTCGCCCTGCTGATCGGCTGGCGCACCCACGAGAACATCCTCAAGGTGCTCGCCGGTTTCGGCCTGCTGCTCCTGCTCGGGTACGCGTTCTCCTGGATCGGCGCGCTGATCGGCCTGGTGGTGCGCACCCCGGAGGCGGCCACCTCGGGCGGCCTGATCTGGCTCTTCCCGCTGACGTTCATCTCGAACGCCTTCGTGCCGGTCACCGGCATGCCGACCTTCCTCCAGCACGTCGCGGAGTGGAACCCGTTCAGTGCGACGGTGCAGGCAGCCCGGCAGCTCTTCGGCAACACGTTCGAGGGGGTGCCGACCTCGGTCACCGGAGCCTGGCCGATGGAGCAGCCGGTGCTGGCCTCGCTGCTCTGGTCCGTCCTGATCATCGTGGTCTTCCGGACGCTCGCCGTCCGCAAGTACCGCTCGGCGACCGTCTGACCGTACCTACGCACACGCGAGAGCCCCCGGCGCGCAGTGGCTGCCGGGGGCTCTCGCGTAACGGGGGCTCTCGCGTACGACGTAAGGAAACTCAGCCCTGGTAGGGCGTCGCCTCCAGGATCCGCACCATGGCCTTCTTGCCGTTCGGCAGTTCGTACTCGGCGTCCTCGCCGACCTTCTTGCCGATCACGCCGGTGCCCAGCGGGGACTGCGGCGAGTACGTCTCGATGTCGGCCGTCGGGTACTCGCGCGAGGCGAGCAGGAAGGTCATCGTGTCGCTCTCGTCACCGTCGAAGGCGATCTTCACGACCATGCCGGGAGCCGCCTCACCACTGGCGGCAGGAGCCTCGCCGACCTTCGCGCGCTCCAGGAGCTGCTTCAGCTGGCGGATGCGGAGCTCCTGCTTGCCCTGCTCCTCCTTGGCCGCGTGGTACCCGCCGTTCTCACGGAGGTCGCCCTCCTCACGGGCCGCCGCGATCTTCGCAGTGATCTCACCGCGCGCCGGACCCGACAGGTACTCCAGCTCTGCCACGAGCTTGTTGTACGACTCCTGGGTCAGCCAGGTGACGTCGTCGCTGGTCTGGGTCACAGGTGCTCCTCGAAGTTACGGATAACAAAGCATCGCCCTACCCAGAAGGATGTGCCTCCACGGGCGGGCGAAACCACGAGCCTAACAATTCGATGCCCCCAAGGGGAGAACCAAAACCGTCAGACCTGAATCAACGCAGGTCAGAGGGGTTGTTACAGGTGCGGGGGTACGGGAGGGGCGGCCGGCTACTGCCCGTCGGCGGTGCAGCTCAGCAGTTCCGCGCTGGTCGCCTTCGCCGTCGTACGGATCGCGTAGATCTCGTCGATCCGGCTCTTGCCCTTCTCCGTGATCCGTACGTCCTTGCGCCCGACCTCGGCACCGCTCTGGGCGATCGCACGCACCGTGCACGTACCGGTGGCGTCGGCGTCCTTGCGGATCTCCAGGTGCACCCGCACCTCGGACTGCGAGGAACTGAGATCGAACTTGATCATCTCGGCGCTGATCACCTGCTTCGAGATGTACCCGTACCCGATCCAGCCGATCAGCAGGAGCAGCAGCACCCCGAGCACCGAACCGATGATCTTCAGCTTGCGGTCCGCACGCGCGTCGGCGGAGCGGCCGTAGCGGCCCGCGGGGACGCCGGAAGCGCCGGGCCCACCGGGAGCACCGGGGGTACCAGGCTCACCGGGAGTGCCGGGGGCGCCGGAAGCTCCGTCACGTACCGCATTCATGCTGTGATCCTTCGGCTGCGCAGGGGTCAGGAATATTCCCACCCCCGGTTCGGTCACTATATGAGTCGTACTTTGCGCCGCAGACACCGAGGGCGCCCGGATCACCGAGGATCAAGATCTTGACTGAGCAGCTGCGCTTGATGGCCGTGCACGCCCACCCCGACGACGAGTCGAGCAAGGGTGCGGCCACCATGGCGAAGTACGTGTCCGAGGGGGTGGACGTCCATGTCGTGACCTGCACGGGCGGGGAACGCGGCTCCATCCTCAATCCGAAGCTCCAGGGCGACAAGTACATCGAGGAGCACATCCACGAGGTGCGCGCCCGTGAGATGGACGAGGCCCGCGAGATCCTCGGCGTCAAGCAGGAGTGGCTCGGCTTCGTCGACTCCGGGCTGCCCGAGGGCGACCCGCTGCCGCCGCTGCCCGAGGGCTGCTTCGCGCTGGAGGACGTCAATGAGGCGGCCGGCCGCCTGGTGAAGTCGATCCGCGCCTTCCGGCCGCAGGTCGTCACCACGTACGACGAGAACGGCGGCTACCCGCACCCCGACCACATCATGACCCACCAGATCACGATGGTGGCCTTCGACGGAGCGGCCGACCCGGCGGCCTTCCCCGAGGACGAGTTCGGACCGGTCTGGCAGCCGCTGAAGCTCTACTACAACCAGGGCTTCAACAAGCCGCGCACGGTCGCGCTGCACGAGGCGCTGCTGGCCCGCGGCCTGGAGTCGCCCTACGCGGACTGGCTGAAGCGCTGGGAGGAGTTCGAGCGCGTCGAGCGCACACTGACCACCTTCGTGCCCTGCGGCGAGTTCTTCGAGATCCGCGACAAGGCGCTGCTCGCGCACGCCACCCAGATCGACCCGGACGGCGGCTGGTTCCGGATCCCGATGGACATCCAGCGGGAGATCTGGCCGACGGAGGAGTACGAACTGGCGAAGGCACTCGTGCCGACGTCCCTCCCCGAGAGCGACCTCTTCGCGGGCATCCGCGACAATGCGTAGGTGAACGTTTCCCAGGCAGCAATGACTCAGCTCGTGCCGCTCGCCGCCGAAGGCTTCGACAAGAACAAGGTGACCCCGGGAATCCTGGGCTTCATCGTGTTCGCGGCGCTGGCCCTCGGGGTGTGGGCGCTGATGAAGTCGATGAACCGGCACATGGGCAAGGTCTCCTTCGAGGAGGCACCGGATCCGGACGCACCGGTCTCCAAGGCTCCGGAAGGTGCGGAGGGTGCGGAGGGTGCGGAGGGTGGCGTCAAGCCGAAGGCCGCGGCGGCATCCGCTGCGGCCGCGGCACCCGCCAAGCCGTCCGGCACCCCGGCCAAGGGCTCCGGCAAGAAGTAGTAGCCTGCCGGTCCGCCGGGCCCGACTGCTCAGCGCGAGTAGTCCGCCAGTGACAGCAGCAGGTGCGCGCACTCCGGCCACAGGTGGTCGGAGTGCGCGCCCGCAGGCCCTTGTCCGTCGGTGAAGACGGCGCCCGCATCGACGCTGACGAACCACTGGTCGAGCGCACCGAACGTCGACTCGAGGGCGTCCCGGGCCCGCCGCTACTTCACCGCCCCCACCGGCACCCCCATCACCTCCCTCGAATGCCGGTTCGGCACCATGCCCAGCCGCCATGCCTGCCATCCCGCCGTCAGGTCCGCGCCCCGGCCCAGGACCACCCGGTATGCCTCCGCGCAGTCCGTCAGGCGGTCGTCGCGGGTGGGGTGGGGGTCGGAGAGGAGCAGGGCCAGTTCTTCCTCGGCCAGGGACGTGCCCGCCTCCGCGCCGCCCGGGTGGGCGAAGGGAAGGAGCGTGCAGCGCAGGAAGCGGGCCCAGTCGGTGCCGCGCCTGTCGTCGTACGAGGTGAACAGGTCGATCGCCTCGTCGCAGAGGGAGAGGGCCTGCTCGGGGCGGGAGTTGCCCGCGTCGACGACCACCAGTTCCAGGACCGTCCACGCCTCGCCGTGGGCGACGCCGATGCGGCGGAAGTCCTGGCGGGCGTCCATCAGGAGCTGGCGGGCGAAGCCGGAGTTGCGGAGGTTTCCGGTCTGTACGGCGCGCTGGTCGCGGGTGACGCGGCCGGAGTGGTGGCGGGCGCAGGCCAGGCCGTACACGTCGCGCATCCGGGAGAACATCGTGCGGGCACGTTCCAGCTCGCGGACCGCCTGGTCGTGGTCGCCGCGTTCTTCGAGGGCCTGGCCCAGGTAGTAGAGGGTCCACGCCTCGCCGCGCGCGTCCTCGTTGTCGAGGTGGCGGGAGAGGGCTTGGCGCAGACCGTCGACCGCCGGGCCCGGATCGCCCGCGACCAGGCGGGCGCGGGCGAGCTGGGTGAGTGCCCAGGCCTCGCCGCGGTCGTCGCGAGTACGGCCGTACAGGTCGAGGGCGGAGTGCAACTCCCCTTCCGCGCGCGCCACTTCACCCATCCGCAGGCACACCTGGCCGAGCTGGAAGTGCGCCCACGCCTGCCCGTGCAGCGACTCGCCCTCCCGGTGCAGGACCAGCGCCGTGTCGAGGAGTTCCAGGGCCTCGCGCAGGTTCGCCCGGTCGCGCTCCACCGCCGCGAGGGCGTGCAGGTTCCACGCGCGGTCGCCCGCCAGCGCCGCCGACGACTGGAGATCCAGCGCCTCGCGCAGCTTGGCCGACGCCTCGGTGAGGTTGCCCTGGTGGTGGAGGGTGATGCCGAGCGAACCGAGCGCGCGGGCCGCACCCGCCTCGTGTTGCGCCTCGAAATAGAGGTCGACGACCGAGGAGAGCGTGGTGCGCGCCTTGTCGAGCTCACCGAGCTGCCGGGCCGCGATTCCCGTACGCCACTGGACCGAACGTAGAAGAAGTCCCTGGTCGACGGCCTGTGTCAGCTCGCTGATCTCACCGAGGCGGTACAGGTCGCCGCGCAGCAGGCAGTAGTCGCACAGCGCGCCGAGGAGGTTGAGGACGAGCTGCTGGTCGACGCCCTCCGCGTGCCGCAGCGCGGCCGTGATGAACGACGACTCGTCGTCCAGCCAGCGCAGCGCCGCGTCCAGCGAGGTGAAGCCGTGCGGGCCGAAGCGGTCCGCACGGGTCGAGTTCTTTCCGTCGACGAGGCGGATCACGGAGTCGGCCAGCTCGCCGTAGTTCTGGATGAGACGTTCCTGCGCGGCCGTGCGCTCGGCCGGTTCCTCCTCGTCGAGCAGCCGGGCGTACGAGAAGGAACGCACCAGGTCGTGCAGCCGGTAGCGGCTGCCGCCGACGTGGTCGATCAGCCCCGCCCTGGCCAGCTCCGTCAGCCGCCGCCGCGCCTCCTGCTCGTCGGTGGCCAGCAGCGCTGCCGCCGCCGCACCGCCGAGACTGGCCCGGCCTGCCAGGGAGAGCCTGCGCAGCAGCCGCCGGCCCTGCTCGGACTGGTCGGCATAACGCATCGACAGCGCCCGCTCGACCGGGTCCACGCAGCCGTACGCCCCGAGATCGGCGGCCAGGGTCCGCATGCTGCGCGGGCCGAGCGACGACCCCGCGACACGCAGCGCGAGCGGCAGCCCGCCGCACAACTCCCTTGCCAGGACCGCCGATTCACCGTCGTAAGGAGCGTCGTACGACAGGTGGTCGCCCTCGGTGGCCGCCCGCAGCAGCTCCTCAGCGCCCGCCCCGTCCAACGGCTCCACCGCCAGCTGGTGCACCCACGCCGGGGTGTCGTCCGGCAGGTCGAGACGGGTGCGCGCGGTGACGAGGACCAGGCTGTCCGACCGCTCGGGGATCAGGGTGCGCACCTGCTCCGCGTCGGTGGCGTCCTCCAGTACGACGGTGACCGGCAGACCCGTGAGGTGCTGGTGGTACAGCTCGGTCAGCCGTTTCAACTGCTGTTCCTGCGTGGCCCGTTCGGAGCGCTGCTCGCGGAAGAGGAGCTGCTCGCGCGGTGCGCCGAGCCGGTTGAGGAGATGCAGCAGGGCGTCCCGCGTGGACGTGGCCACCTCCGTCTTTCCCGGCGCGCCGTTGCGCAGATCGACCACGCACGCACCCCGGAACTGGTCCTTCAGCCCGTGCGTCGCCCGCAGTGCCAGCGTCGAGCGCCCGGACCCCGGCTCCCCGTACAGCACGACCACCGTCGGCCGCGTCTGCGTGCTCGCCCGCGCCGCGTGCACCCACTGCGCGATCTGTGCCATCTCCGCCCGCCGTCCCGCGAACGGCCCGTCCACCTGCCGTAGTTGGGCGAAGGACTGCTCCAGTACGCTCCTGCGCCGCGCGACCGCACTGCGGTTGCCGCCGCGCAGCACGGGCGGCGCGGCCGCCGTCTTCCGCACGGCCCTCGGCGCCTGCGCCCGGGTCGCGGCGGCCACCATCCGCTGCTGGTCCAGATACGGACGTACGCCCCGCACCTCCAGCGCCGTCAGCCACTTCAGTTTCAACTGCTCGTGCCCGCCGGGCTGCCCCAGCGCACCCGCCCGCCGGTGCGCGGCCGGCCAGTGTGTGGCGGTCACCTTGGCGACGGTCGCGGCCGCCCCGGCGACGGCGACCACGGCCCCGGCGGCGACGGCGGTCCCCGACGTCGTTCCCAGTGCCAGATCGGCGGTGAGCGCGGCGAGGGCCGCCACGCCCGTCACGAGCGCGGGCGTGCCGATGCTCTGCCTGCTGAATCGTTCCGACAGGGGCTGATGCCCGGCGCCCGCCTTGTCGACGGCGGCCACGTATGCGGCGTACTCCTCGGCGGCCGGTGCCAGCATCTCGTCCAGCACGGCCCGCGCCCGCACCAGCAGCGCCCGCCCGTCGGTCCGCCCGCCGGAGCGCCGCACCTCCTCCTCGACGGCCCGCGCCAACACCCGCTCGGCATCCGCCCGGTGGCTCTCCCTCATGTGCGTCCCCCTCCGCGACGATGTCCGGACGCGGCGGGGACGTCGCAGCCCCGCTGTGGGACGCCCGGATGGGTCAAGTGTCCTGCTTGACGGGCCAGGACGCGAGGGAGTCAGGGCGGTGACGGCCGAAGCCGCCGACGTCGGGCAGGATGGCGGGTATGCCGAATCGCCTGGCCCACGAGACGTCCCCCTACCTCCTGCAGCACGCCGACAACCCGGTCGACTGGTGGCCGTGGTCGGCCGAGGCCTTCGAGGAGGCGCGGCGCCGGGGCGTGCCGGTGCTGCTGAGCGTGGGTTACAGCAGCTGCCACTGGTGCCACGTCATGGCCGGCGAGTCCTTCGAGGACGAGGCGACCGCCGCCCTCATGAATGAGCACTTCGTGTCCGTGAAGGTGGACCGCGAGGAGCGCCCCGACGTCGACGCGGTCTACATGGAGGCCGTGCAGGCCGCCACCGGGCAGGGCGGCTGGCCGATGACCGTCTTCCTCACCCCGGACGCGCAGCCCTTCTACTTCGGTACGTACTTCCCGCCCGAGCCCAGGCACGGCATGCCGTCGTTCCCGCAGGTCCTGGACGGGGTGCGGGCCGCGTGGACGGACCGGCGGGCGGAGGTCGCCGAGGTCGCCGGGAAGATCGTGAAGGACCTGGGCGAGCGGTCGCTGGCCTTCGACTCGCCCGAGATGCCCGGCGAGGAGGACCTCGCGGCGGCACTGCTCGGGCTGACCCGGGAGTACGACGCGCTCCGCGGAGGGTTCGGGGGAGCGCCGAAGTTCCCGCCGTCGATGGTCCTGGAGTTCCTGCTGCGGCACGCGGCGCGCACCGGCTCCGAGGGGGCGCTGCAGATGGCGTCCGACTCGTGCGAGGCGATGGCCCGCGGCGGCATCTACGACCAGCTGGGCGGCGGCTTCGCACGCTACGCGGTGGACCGGGAGTGGGTGGTGCCGCACTTCGAGAAGATGCTGTACGACAACGCACTGCTGTGCCGGGTGTACGCGCACCTGTGGCGGGCCACCGGATCGGACCTGGCCAGGCGGGTCGCCCTGGAGACCGCCGACTTCCTCGTCCGCGAACTCCGCACCAACGAGGGCGGGTTCGCGTCCGCGCTGGACGCGGACAGCGACGACGGGAACGGGGAGCACGTCGAGGGTGCGTACTACGTCTGGACGCCTGAGCAGCTGCGCGAGGTGCTGGGCGAGTCCGACGCGCTGCTGGCGGCGGCGTACTTCGGGGTGACCGAGGACGGCACCTTCGAGGAGGGTGCCTCTGTCCTCCAACTCCCGCAGGAGGAAGGGGTGGTGGCCGAAGCCTCCCGCATCGAGGACATTCGCGCCCGCCTCCTCGCCGCCCGCGCGCGACGGCCCGCACCGGGCCGGGACGACAAGGTCGTCGCCTCCTGGAACGGCCTCGCGATTGCCGCCCTCGCCGAGGTCGGCGCGTACTTCGAACGCCCGGACCTGATCGAGCGGGCGACGGAGGCCGCGGACCTTCTCGTACGGGTGCACATGGACGACGCGGCACGGCTGGCCCGTACGTCGCGCGACGGCCAAGTGGGCGCGAACGCCGGGGTGCTGGAGGACTACGCGAACGTCGCGGAAGGCTTTCTGGCCCTCGCGTCGGTGACGGGCGAGGGGGCGTGGCTCGATTTCGCGGGCTTCCTCCTGGACCACGTACTGATGCGGTTCGTGGGGGAGGGCGGCGCGCTGTATGACACGGCGCACGACGCGGAGAAGCTGATCCGCAGGCCGCAGGACCCGACGGACAACGCGACCCCGTCGGGCTGGACGGCGGCGGCGGGCGCACTGCTGTCGTACGCGGCCCACACGGGCTCCGGGGCGCACCGGGAGGCGGCGGAGGGAGCACTGGGCGTGGTCAAGGCCCTGGGCTCGCGGGCCCCGCGCTTCATCGGCTGGGGGCTGGCGGTGGCGGAGGCGGCGCTGGACGGGCCGCGGGAGGTGGCGGTGGTGGGTGACCCGGCATCGTCGCAGGCGCGGGCCCTGTGGCGGGCGGCGTTGCTGGGGACGGCACCTGGGCTGGTGGTGGCGTTCGGCGCACCGGGCAGCGAGGAGTTCCCCCTGCTGGCGAACCGGCCGGAGGCGGGGGCGTATGTCTG
Organism: Streptomyces sp. NPDC048442; assembly: GCF_040651475.1. Lineage (NCBI taxonomy): Bacteria > Bacillati > Actinomycetota > Actinomycetes > Kitasatosporales > Streptomycetaceae > Streptomyces > Streptomyces sp. NPDC048442. The sequence continues at coordinate 117,914 of NZ_JBEZKB010000027.1, forward strand.
CCGACGGTTCGTGTGCGCGGCGCCGACGGGGGACGTGGGGGTGCTGGCCGAACAGGTGGGTGGGGTGTAGGCGCGGGCGGGGCGGCCACGGGGACGTTGCGCTCCGCACGGGGGCTGGGCTGCCCAAGTGGCCAGCGGGCTGGGGCAGTCTTCTGGGGGCGCGGGGAACTGCGCGATCAGCCACCATGCACCCGCACGTCGATACGGCCAACGCCCCCCTCAAAGGTCCGAAGCATCCGGTCGATCAGTTCCACCAGATCGTCCCGCTGCCCCCGCTCCGCCCAGTACAGCGTCGTCTCCAGCACGGCGGCCAGCAGTCCGGTCGCGAAGATCCGCACCTCCAGCTCGCCGGCGTCCCGCCCGGTGCGTTCGGCGATCACCCGGCACAGCATCCGGCTGGTGACGTTCACGTTCTCCACCATCCGGGCCCGTACCGCGGGCACCTCCAGCATCAGCCGGGTGCGCAGCAGCACCTCTTCCGGTGCCTCGTCGAGCGAGCGGCGCATGGCCGCCGTCACCACGGCCCGTACGGATTCGAAAAGCGGCTCTCCGGCCGGGCGCGTTCGCAGGGCGTCCTCCATCACCGGGTCGTACTCGTCGGCGAGGACGATGTCCTCCTTCACCGGGAAGTACCGGATCACCGTGCTCGGCGAGACCTCGGCCGCCGCGGCGATCTGCTCGACGGTCGTGGCGTCCCAGCCCTGCTCGGCGACCAGCCGGAAGGTGGCCCGGCGGATTTCCAGACGGGTCTTGATCTTTTTACGTTCGCGCAGGCCGGGGCGGGTGTCCGGGGTGCTGGGTGAGGTGCGGGACGCGGTCATGGCGCCATTGTCGGCGATCTTCGCGCACCTTTGACGGCCGATCGATTGTCAGTGCGGTGTGTCACGGTGTGTTGTGGGTAGTCGAACTGTCCGTGAAATTCCGACAGCTGCGCGGAGTGCTGGAGAAAGGGGGAGGCATGAGAGGAATCGTGAACGGGCTGACTGCACTGGTGGCGGTGCTGTGTGTGCTGGGCTTCCTGGCCGGGGGAGCGGGGGCGGTGCTCGCGGTGGTGCTGGTCGTCGTCGCGGTGCTGGCATGGCAAGTGGCCGCGGCTTCGAGGCCACGGCCACAGGGCAGGGTGAAGACGGATGAGAGGGGCGATGCCGGTTCGGGCACGGCCTCAGGCCGAATAGGCCACCAGCGAGATGGCCACGTAGTGCGCGGCGAAGGCCGCAAGGGTGAGGGAGTGGAAGACCTCGTGGAAGCCGAACCACCGCGGTGACGGGTTGGGGCGCTTGAGGCCGTAGATCACGCCGCCCGCGCTGTAGAGCAGCCCGCCGACGATGACCAGGACCAGTACGGCGATGCCGCCGGCCCGCATGAAGTCGGGCAGGAAGAAGACGGCGGCCCACCCCATGGCGATGTAGCACGGGGTGTACAGCCAGCGCGGGGCGCCGACCCAGAAGACCCGGAAGGCGATGCCCGCCAGCGCCGCCGCCCAGATCGCCCACAGCAGGGTTCGGCCGGTCGACTCGGGGAGCAGCAGCATGGTCAGCGGTGTGTAGGTGCCCGCGATGATCAGGAAGATGTTCGCGTGGTCGAGGCGGCGGAGGACGGCTTCGCCGCGCGGGCCCCAGGTGCCCCGGTGGTAGACGGCGCTGACGCCGAAGAGCATGCACGCGGTCAGCACGAAGATGCTGCACGCGATGCGGGCCCGGGTGGAGTCGGCGAGCACGATCAGCGCGATGCCCGAGACCAGTACGGCGGGGAACATGCCGGCATGCAGCCAACCGCGCATTCTGGGCTTGATCTCGGGCGGGTCGATTTCGGTGACCTGGGCCTCGGTGACCTGGCCCTCGGCGGCCTGGGTGGGCACGGCATGCGACGTCATGCCCCGAATGCTACCTACGGGTCCGTAAGTTCTGGCTACGTCCGTGAGTCGCCTTGGTCACGGAGCTTCGTCACGGTCACCGGGTGTACGAGTGGCGATGCTCACGTGTGCGGCCCCCTGGACATATGGGCGGAACAGCCGGATGATCAAATGAGTGCGGTCGGCACCGGATGAGCGCCAGAGGGTCTGTTCCAGCTACATCATGTGAAGCATCCGGGTCGCAGCCCCCACGGGGCAACAAACCACAAAACCCCTCAACAAGGAGCAATCGTGGCGCGCGACATCGCGGCTCCCACCACCGTCCCGACCAACCACCAGGAGCTCGTCTCCTGGGTGGACGAGATCGCAGCCCTCACCGAGCCCGACCGGATCGTCTGGTGCGACGGTTCCGAGGCCGAGTACGAGCGGCTCTGCGGGGAACTCGTCACCAAGGGCACGTTCAAGAAGCTCGACGAGACCAAGCGCCCGAACTCCTACTACGCCGCCTCCGACCCGTCCGACGTCGCCCGCGTGGAGGACCGCACCTTCATCTGCTCCGAGAAGGAGGAGGACGCGGGCCCGACGAACCACTGGAAGGCCCCCGCCGAGATGCGGGAGCTGTTCCAGGGCAAGGAAGGCAACGACGGCATCTTCCGCGGCTCCATGCGCGGCCGCACGATGTACGTCGTCCCGTTCTGCATGGGCCCGGTCGGCTCTCCGCTGTCCGCGATCGGCGTCGAGATCACCGACTCGGCGTACGTCGCCGTCTCGATGCGCACGATGACCCGGATGGGCCAGGCCGTCCTCGACGAGCTCGGCACCGACGGCTTCTTCGTCAAGGCCGTCCACACCCTCGGCGCCCCCCTCCAGGAGGGCGAGGCCGACGTCCCGTGGCCGTGCAACTCCACCAAGTACATCTCGCACTTCCCCGAGGACCGCGAGATCTGGTCCTACGGCTCGGGCTACGGCGGCAACGCCCTGCTCGGCAAGAAGTGCTACGCGCTGCGCATCGCGTCCGTCATGGCCCGCGACGAGGGCTGGCTCGCCGAGCACATGCTGATCCTGAAGCTCACGCCCCCGCAGGGTGAGTCGAAGTACGTCGCGGCCGCGTTCCCGTCCGCGTGCGGCAAGACCAACCTCGCCATGCTGGAGCCCACGATCTCCGGCTGGACCGTCGAGACCATCGGCGACGACATCGCCTGGATGCGGTTCGGCGAGGACGGCCAGCTGTACGCGATCAACCCGGAGGCCGGCTTCTTCGGCGTCGCGCCCGGCACCGGCGAGCACACCAACGCCAACGCCATGAAGACCATGTGGGGCAACTCCGTCTTCACGAACGTCGCGCTGACGGACGACAACGACGTGTGGTGGGAGGGGATGACGGAGGAGGCTCCGGCTCACCTCACGGACTGGAAGGGCAACGACTGGACCCCCGAGTCCGGTACGCCCGCCGCCCACCCCAACGCCCGGTTCACCGTCCCGGCCGGCCAGTGCCCGATCATCGCGCCCGAGTGGGAGGACCCCAAGGGCGTGCCGATCTCGGCGATCCTCTTCGGTGGCCGCCGCGCCACGGCCGTGCCGCTGGTGACCGAGTCCTTCAACTGGCAGCACGGCGTCTTCCTCGGAGCCAACGTCGCCTCCGAGAAGACCGCCGCCGCCGAGGGCAAGGTCGGCGAGCTGCGCCGCGACCCGTTCGCCATGCTGCCGTTCTGCGGCTACAACATGGGCGACTACATGGGCCACTGGGTGAAGGTCGGCGCCGACAAGCCCGACCAGTCCAAGCTCCCGAAGATCTACTACGTGAACTGGTTCCGCAAGAACGACGCGGGCAAGTTCGTGTGGCCCGGCTTCGGTGAGAACAGCCGCGTCCTGAAGTGGATCGTGGAGCGCCTGGAGGGCAAGGCCGCCGGCGTCGAGACGCCGATCGGCATCCTGCCCGCCAAGGGCTCCCTGGACACCGACGGCCTGGACCTCTCCGAGTCCGACCTCGACTTCCTGCTGACGGTGGACAAGGAGGTGTGGCGCGAGGAGGCCGCCCTGGTCCCCGAGCACCTCAACACCTTCGGTGACCACACGCCGAAGGAACTCTGGGACGAGTACCGGGCGCTGGTGCAGCGCCTCGGCTAGTCCCCCTGATACGTGTCGGAGCCGGCCTGTTCCCCGGCTCCGGCCACCTTGCTCCTCCTCCCTCCGGGTGCACGAACACCCGGGGGGAGCGGGGAGTGAGGGCCGCGCTCGGATCGTCACGACACCGCCCTGACCTGTGGGATCACCGGGACGAGATGCGGGATGTACCGGCCCCCAAAGCCCCCTCACGGCTTTGGGGGCCAGTGCAGTTTCCGGGCTGGGGGTGCGGTCACTGCCGGGGCTGCGCCCGGACCCCTGCACGGGCTCCGCCCGCGCGTCCTCAATCGCCGGACCGGCTGGGTCGTTTCTCCAGGTAGTACGTCAGGGACTCCTGGCGTTGTTCCTCCGCCTTGCGCAGCGATGACGCCACGGTCGCCAATTCCTCGTGCACAAGGGTGAGTTGGCGCTCCAAGTGGCGTTCAGGGGGTTCGGTTCCCGGGGTGAAGCGGGTCCACCAGCGGGCTCGGACGAAGGTGTCCACCGCTTCCGGGACGTCCTCGCGTACCGCCCGGGTCAGTGCGTGGAAGGAATCCGGGTCCGAGGACCACTGACCGTGTTCGACCAGGGCCGACAGCAGCGCGTCCAGTTCGGTGAGCCGTCCCGCGGCTGCCGGAGGGAGCTGGAGCGAGGCCACGTACTCGCGGAGTCGGGTGAAGTCCTCGCGCAGTACGTCCAGTTGCTCGGCCGCGTCCGGGAAGTGCGGTGCGGCGATGCGTTCGGGCGGGGCGATCAGCGCTCCTGCCCCGTACAGGCCGGCGACGACCAGCGGCCAGTACGCACCGGCCGCACCCGTGAAGGTGAGCGCCAGCCCGGCGAGTCCGCCCGCGCATCCCGCCAGGTTCTTCCGGGACTCCGCGAAGCGGAGAAGGCCACTGCCGCGTCCCCTATTGGTAGCCACGGATCTCCTCGAAGGCGCGGTCCAGCGAACCCTGCTTGGCGTCGAAGAGCTGTCCGCCGGTGAGGGAGGCGATGTGGTCCAGCTCCTGGCGGTTGGCGTCTCCGAACAGGACGGGGAAGACGGGCGTGCCGCGCCGGTCGGCGGGCAGTGCCGCGTAGAAGGCGTCGAAGTCGCCGACCGAGTCGCCCTCCGTGTTCTCGCCGTCCGTCATCAGCACGATGCTGGTGAAAGCGGCGCCGGGCGGGCCCAGTCGTTCGTACGCCTCGCGCAGGCTGCTGTAGATCGCGGTCCCGCCGTACGGCTCAAGGCCCGCGGTGTCCGTCCGGATCGCGTCGAGTGCGGCGCCCGGCCGCGCCGGGTCGACGGTGTGCCGCACGACCCCCCTGACCTCCGTCCCGAACGGCATCAGCGTCACTTCCTCCCGGTCCCGGAAGCGCTGCCCCACCGGGGAGTCGGCCGTCCCGGTCAGCCGGCCGAGCGCGTCCTTGAGCTGTTGCAGCCGCTCGCCCGCCATCGACCCGGACGTGTCGAGGACGTACACGGTGCGCGAGGGGCGCCGCAGTACGTTCTCGTACGAGGCGAGCAGCCCGTCGGCCACGGACCGCGACCCGGGGAACGGCAGCTCGCGCCGCGCGGAAGCCCCGGAAGCCCCGGAAGCCCCGGAAGTCCCGGGCCCCCCGGGCGCGGGCGGCACGCCGACGACCGGCCGCCGCAAGGTCTGCGCGGCGAGGGTCTTCTGTACGTTCGGCCGGCGCAGGTACCCGGTCAGCTTCGTCCCGTCCTCCTTCGCCCGCTGCGAGGCCGAAGCCAGCAGCGAGAAGGGGTAGTCGGCGGTGACGACGCCGTCCCGGGGCCGGATCACGGTCAGAGCGGTGCGCCTGTCCCGGTTCATGGTCAGCAGGACGGACTCGTAGTTGATCAGTGCGTCGACGCGGCTGCGCCGGGTGTAGGCGTTGGCCAGCCAGCCGGAGGACCCGGAGGTCAGCTCCTGCCCGACGAAGAACTCCTTGAGCCGCGGCGTGACCTTCTGTATGTCCGCGTCGGTGAGCGCGCCCTGCGCCTTCGAAAGGCCCGAAGCCACCGAAACCAGCGCGGCGAAACCGGAGTTGGAGCGCACCGGGTCGGTCATCCCGTACGTCAGCTTCCCGGCGGCGACAGCCTTGTGCACGTCCGGCCAGGTGACGCCGTCGGCCGTCCAGCCCAGCCGCCCCAGCTCCGCCGTCCGGACCCCGATCGCGACCGGGGAGGTCATGACGGACGTCTCGGAGGTCAGCTTGCCTGCGGCCTCGGGGCGCAGCCGCAGATAGTCGTTGGACGACAGCCAGACCGCGTCGTACGCCCCGTCGGCCTTGCCCGACGCGACCTGCTCCACGGCGTCGAGCGTCCCGGCCCAGGTGGTCCGCACCTCGACTCCCGTGTCCTTCCTGGCCTGTTCGAGGACGGGCGCCATGTCGGACAGCTCGCTCGAAGCGAGCACCCGCAGCGTCCCGGCCCGGTAGGCGCCGTCGTCGCGCGACGGCGCCTCCTCCGCGCCCGCGCACCCGGCCAGCGTCACGAACAGGGCGAGCGTCCCCGCCAGCAGGCGTCTCCTCATCCCGGGCCTCCCTCGGATGCCCTGCTGCGCTCCAAGTGCCCACTGGCTGCGGTGAGTTCACCGGAGAGGGATTCCACCGTCGCCGCCATCGCCTCCGTCGCCTGCGCCTTGTACGTGTCGATGGCGTCCAGCGTCGCGAAGATCTCCCGGAAAGCGACCCGCAGGGTCTCCGGGTCCACCGCCGGCTCGGCGGCGATCCGCTGGGTCTCGCCGCTCTGCGTGGCGAGCATCTGCGCGTTGCCCCGGATCAGCTCGTCGGTCGTGCCGCGCAGGGCGTTGACCTGCGCGATGACCCTCTCCTGGTTCTCCAGCGCGGTCGCCAGCATCACCGCGATGCGCAGTGCGGTCACGGTCGTGGTGGCGGCGCGCTCGACACCCTTGATGAGCTCTTCGTTGTTGCGCCGTACGACGTCCATGGCCAGGTACCCCTGCGCGCAGACCGCCAGCTGGGTCAGCAGGTCCTGGTGCTTCTGCCGTACGGGGAAGAGCACGTCGACCCGCAGCGCCTCGGCCTGCTCCGGGCCGGCGCCCTCCGCGGCGGCCACCCGCTGCTCGACGGCCTCGTCCAGGGCCGCGGTCAGCACCACGTACTCCTGGAGCTTGCCCATGGTGTCCCAGAGCCTGGCCCGCTCGGTGTGCAGGGCGGCGTTGTCGCGCCGCAGCTCGTCCTGGCCGCCCCGCAGCGCACCCACGATCCGGGTCAACGTCCCTTGCGAGGAGGCGTACTTGGCGAGGTGGTCCCGGAACCGGTTGCCTCCGGGCAGCTTGCCGAGCAGCCGCCGCACGCCCCGCCCCGGAGTGTCCCGGGGGTCCAGGTCCTCGACGGTGCGCCGCAGTTCGACCAGCGAAGAGCCCACCCGCGACGGCGCGTCCTCGCCCTCGCTCGCCAGCGACCGTACGGCCCGGTCGAGCATCCGGTTCGACTGCTGGGCGGCGCCCCGGATCTCGCCGCCGCCCAGCGCGGTGATCTCGCCGATCCGGGTGGCGAACTCCGGTGAGCGCGCGTCGAGTCCGGCGAGCGAGTCCACGTACTCGGCGGCCCGCCGTGCCATCTCCTCCCGTACGGCCGGATCCACCGGTACGAGCCCGGCCGCCTGCTCGGTCCGTACGGGCGCCACCGGCTCCGGTGGCGTCAGCACCAAAGGTGTTTCCGCTGTCTCCATCACGATCCCCCCTGTGCGCGCCGCGCCAGCTCGTGCAGCACCGCGGAGGTGGGCACGGGAGCCTGGCGGACACCGGTCAGCGTCCGATTCAGATACGAGGCGTACGGAGCGGTCGCCGCCGTGAAGTCACCCGGAGCGCCCTGCGGCCGGAACCCGTGCCGCACCGCGAGGGCCCGCAACCGGGCATCCTTCACCAGCAACTCACCGACCTCCCGGCCGAGTTGGGTGACCGGGACCACCGTGTGGTCACTGCTCACGGTCGTGTCCGGATAGAGCACCACCAGGTCTCCGCCACCCTGCTTCTGCATCAGCAGCGAAGTCACCTGCGACTCGTACACCAGCACCAGCGGATTGCCCACGCCGCTGATGAAGTCCCGGAACGGCGCGTCACTGCTGGTCTGCTGCGCCCCCTGTACGGCGACGAGCTTGCGCAGCAGTGGTGCGGTGCGCCCCACCGCAGCGTCCCCGTCCGCGACCCGCCCGCCGTCGGCGACGTACGAGGCGGCGGCCAGATACAGCGCGCCGGAGCTGGAGGACCCCGGATCGGTGGTCGAGACGAAGACCGCCCCGCCCAACTCCCCGTACTTCTCAGCGCCCTTGAGCTGCTGCCAGGTGCGGTCCGCCCCGGCCGCGGCGAGGAACTCCTTCATCCGCAGCGTCCCGGAGTGCTTGCCGCTCAGCGTCACCAGGCCGGCATCGGCGAGCACCCGTGCGGCGCTGCTGTGCGCGACGACGACCAGCGGCGAGTAGAACGGCCGCAGCGGGCCGGTGCCCGCACCGCCGCCCCCGCCGGTCTTCTTCCGGAGCTCGTCGGCCGGCGCCCTGCTCGACGGGAAGACGAAGTCGTAGCCCTTCAGGGGCAGTTGTTCCATCGCCCGGGATCCGGACGTCTGCGCCCGCACGGTGTATCCCTTGGCAGCAAGGGCCTTCACCACCTCCGGATCGGCGAAGAACTCGGCCTTCTCCGATCCGATCACTCCACGCACGGTCTTCGTTGCCGTGCTCGGGCCTGTGCCCGTGCCCTGTCGTTCGCGACCTGCCACGACGGCAACTGCCACACCGCCGATCAGCAGCACCGCCAGGACGATTCCCAGGATGCGTTTCACAGCTGCAGAGTGCTCCCGGAAACCCACGTTCCGGGCGGATTCGGGTGAACGGCAGGTGTACGTCCCATCCCAGTACGCAACCGGAACTCAGGCTGCCGGGGCGGGAGTTGACGGTCGTTCCCGCAAGGGATGTGGTGGCACCCGGTCCACGGGCCTCCGCGGCCGTGGACCGGGGCCGATCAGAGGCCGGCCGGGGTGACCGGGTCGGCGGATGCCGCCGCCGTGTGCGCGTCCATGCGCTCGGCGGCGAGGATCGCGGCGGCGGTGTCGGCGCGCGAGGCGGCGACCACCAGGGCGCGGCCCGCGAGGGTGTGCGCGCGGCGGTGCAGGGCGGCGGGGGCCTCCCGGCGGTGTCCGGCGTGCCGGGCGGGCGGGGCGCCGCGCAGTCGTGCGACCTGTACGGCGATGCGGTCGGCGGCCGTGCCGAGCCCGAGCTCGTCCGTCACGGCGAGGAGCGCGGACAGGTGTCCGGCGAGCTGAATGTCCAGCTCCTCCTCGCGGCTGCGGTGCGGGAAGTCGGCGCCGGCCATGGAGTGGACCGACTTGGCGCGGATCGGCTCGTACATGACGGATGGCCTCCTGCTCTGGCGTCAGGAAGCCATCCTATCTTAGATTCGGTCTAAAGTAGATGCCGCCAAGGGGGCGCGGGCCGCATCGGACGGACGGCTCCGCCGCGTGGGCGCAACCAGCCACGACGCACCCGCACATACCCCCCGCCCCCCGCCCCGCGGAGAGCGCTCAGTGCTGGCTGTAACCGTCCAGGAAGTTCCCGATCCTCGTCACCGCATCCGCCAGATCCTTCGTGTTGGGCAGCGTGACGATGCGGAAGTGGTCCGGCTCAGGCCAGTTGAACCCGGTGCCGTGCACCACCATGATCTTCTCGGCCCGCAGCAGGTCGAGGACCAGCTGCCGGTCGTCCTTGACCTTGTAGACGTTCGGGTCGAGCTTCGGGAAGAGGTACAGCGCCCCCTTCGGCTTCACACACGTCACACCCGGGATCTGCGTCAGCAGCTCGTACGCCGTGTTCCGCTGCTCCAGGATCCGCCCGCCCGGCAGCACCAGGTCGTCGATGGACTGCCGGCCGCCGAGCGCGGTGGCCACCGCGTGCTGCGACGGCATGTTCGCGCACAGCCGCATGTTCGCGAGGATGGTGAGCCCCTCGATGTACGAAGAGGCGTGTGCCTTCGGGCCGCACACCGCCATCCAGCCGCTCCGGAAGCCCGCCACCCGGTAGTTCTTGGAGAGCCCGTTGAAGGTGAGGACCATCAGGTCGGGGGCGATCGCGGCGGTCGGGGTGTGCGTGGCGCCGTCGTACAGGATCCGGTCGTAGATCTCGTCCGAGCAGACGATCAGGTTGTGCCGGCGGGCGATCTCGGTCAGCCCGCGCAGCATCTCGTCGTCGTACACCGCACCCGTCGGATTGTTCGGGTTGATGATGACGATCGCCTTGGTGCGGTCGGTGATCTTGCGCTCGATGTCCGCGAGATCGGGCATCCAGTCGGCCTGCTCGTCGCACCGGTAGTGCACGGCGGTGCCGCCCGCGAGCGAGACGGACGCGGTCCACAGCGGATAGTCCGGGGCCGGGACGAGCACCTCGTCGCCGTCGTCGAGCAGTGCCTGCATCGACATCTGGATCAGCTCGGAGACACCGTTGCCAAGGTAAATGTCCTCGACGTCGAGGTCGATTCCCTTGGTCTGGTAGTGCTGCATCACCGCGCGCCGCGCGGACAGCAGCCCCTTCGCGTCCCCGTACCCGTGCGCGGCGGAGAGGTTGCGGAGCATGTCCTCCAGGATCTCGGGCGGGCACTCGAACCCGAAAGCTGCCGGGTTCCCCGTGTTCAGCTTGAGAATGCGGTGCCCGGCCGCCTCAAGCCGCATCGCCTCCTCAAGCACCGGTCCCCGGATTTCGTAACAGACATTTGCGAGCTTCGTCGACTGGATCACCTGCATGACGGCGAGCTTACGGGCGGGTATCGCCGCATGCCCGTGAATACTGCCGGGTGGCCCGAAGGAGGGCGCGGGCGCCGCCGGCCGTGGCTTCCTTCGCAAAGCGGACCCTCGCCGGGGCCCGGCAAAAGAGAGCCGGGCCCCGGCGCACAGCTACGAAACACGGAGCGGCCGGTGCGGGAGGGTGGTGGACATCACTAGGCGCCCACCTCTTCCCGTCACCCTGCGCCCGCCTCCTCTGTCACTCTGCGCCCACGGCCTCGTGCGCCACTTCGCCCGCACCCATCGCCCCGGTCCACACCCGGGCCTCGGCCACGGCACCGGGCAGATAGTGGCCCACGGTCCCGTCCGCCGCCCCCCGGCCGAGGCTCAGCTCACCGGTGCCCTGCGTCGGGACGGTGAAGTCCGCCGGGGCGCCCTGCTCCGTGAGTCCGGTGAACAGGCGCAGCCGGCCGGCGCCGTCCTGGGCCTGCTCCTGAGCGTCGAAGACGCCGGTGAGCTGCACCCACTCGTCGGGCTGAGCAAGCTCGTAGGAGGTCACCGTCGCGGTCGCGCGCACGTTTCCCTGCGCGTCGACGGCGTTGCGCCCGTATCGCCATACGTAGAGGCCCTCGTCCACCTTGTCCACCCACAGCGCCCAGGACGACTCCTTGCCGCCCGGCGCCGCCTGGCTGAAGACGATGCCCCGGTATCCGACCGGCTTGGCGGCGAGCTGCGCACCGTCCAGCCGTACCTTCGCGGTCACCGTGAAGGAGCCGGTCTCGTCCACGGCGGGACCTCGCACGCTCAGGTGCCCGCCGACACCGTCGAGAGTCACGTCGCGTGCGGCCGGATGCGCCGTCGCGCCGGTCGGCGAGAGCTTCAGGGCTCCGGTCGCGTAGGGAGTCCGCTCAGGAACGGCACCGCCCGCGGTGTACGCGGTGTCCCACTGGGCGACCAGGGCGTTCCTGGGACTGCTGTTCTCGCGCAGTGCGCTCTCCTCGCGCACCTCGTCGGCGTTCAGGGGGCGCTGCCACACCCGGACCTCGTCGATCCGGCCGGAGAAGTGGTCCCGCCAGACCCCGAGCGACTTGGCCCGGCCGATCTGGAGAGCGCCCTTCGCGGTCCACGGGGTGTACGAGGCAGTGGTGCCGGACAGGACCACCGGCGCGCCCTGGGCCCGCCCGTTCACATACAGCTGGACCGTGTCGTTGGCCCGGTCGGTGTCGTCCTGGGTGTCGAAGACTCCGGCGAGATGCGTCCATACGCCCTTGACGGGGGCGGCGTCGGCGACCGAGCGGATCTCGACGGGGTTGCTGCGGCTGTCGGCCGCCGCGCGTCCGAAGACCCACTTCTTCAGGTCCTTGGCGTACGAGAGCCGGTACGCCGATCCGTACGCACCCGCGGCGGAGGCCACGGCGCGGTCCGCGGTGTCGTCGGTGAGCAGCACCCAGGAGGAGAGGGTGAAGGACTGTGCGGAGTCCACCGGCGCGCTGTCCGTCGCCGCGTACCCCAGACGCTTGCGCGGGTCGCTCACATCGTCGTTGAGGCGCAGCGAACGGTCCTCGCCGCCGCGCCGCCCCGCCTCGGACCAGGTGGCGGCCCGGCCGCCCTGCTGATGCAGGGTCATGGGGAGCCGCGGGCCCTCGGTCGCGCTGTCCGCGGCGGTCACCTTCGTCGACCCGGGGGCCGCGTCGTCGAAGTGCCACTGGCCGACCGGGCCGCCCGGCGTGCTCACCTTGAAGTGGAACTCGGCGGGAGCGCCCCACCGGACCGTTCCGCCGGACCCCAGGTCGCCCGCCTCGACGGTCAGCACCTGGACCCCGGAGGTTCCCGGGACCACGTCGTCGACCGTCACGGTCGAGCCGTCCGCCGTGCGGGCTCCCGTTTCGCCCATCAGCCGGTAGCGGTAGCGCACCACATCCGTGTCGACGGACTGCGGGGCGAAGGTGAACCTGCCCGCGGTGCGCGGTCCGCCGTGCGGCGCGCAGAGCTGCGCCGCGCACTCCTCGTACGGCCCCAGGGAAGTGATGGTCGGCGCCTGCGGCGGCAGGTCCTCCGCCGGCTGTCCGGCCGCGCCCGCCGTCGTGGCCGGGAGCCCCAGGAAGGTCGCAACGGCGAGGACGGTCACCCCCGCTCTCCGGCTTCCGCGGCGTCTTGTCTGTATCCCCACGAGCACACTCGATTCTCACGTTTTCTCTACAGAGCACGCTCAATATGTAGGGAGCATCGATGTGCGTCAACGCTTTTGAATCACGGGACGATCAAGAAGGGCGGGAAGGGGCGGCCGAGTTGCCGGCCCCTTCCCGCCCGTGTCGCGTCTGCCTAGGCTGCCCTCCGCACCGCCCGCCCCGCCAGCACGTCCGTCCGTCGCCCGTCCCTCATCACGAACTTCCCGTCGATGAGTACGTGCGGAATGCCCACCGGCAGCGTGCGCGGGGCCTCGAAGGTGGAGCCTGCCGCGACCGTCGTCGGGTCGAAGAGGACCAGGTCCGCCCGGTAGCCCTCGCGGACCAGGCCCCGGTCGGGGAGCCGGAGCCGGGCGGCCGGGCGGGAGGTCAGGTGGGCGACGGTTTCCTCCAGGGAGAGGATGCCCAAGTCCCTTGCGTAGCGGCCCAGATACTGCGGGAAGGTGCCGTACGCGCGCGGGTGCGGCTTGTACCCCTGGAGGATGCCGTCGCTGCCGCCCGTGTGGACACGGTGGCGCATGATCGCGCGCACGTTCTCCTCGTGGCCGACGTGCTGGAGGATCGTCGAGCCGAGGCGGTCGTTGATCAGCAGCCGTCGGGCGGTCGTCCACGGGGCCTCGCCGCGCGCGGCGGCCGAGGCGGCGATGGTCTTGCCGACGCAGCCCGCGAGGCCCGGGTCGGACACGCCCGAGACCTCGATGGTGTCCCACTCGACCGGCACGCCGTGGCAGCCGTCCGCGCCGGTCACCTCCATGTGGTGGCGGATCTTCTCGGCCGTCGAGTCGTCCTGGAGGCGGGCCATGATCGAGTCCGGGCCGCCCTCGCTCGCCCAGCTCGGCAGCAGCGCGACGAGCGTCGTACAGCCGGGGGTGTAGGGGTACGTGTCGAGGCTGATGTCCGCGCCGTCGGCGAGCGCCTCGTCGAGGAGGGCGATCAGATCGGGTGCCCTGCCCTTGTTCACGCCGAAGTTCATGGTGGCGTGCGCGAGGTGCAGGGCGCACCCGGCGGTGCGGGTGAGCTCGACCATCTCCTCGTACGCTTCGAGCGCCCCCGCGCCGTACGAGCGGTGGTGCGGGCAGTAGTAGCCGTCGTACGCGGCGACCACCCGGCACAGCTCGGTCAGCTCGGCGTCGTCGGCGTACATGCCGGGCGTGTAGGTCAGCCCGGAGGACATGCCGACGGCGCCCTGCTCCATGCCCTCGGCCACCAACCGCCGCATGCGGTCGAGCTGTTCGGGCGTGGCGGGCCGGTCGTCCCAGCCGACGGCGTGCATCCGGACGGTGCCCTGCGGGATCAGGTACGCGGCGTTGACCGCGATGCCCTGGCCGCCGAAGTTGCGGTCGAGCCGGTCCAGGTACTCACCGACCGTGCGCCAGTCGAAGTCGATGTCCGAGCCGTCGCCGTTCCACCCGGTGATCGCGGTCCGGACCGCGGCGAGGGTGCGGTCGTCGACGGGTGCGTACGAGAGCCCGTCCTGGCCGAGCACTTCGAGGGTGACGCCCTGCGCGGCCTTCGCCGAGTGGTCCGGGTCGCGGAGCAGGGCGAGGTCGGAGTGGGCGTGCATGTCGATGAAGCCGGGGGAGAGGGCGAGCCCGTCGGCGTCCAGCACCTGGGCGGCGGTGAGCCGCTCGTCTGCGGAGACGGCGGTGATACGGCCGTCGGTGATGCCGACGTCCGCGCGGTAGGAGTCGCCGCCCGAGCCGTCGACGACCAGGGCGCCGCGTATCGCGAGATCCATGGAGGTGGCCGGCCCTTCTAGAAGAACGTACGGACGAAGTCGACAGCGGTGCCGTCGGCGTCGACGACGGGGATCAGCTGCCACTTGTCGAAGATGGTGCAGGGGTGGGAGAGGCCGAGGCCGACCCAGTCGCCGACGTCGAGCGAGGCACTCTCGTCCGTCGTCAGCCAGCCGTGCTGGTCGGAAAGACCGGTGACCGCGATGCCGGTCGCGGGGCGGATCTTGCCGTCGCGCGCGGAGCGTACGACCTGCGCCTCGGGCAGGTGGAGGTCGTACGCCGCGTCGCGCTTGCCCGCGTTGACGAACGCCTGCGTCGGCGTCGGCCGCGACACCACCTGCGCCCAGAGCCGGAACGCCGGCTGCAACTCCCCTTCCTCCGGTACCCGGTTGAAGGGGGTCAGCTCCTTGTAGT
Source organism: Streptomyces sp. NPDC048442 (assembly GCF_040651475.1). Taxonomy (NCBI): domain Bacteria; kingdom Bacillati; phylum Actinomycetota; class Actinomycetes; order Kitasatosporales; family Streptomycetaceae; genus Streptomyces; species Streptomyces sp. NPDC048442. The sequence goes on from NZ_JBEZKB010000027.1 coordinate 132,919, forward strand.
GGCCGTCGTCGTGCGAGACGTACGCACCGGAGCGCAGCAGCTTCAGCCACGGCCTGGACAGCTCCGGGACCTCCGCGAAGACTTCGGCGACCGCGTCGAACCAGGCGCTGCCGCCCGCGCTGAGCACGATCTCCTCGGGGTCGGAGTCCTCGAAGTAGCCGGCCCGGTCGAACTCGACCGCCAGCGAGACGAGTTGCCGCAGCCAGGACCGCACCCGATCGCCGTCGGCCTGCGGCACCTCGCCCTCGTACCCGGCGACACCGACCAGCCGCAGGTTCTCGGCGACGGTCACCGCGTCGGCGACCCGCGCGCAGTCGGCCGGGGTGCGCGCCCCGGTACGGGCGCCCTCGCCGGCGCCCAGCTCCACGACCACGTCCAGCGGACGCGTGGCGCCCGCCGCGCGCAGCGTGTCGTCCATCAGCTCGGCGCCGCGCACCGAGTCGACGTAACAGATGAAGCGGAAGTCGGGGTCGGCGGTCAGCTCGCCCGCGAGCCAGCGCAGTGCGGCGGGGTCGACGACCTCGTTGGCGAGGAAGATCCGCCGGATCCCGTACGCCCGGTAGACGCGCGCCTGGTGCGGGACAGCGGCGGTGATGCCCCACGCGCCGCGCTCCAGCTGGCGGGCGAAGAGCTGCGGGGACATGGAGGTCTTGCCGTGCGGGGCGAAGGCCAGGCCGTGCTGCTCGGCGTACGTCTCCAGGAGGGCGAGGTTGTGGTCGAGGGACTCGGCGGAGAGCGCGAGGAGCGGGGTGGTGAAGCCGCCGTCGAAGATGTTGCGGCGCTCGGCGGCCAGCTCGCCGACGGTCAGCCCGGCGGCCTCGGCGTCCGGCGGGAGGGCCTTGAAACGGTGGGTCACCGGCTCCTGCGCGAGCTGCCGCACCGGCTCCTGCGCGAGCTGCCGCACCGGCTCCTGGGCGAACTGCCGCACTTCCGGCGTTCCCGGCTCGGCTGTACCCGGACTGGCTGTACCCGGCTTGGCTGTGCCCGGCTTGGCTGTTCCCTGCCCGGCTGTTCCCTGCTCGGCTCCCATGGCGGGCTCCTCCCTCAGGGCTGTTGCAAATAATGCAACGCCCATTGCGTATATCGCTCCCCGATGTCTAACATCCGAGCCGTGTCCGCACAACAGTCAGGTTCAGGTATCCAGACCGTCGACGTCGTCTGCCTCGGTGAGTCCATGGTCACCTTCCTTCCCTCCCGCCCGGGACGTCTCGCCGACGTGCCGTCCTTCGGCCGCACCATCGGCGGCGCCGAGTCCAACGTGGCCTGCGCGCTCGCCCTGGCCGGGCACCGGGCGAAGTGGGTCAGCCGGGTCGGCGCGGACGGCTTCGGCACCCATCTGCTGGACGCGATCGGCGCGTACGGCGTCGACGTGTCGGACGTCCACCGCGACCCGCACCGCCCCACCGGCATCTACTTCCGCACCGCAGACGACCGCGACGACGCCACGCACGAGGTCGCCTACTACCGGGCGGGCTCGGCGGCCTCCGCGATGTCGCCAAAGACGGTGGAGCGCGAGGCGCTGTTCGGTGCGCGGGCACTGCACCTGTCCGGTATCACTGCCGCACTGTCGGCCGACTGCCTGGCCCTGATGCGTACGCTCTGCACTCCTGCCGAGGACCGCCCGCTGCTCTCGTTCGACGTCAACCACCGCCCCGGACTGTGGAGTTCGTCCGAGGAAGGCGCCCGCGTGCTGCTCGACCTGGCCCGTGGTGCGGACCTCGTCTTCGTCGGAGAGGACGAGGCGGAGGCGGCCTGGGGCGTACGGGGCGGAGTGCGCGCGGTCCGCGAGGCCCTGCCGGAACCGGCCGTCCTGGTCGTCAAGCAGGGCGCGTCGGGAGCGACGGTCTTCGCGGAAGGTCCTGCCGGTGAAGAGGGGGGCGACGAGATCCACCACGTCCCTGCCCCCCGGGTCGACGTCGTCGCCCCGGTCGGAGCGGGCGACGCCTTCGCCGCCGGGTTCCTCTCCGCGACCCTGCGCGGGCTCGACGTACCGCTGCGGCTGCGGCACGGGCACCTCACCGCGGCCGCCGCGCTCACCGTGCCGGGCGACGTGGCCGCGGTGCCCGCCCGGCACCACGCCGACGAACTGGCGGCACTCGACGCGGACGCCTGGGGGAGACTTCGTCTGGGCCCCGGATGGACCGAGACCGGGCCGCACCAGGAGGTATGGACGGCGTGAACGAGCGTAGCGAGCGAACACTCAAGAGGGGCGTCCCGGACGAAGGCCGCCGGGCCGAGCGCAGCGAGGTACGAGCATGAGTCAGACAGTCGATCGCGCGCTCAGCATTCTTCCCCTGCTCGCGCAGGGGCCCGCCGACCTCGGGCAGGTCGCGACGCGGCTCGGCGTGCACAAGTCGACGGCGCTGCGCCTGCTGCGCACCCTCCACGAGCACGGCCTCGTGCACCGGCAGCAGGACCAGCGCTACCGGCTCGGCGCCCGGCTGTTCGCGCTCGCCCAGGAGGCCGTCGAGAACCTCGACGTACGCGACATCGCGCACCCCTACCTCAAGGAGCTCAACGCCGAGTGCGGACACACCGTCCACCTCGCTGTCCGCGAGGAGGGGGAGGTCCTCTACATCGACAAGGTGGAGAGCCGCTACCCGGTACGGATGTACTCGCGCATCGGCAAGCCCGTCGCGATCACCGTCGCCGCGGTCGCGAAACTCCTCCTCGCCGACCTTCCCGAGGGGGAGCGGCGCGAGTTCGCGGAGAAGCTCGAATACCCCCAGTACACGTCCCGCTCCACGCCCAACTCCGCAGCCTTCCTGAAGGAGTTGGCGCTCGTACGGGAGCAGGGCTGGGCCACCGACCTCGGCGGCCACGAGGAGTCCATCAACTGCGTCGGCGCGCCGATCAGGGGCGCGGACGGCAATCTCGTCGCCGCGATGTCGGTGTCCGCACCGAACGTCGTCGTCACCCGGGAGGAGCTCCTCACCCTCCTCCCGCTGGTGCGCCGCACGGCGGAGGCGATCAGCCGCGAGTACTCCGGTACGACACAGAACCCCAACACTCCACCAGCAAAGGCAAGTTCATGACCGACAAGCTCACGAAGACCGCGATCACCCCGTCCACGCACACCGCCCCGCCCGCGAAGTTCTCGCACGGAGTGCGCAAGGGCAACCTGCTCCAGGTCGCCGGCCAGGTCGGCTTCCTCCCGGCCGCCGAGGGCCAGGCCCCGGCCCCGGCAGGCCCGACCCTGCGCGAGCAGACCCTCCAGACCTTCGCCAACGTCCAGGCGATCCTCGAAGAGGGCGGCGCGACCTGGGAAGACGTCATGATGCTGCGCGTCTACCTGACCGACGTGGACCACTTCGCCGAGATGAACGCGATCTACAACGAGTACTTCGCCGACCTCAAGGAAGCCCCGTCGGCCCGCACCACGGTGTACGTCGGCCTGCCGGCCGGCCTCCTCATCGAGATCGACGCCCTCGCCGTCCTGGGCTAAAAGCCCACTCGGCTTCGGCCCGCCCCAGGGCCGAAGCCCCGCAGGGCCCAAGCCCCGCAGGGTTGAAGCCCCGCAGGGTTGAAGCCCCGCAGGGTTGAAGCCCCGCAGGGTTGAAGCCCCGCAGGGTTGAAGCCCCGCAGGGTTGAAGCCCCGCAGGGTT
>NZ_JBEZKB010000028.1:0-122532 GCF_040651475.1 Streptomyces sp. NPDC048442
CGTCGGTGAGTTCATGTCGTCGCACCATACGAAGCCACTTCCCACCCGACCGAAAGATCCACCCAGCTCACCAAGAGCCGTCAGAAACGCCCTAGCGGTGTCCGTGGGCTGCTGATTGACTTCTTCCGACGGAAGACGGGCGTCCCCCGGTCGTCCGGGCATCGCCCAGGTTCGTCCGAGGAGAGGAAGAGCCATGCGCAAGTTCTTGATGGTGCTGGTTGTGGCCTTGATGGCGGCCACCGGTTTCGCCGCACCGGCGCAAGCCGCCCCCGTGGACAGGCCCTTCGGCATGGCCTACGGCAACAGCACCGCCTCCGGAAAGATTCACTTCACCGACGGGTACACCGCCGGCGTGTCCGGCGTCCTCCACGCCGCGAGCTCGCCCCGCCAGCTCTGCGCCCAGGGGATGAACGGCAACACGTCGTCGGGCCGCCCCCTTTGCAGCGCGTGGATCAACGAAGGGGAGAACGCGACCCTCAGCGGATCGGTGCGGATCCCGGTCGCGGGCGGCGTCCAGCAGGTCATCATCACGATGTACGGGGCATACCACGACATGCTTGTCTGGGTGGTCTGTACCCGCGACGTCTGTACGCGGAGAAGCTGAGCCGGCCACTCCGACCGTGGTCAGCCCTACCGGGTGGCGGGCCCCGGGCATCACGCCCGCGACACCGCCCGCCCCATCAGCCTGCTCCTGACAGCGTGATCAACGACTTTACCGGGGCCCTTGGTCAGGAACTGGCGCGGTGGCTATCGCTCCGTTGCCAGTCCCCGACCAACTCAGCAGGTGAAACTGACCTTGCCGCCCGTTTGAGCGAATGCGGGTTTGACCCTGATCTCTGGGGTGGCAAGGCTGTTGCCCCAGGTGACTTTGATCTGCCGACGCGGGGATTGGTAGTCCATGGCGGGAACCGGGGCCCAGACAGCTTGGCCTTGCTCGTTAAATCCCTTGACTTCGGCGAGCATGATGGTGTTGGCCTCCAGGAGCAGGTCATAGAACTTCATGTAGCCGGGGTGTCCCGCGACCGAGGTGTTTGCTTTCCCGTACTGCCAGTCAAAGCCGGCAAGCCCATGGGCGCTTCCTTCACAGGATGCCTTTCCCGCCGTGGCGGCTGCCGGCGCTGTCCGGATGTGGTGCGCTGCGGCTGGCAGGGTGGTGACAACCACCAGCAGTGCGGTGGCCGCGCTCATCATTGCGATGGTCCTGTAGCGATGCATGTCATGTCCTCACTCACGCATGGTGGTCCATGCCGGGGCTTCGAAAACCTGGAGATCCTCGGCAGCGACGGGAGAGGGCCGCCGGAGTTCACCGTCGCAGCGCCCGCTCTCACGACGGTCACCTGCTGGTCACTCCCCCCGGCCGCGCAACCCAAGCCACTACTTGCGCCGAGGCGTCCCTGGACTCCTGCATCCCCGACACCCCGGGATGGGCCGCGGCCTACGTCGTTCTCGCCCAGGCCGAGGCCCCCGGCCAGCCCGCCGACGCTGCCCAGCGCGCGCTCCAGGCCCTCAACCGTGTTCCTGCCGCCCGGCTGCGCTCCACCGCCCGCGCACGCCTCACCCGCCTCGGCCACACCCTCACCTCCACCGACGCCGCAGCATCACCGACCTCGACGACCGGCTGCGCGCCCTCCCGCCGCCCATCGACAGCCTTGGCGCCGCCACCGCCTGACAGGCCCCGGGCTGTGGCCAGGAACAGGACCCTGGCGGCCTCGGCACCTGCCAAGTAAGAGGTCGCGCAGGTAGGTCAGGGTCGTCGGCCGGGGCGGGCATACCACCGGCAGGCCGTCCAGGTCCGGCGGAGCAGCCTGCGGATCACGATGACCGTGCTGGCCAACGCTACCCACGCATCCTGCACCGCCGCGCGGCGGTCGGTCACGATCGCTCATGCCTTGAACCCCCGTTGTGCCAGGAGTTGGTTCGCTCGATCACCCACCGGTGGGTGTGGTTGATCGGCACGAACTGCCCCTTCGGGGTGATCCGCCCAGCGCAGCCCAGCTCTTCCAGCAGCGCCCGGGTGGGCTGTGAGTCGTAGCCGGTGTCCAGGTGCACCGTGATCGCCGGTGGCAGACGGAACCCGAACAGGCGCAGGGTCTCCAGGGTGGGGCGCAGTAGCGGCGAGTCGTGGCGGTTCGCACCGGCCAGGACCCACCCCAGCGGCAGGCCTCCACCGTCTACCAGTACCGAGCGCTTCAGGCCGCTTTTGCCTCGGTCCACCGGGCTGCGCCCGGTGTTGTGGCCTCCGCCAGGGGCTTTCACGATGCAGCCGTCCACCTCGAGGTTCTCGAGGTCCAGGCTGATGGCCTCGTCGTAAGCCTCCAGGGCCAGCTGGTGCAGCTGCTCGAAGACTCCGCCGGCGATCCACTCATCCCGCCGGGCCCGCATGGTGGTTGCCGAGCAGGTGTGGTCGGCGTGTTGTTGGTAGGTGCCTCCCAGTACGAGGCGGGCCAAGAGCTTGTCGAACACGATCCGGTCGGGGATGCGAGGACGGTGGCAGCCCAGCGGATGAGCGGCCGCCTCCCGCTTGGGCAGGAGGGATTGGAACTGGTCCGACAACGGGTCGGTGATGGATGAGGGCAGGACGGGCACGTGACCTTCGCTCGGCCGTGGAGGACATTGACCAGCAAGCCCCGCCGGGGTGTGCCGCCTTGGCAGTCAAGGCGGCACACCCCGGCAGGGCGAAGGTCACCCGCCCTGTTCCTGCAGGACCGCTGCGGGAACATGTACGGGCATGCGCCAGGCCACGACCGCACCGGTCACCAGCCCCACGGCAGCCAGCAGGGTGGCGACCAGGAACGGATCGAAGGAGTGCAGGGCCGGAGCGAACCCGATCCCGACGCAGACTGCTACCCCGGTCGCACCGCCCAGTTGGTCAGCCGCGCGCTGGACGCCCGAGGCGATCCCGGCGTCGTTTTCGGTGACGCCGCTGACTGCGACGTACTGCAGCCCCACGATGCCGAACCCCATTCCGGCCGCGATCAGGAGCATGGCTGGGATCATCGCCACCCCGCCTGCCTGCAGGACCGAGACGAGCGCGATCGCGGCCATCGCTGCCGCGGTGAACCCGATGCCGGCAAGCACGCACGCACGTGCTCCCCAGCGGCTCAGCAGACGAGGCACGAGCATGGAGAACACGATCAGCGAGACCGCCAAGGGCAGCATCGTCAGGCCCGCATCGAGCGGGCCGATGCCCAACCGGTCCTGCAGATAGAAGGTGAAGAGCAGGAACGAGGTCGACAACGCCCCACTCAGCAGCATCGTGGTCAGGTTGGCCGCCACACGCGTGCGGTTGGCGAAGAAGCGCAGCGGCAGCAGCGGGTTGCCCGAACGTGCCTCGACACGTACGAACCCCACCCCGGCGGCCACCGCCCCGGCCAGCACCCCTGCCACCACCCACGCGGGCGTTGCGGGTTCGCCAGCCTGGACCACGCCGAAGGTGAACAGCAGCGGGCAAGCGGTCAGCAGCAGCACGCCGGGAAGGCCCAGCGCCGGGGAGTCCTTGGCCACCGGCCAGTCGCCCTCGACGAGGAAGACGGCTGCCAGCAGCACGATCAGGATGAACGGGACCGAGATCAGGAAGATCCACCGCCACCCCAGGTGGGCGGTGATGAATCCGGACAGGACGAACCCGAGCACGAGACCGCAGCTGGCCACCGCGGCCCACACGCTCAGGGCCCGCGACCGACGCGGGCCTTCGGGGAACATCAGGACGATGGTGGCCATCGCGGCAGGCAGCGCGATGGCCTCACCGGCGCCCTGCAGCAGGCGCGCGACCACCAGCAGGGAAAACGTGGGGGCCATGCCTGCCAGCAGGGACGCGGCGCCGAACAGGCCGGTGCCGAGCAGCAGCACGCACCGCCGCCCGAGCAGGTCGCCCAACCGGCCACCGAGCATCAGCATCCCGCCACCGGTAACCGTGTACCCGACCACGACCCAGGTCAGAGCGTGCCCGTCGACGTCGAAGTCAGCGCCGATCGAGGGCAGAGCGATGTTGACCACGGTCACGTCGACCGCGATGAAGAACTGCAGCATGGACATCGCGCACAGCACCAGCCATGCGCGTGCAGAGGACGGGCTGTGCCCGCGTGAAGAAAGGATGCCTGAAAGCATCAGGTGCTCCGTTGCTCAGAGAAAGCTCCGAGCAGCACAACGTGCCGCTCCGGTCTGATCACGAAGCGGCTGGACGTCCAGGAGAAATGTGTGAGTCGAACGCCCCGCCGCTAGCGGGACGTCCTGGTCACTGCGGCACAAGCGACCGCGCAAGAAGAAGCAGACATGTTGTGAACGCTACCAAGGAGAGGGCCCCGGGGCAGGCAGCAGCCGGTGTCTCACGCCCACATTCGTGAATCCGTTCGCCAGGGTTCGCAGGGCACGGTGAGCTCGTCATCGCGGAGCACCTATCCGCGCGATCTCTAAGCGAAATCGCCAACCAGGAAACACATCCATTCCACCACTACTGATCAACGACATATACCAACGGTCGATGAAACTGCATAGCGCTCAACCAGCCTGAGCACATGGAGCCAGAGCAAGAAAACCCCCAGGCCAGACGGCCAACAAGCCCCACATGCTGCGCAGATACAGTGAGTTGACCACCAGACAGCCGCTCAGCCAACCTGCGCAACCCCAGGTCAGGAACGCGACTGCTGCTCAGTTCTACTGACCGGAGACACCGTGCTGGACGAGCTCGGCATGGAGTGGACCGCAGGTACCACCCGGCTGAAGTAGAACGTGAGGTGATCCCGCCCACGGATCATGCAGGGTCGCAACAAGGGGCCGGTACCGCCGGTACGAGACCGCGGCACCTGGCTAGCCGTGCACGAACTACCCCGCAGGTTTCGGTATGTGCCGTCGCGGTAGTCAGCTCGTCCGCTGGTGATCTGCGGTCGGACCTGCCACGACCGGTGGCCGCCCCCTTCGGGGCGGCCACCGGCATGTTCTGTTCGATTGGGTCATCGACAGATGGCAGTACGCCGCGTCTCATATGCGGCAACGGCCTGCAGTCGAGCGATCAAGCTCTGTTCCGCCCTACCAACCAAATGATCAAAGCCACACCGACGAGGGTCAGACCAGCGGTGATAAGGACGGAGGCGGCAGAGAAGTCGCTTACAGCCGCTACGGCAAACGAGCAACCGATCAGCACGATAAACAACCCGACTGCTGTCGCTTGCTTACGCTTGGCCGACATCACTCAAACGCCTCCTCATATTTGGTAATGGCAACGCCTGCCGAGGTGAGGGTCGCACCGCCGGCTGCTATGGGTGCCGCACAGCCAACAATCGTCGTGCACGCAGGGGCAGTTGACACCGTGACGATTCCTGCGGCTACACCAGCGACAACCGCTCCGGTCGCCTCCAGGAAGGCACCCAGCTTGAACAACCCGGTGGGGTCGATGCGGTTGACGGGGTCGCCTTCGGCGTAGAGGTAGGGGTTCTTTTCCTGGCCGGAGGGGTCGGTGCTGGTGAAGCGGCCGATGCGGGGGTCGTAGTAGCGGGCGCCGTAGTGGTAAAGGCCGGTGGGGTCCTGGTAGCCGCCGGCGAACCGGTAGGGCTGGGGGACCTTTTCGGTGAAGGTGCCGTCGACACCGCGCGGGCTGTAGCGGTACTCGTTGACTTTCGCGCCAGTCTCGTCCGCGAGCGCGAGGACGGAGCCGAGTGCGTCGGTGAGGTAGTAGTACGCCTTGCCGCCGGTCGTCATGGAGTTCAGGGTGCCCGAGGGTTCCCGGCTGAATCCCATGTCGCCGCTCGGGTCGGTCTTCGCGGACAGGCCGAGCGGGCCGTTGTGCATGGTGGTGTCGCCGTAGAAGAGGCGCTCGGACTGGTCGGTGGAGCCGTAGAGGCCGGTGTAGGTCTTGCCGCCTACGGTGACCGAGTTCTGCTGGGAGTGATCCGACCAGATGCCGCCCGTGCGGGCGCGGTCCACGCTGACGTTTCCGGCGGTCTCGTTGCCCGCCTTGTCGTGGGACCAGCCCTCGGTGGAGCCGGCGCGGGAGGTGATCTGGGAGGCGTCGTTGTAGGTGTAGGCGGTGCCGGCGACGGGGCAGCCCTTTGCGGAGCCCTGGGAGGTGAGGTTGCCTGCCGGGTCGTAGCAGTACTGGTAGGACGCGGCCAGGGTGGTGCCCTTCATTTCCGTGGCGTAGGAGAAGCGGCCCGCGCTGTCGTACTCGTAGGTGCGCTTGAGGCCGAAGATCCCGTCGGTGGTGGTGCGGATCTTCGTGCCGTCCTTGGTCGCCGTGCCGGAGACGTAGGCGTAGGTGTACGCCGTGTTGGTCAGCGTCCCCTTGGGGGAGGTTGCCTTGATCAGAGTGGGGCGGCCGGACTTGTCCGGCGTGACTTCCTGGACGGTGCCGCCGGGGTAGGTGGTCTTGGTGCGCTTGTCGTTGGCGTTGTAGTCGTAGGACGTGACTCTGCCTGCCGGGTCCTTGAGCGTCTTGAGGCGGTTGGCGTCGTCGTAGGTGTAGTCGGTCAGGCCGGCGGGGTCGGTGTAGGTGTCGACGTTGCCGGCGGGGGTGTAGGTCAGCACGGCCTGGGAGCCGTCCTGGAGGGTGCGGACCGTTTCGCGGGAGAGCGGGTCGAACTGGTACGTGATGAGTCCGCCGTCGTCGGTGCGCTGGGAGAGGTTGCCGTCGCCGTCGTAGACGTAGGTGACGGTGGTGGAGGTGGAGGAGACTTCTCGGATGCGGTCGCGGTTGTCGTAGGTGTAGACCGCCTTGATGCCGCGTCCGTCGGTGGACGTCTCGACGCGGCCCACCGCGTCGTAGGTGTAGGTGGTCTTGCCGAGCGGGGCGGGCGGGGTGACCTCCTTGAGGTTGCCCTCGGCGTCGTACTGGAAATTTGTCACCTTGCCGCGGGCGTCGGTCACCGTGCACCGCTGGCCCTCGAAACCGCCGCAGGTCGCCGTGGCCTTGTTGTACGTGTACTTCTCCGTGCCGCCGCCCGCGCCGGCGACCGCCACCGATTCGGTGTTGCCTGCCGTGTCGTAGGTGAAGGTGGTCTTCTCGCCGTCGGGGGTTTCCTGGTTGCCGGGGACGTCGATGCCCGACTTCGTCGCCCAGCCCGCGACCGTGGCGGTGGCCCCGGTGGGGAGCTTGGCGGAGGTGGGGTTGTTGCGGGCGTCCCACCCGTAGGCCGTCTCGTTGCCGGGCGTGGTTCCCACGCCCATCGCGTCGGTGGCCGTCTTGACGTTGTGGTTCGCGTCGTAGGACGTCGAGCGGGAGTGGCCGAGCGGGTCGATGGTCTTGGTGACGCCGCCGTCGGTGTTGAGCTCGTAGGTGGTGGTGTGGGCTTCAGGGTCGGTGACCTTCGTCTTGTTCGTCTCGTAGGTGTACGTGTAGGTGGGGCCGGTGGGGCTGGTGTCCTTGAAGTCGGTGGCCCGCAGCATGGAGGTGACGCGGTTCTGGGCGTCGTAGGTGAAGACCGTGACGCGCCCCTGCGGGGTGGTGATCTTCGTCAGGCGGCGGGAGGAGTCGTAGTCGAAGACGGTGGCCCTGCCGTCGGTGTCGGTGGTCTTGGCGAGGTCACCGGCGGGGTTGAGGTCGAAGAGTGCGGTGCGGCCGGTGTGATCCTTGGCCTGCCACTGCGAGGCGTCCGTCTTCACCAGGTCGATGGAGCGGCCCGAGCGGGTCTCGGTCAGCTTGAAGCCCTTGTGCTCCGTGCCCTCGTCGTGCTGCGTGACCGTGATCGTGCCGTTGTTGCGGTCGGTGACCTTGGTGAGGGTGCCGCCCGCGTTGTAGGTGTCCTTGGCACCGGACTTGCGGTCGGTCAGGGTGTAGGTGCCGTCCCCGTTGGCTTTCAGGTCCTTCGAGTACCCGGCCGGAGTCGCGAACGTCCCGTCCGCCTTCTTCGTGAACCGGACCGAGGCGCCCGTCGCGTCGTAGTGGACGAACTCCGTATCCGTGATCTGCGCGTACCGCTCGTATCCCTGCCACCATCGCTGCGAGACCTTGCCCCACGGGGCGTCCATCGAGTTGTACGTCCGGGTCAGCTGCAGGGACTGGCCGACGCCCGGGACGTCGAAGTCGGTGCCCGCGAGCATCAGGTTGCCGGTCGAGTAGTTGACCCTGGCGACCAGGGAGTCGGTTATCCGGAAGTCCGAGATCCTGTGCCACGGCACCGCCCCCTGGCCCTTGGGCACCTCCGCCGCCAGCGGTGCGGCAGGGGCCGCGAGGCGGGCCTTCTGCGAGGTACGCGCACGCTGCTTCTGCGCCGCCCGCCAGTCGGCACGCGCCTTCGACGGGGCGGCCTCCTTCACCGGTGCGACCGGCTTCGTCGAGCCCGTCTTCACCGGCGGGACGGGCAGCTTCGCCGTGCCCTTGCCCCACACCGAGGAGGATGGCACCGGTGGCGGCTTCACCGGATCGGCCGTCGCGGCCGGCAGTACACCGGCCCCCAGCGCCAGTACTCCCAGAGCGACGATCAGCGTGCGTCTCGCCCGTACATGGGCATGCTTCTGCATCAACTTCCCCCCACGGAAAGTCAGTTACCGGCGACCCCACTGGTCACCGGAGACGCACACGCTCACACACTTCCCCCACAGCACGGGCCCTCTTCCCCCGAAAAATCGAGCACATGCGCGCGGAAATAAGCCCCTCCGCTTCAGAAGGGAATACAGTAAAATCTCCCGAAGGAACCAGCCCTTCCGCCACGTAGTGCGAGAGGCGCCCAAATCAAGTCTGGCTGATTTCAAACGCCTGCTTCACCATGATCGTTTGCTTCAGGAAACTGCAGGCTCGTTCTCTTGCCGACCCCCACGCCACCGCCCAGCGATTCTGCCGCTCCGAATGAGAGCCAGATCAGAAGAGGCGGACACACCCCAACCCTCTGCAGCTCACAGGCCAGCGAGCCACGCACACGCACTCATAGCAATTTGCTGACGAGCACAGGTGGAGGCGAGCATGCGGGAGATGCTCAGGCGGGCGCTGAGAGCACCGTGAAGCTGGGGCTGTGGGTCGCGAACGTACGCAAGCGAGCCGACAAGCTCAGCAACGAACGGTGGACCGAGCTCGACACGTTGGGGATGCGGTGGGCCGCAGGGACGGCGACCAGGAAGAGCACGTCATGAGCCCGGATGCGCCGACCGTGTTCCGGGAGCGGGCCCGCAGACGAAGCAGGCACACGCGTCATAAAAGACAGCACACGCGTCCGCCCGCACACCCTGCACAGGAACTCTTAGACGGTGTCCTATGTGGTAAAGCTGGGTAGAGCTGTCCAACATGGGTCAGGGGACGTGGAGTTGGATTGTTCCGGACGGGCTGTGGGAGATAGTGAGACCTCTCATTCCGCCTTCGAGGTGGCGGCACGCAGGACACGCCTGATGAGACGTTGTTCGCGGCGATCGTGTATGTGCTGGTCAGTGGGTGTTCGTGGCGGGCCCTGCCGCCGTGTTTCGGGGTGTCGAAGTCGACGGTGCATCGTCGGTTCATGATCTGGTCGAGAGCCGGTGTCTGGGGCCGCCTCCACGAAGAGGTGGTGCACCGCCTCGACGACGCCGGCCTCGTCGATGTCTCGCGCGTCGTTCTGGACTCCGCGCACGTGCGGGCTAAAAAGGGGGCGAGCACACAGGTCCGAGTCCCGTGGACCGGGGTAAGCCGGGTTCCACGATGCACGTCCTGTCGGACGCGAACGGACTGCCCCTGGTCGTCGGCCTCTCCGCCGCGAACGTCCACGACAGCCTCGCACTGAAGCCCATGGTTGAGGGCCACCAAACGAGACACGACCCCTGCCGCGGCCGCTACTTCAAACCAACCCGGCTGCACGCGGACAAGGCGTGCGATGTCCCCCATCTGCGGAAATGGTTATGGGGCAAGCACATCGGCGTCCGCATCGCACGCAGAGGCGTCGAGTCCAGCGAACGGTTGGGACGCCGCAGGTGGGTGATCGAGCGGACCATGTCGTGGCTGACCGGCTACCGCCGGCTCAGCCCACGCTACGAGCGCCAACCCCCGAACTACCTGGCCTTTCCCGGGCTCGCCGCAGCAATCTGTTGCTACAAACGCCTCGTCCGACTGACCACATAGGACACTGTCTAAGGAGCCACCTACCCTGTGCGCAGGCCCATGTCCGTACGCGGGCGGCACCTGTGGAAACACCGCACCGCCCCACCTATCCCCCGAGGACCGAGCCGTCGCCCACGCGGCCCGCGCCTCCCCCGGACCCGCCGCAGAAGAAGACAACCACACCGGGGATGCGTACCCGGATCGCGGACCGGCGCGGCCACAACTGGCCCCTGGAGTCCCGCCCGTGGAGCCCGAACAGCGCGGCCAAACGCGTCGTGGAAGCGCTGCATGCCTGGGGGCACCGCTTCGACACTGACACGGTCGGCGCGGTCGTCAAGCTGCTGGTGACGGCCGCCGTGGACGACGGCGGGGACCACCTGAGCGTGCACCTCACCGACCACCAGGACCACGCCCTGGTCCTCGTCCTCGTCCTCGTCCTCGTCCTCAGCAGCGTCCCCCACACCGAACGCCCCGACGACCGCGCTCTGTTGAGCGCGATCGCCCGGCAAGGCGGGATCGACTGCGGGACCGAGAGCGCACAGGACGGCCGGCGCCGCTGGGCCCTCCTCGACCTCGCACCCCCACTCCCCCGGAGCCTGCCCGAGCGCTGCCCCGCACCCGTATAGACGCGGTACGCCGAGCTTCCAGCTGCTGACTGAAGTAACCATCCGGATTCAGCAGCTGGGAAGCCGCCTGCGCGAGGAACGCCCCTTCATCGCCCAGTCGTGCGTGGAGGTTTCCCGCGTTCCAGTACAGGCCGCGGGTGGCGCGCAGGCTCCCCACGGGCTGCTCCCCCACCCGCATACGGATCTGCCAGGTCTGGACACCCTCCGCGGCAGGGTCCAGGAGCCCGTGCCCGCGACGGAACTCAAGCGACAGCGCCGCATAGTCGGCCGGTGACGGGGTGGAGAACATGGCGCCCTTTCTCGCACGGCTGGCGGAGCTCCACCGTAGCGGCGCCGCAAGCGTCCCGACCGTTCACCACAAAGCGGCTCGGAAGCCGGTGAGGGCAGGCCGGCGTCCGCGGCAACAGCCGGTCAGGACGGCGCTGTCATCATCACCCGGATCCGCCCGCCCGCCGCACACGCCTGACGCCCTGATGAATCACTAGGCTCGCCCCATACCAACGGCCCGGGGCGGGGCGGCAGCAGGACAGCTCAGGGCGTGGTGTCACCCGGCCGGTTGAGGAGCTGGGGCCCGTTGTTGCGGACGTTGTTCACGGCCGTGGAGACCTGGCGGGTGTCGAGGCGGCCGCCTGCGGGCCGGCTCAGGAGCGCGCGCAGGTCCTCGGCGTCCTGGTGGTGGGGGTCGAGCCAGGTGTCGTAGTGCTCGGGGGCGAGGGCGAGGGGCATGCGAGGGTGGACGCGGCCGGCTTCGTCGGTGGCCTCGGTGGTGATGATCGTGCAGGTCATCAACCAGGCGTCGGGGTCCTCCTCTGCCGTGGTGTCGGGGTTGCGCCAGAACTCGTACAGGCCGGCCAGGGCCATGATCTGGCCGTCGTCGGGGCGGATGAAGTAGGGCTGTTTGCGGGTCTTGCCGGTCGTCTCGTCGGTGACGGCGTCCCACTCGTAGAAGCCGTCGGCGGGCAGCAGGCAGCGGCGCTTCGCGAAGGCGCGCCGGTAGGCGGGTTTCTCGTGCACGGTCTCGACGCGGGCATTGATCATCCGGGCGCCGGTCTTCGGATCCTTCGCCCAGGACGGCACCAGTCCCCACCGCAGCGCCCGCAGTTCACGCCGCACCGTGCCGTCTGCGTCCCCGTCGTCGCGGACCGGCCGCTCCAGGACGGCGTACACGGGGTCGGTGGGGGCGACATTCCAGCTGGGAGCGAGGGTCTCCTCGGGGCGCCAGTCGGTCACGCCGAACAGGCCGGTGAGGTCTTCCGGGGTTCGAATGGAGGCATAACGGCCGCACATACCCGCCACTGTCCCACCGATTGCAGGAATCTGAACTCATGCATCGCGCGGGACGGGGTGGCAGCGCCGGGGACTTGGTCGTCCGCCGCCGGCCAACGGCCGGGGCCGGGCGCAGGACCGTGTCGTACGTGCGTGGTACTCATGTCCCGCGCCCGGGCCGTGGGGCGAGCGCGGGGACGTCCTGACGATGCCGCTGCAGAAGGCGTTGGCCGAGATGCTGGTCGCGGACGAATCACGCACCGGGCACGAGCGGGCCAAGTTCAGGCACTGGATCGACGCAGACAAGAACGGCTGCCACGGCTGATCCGTGGGAGCCGAACCAACTGCTTTTGCCGAGTTCGTGGTGGGTGGGGCGGCTGCATACCTCGCTCCGCCTCACTCGGCACTGGCCCTGGACACACATCATCACCGATGCCCTGGCACGGCTCCATGTCCTGCCGAACCCCGACTGACCAGCAGCGTTCCCCGCCCCAGCGAGCCTGAAAACCCATCGGGCCCGTGGAATCCGGCGCCCACCCGACACGACAGCCGGGTCCTCGCGATGCCCATCATCAGCTGAACAGGTCGAAACGGCCCACCAGTTGAACTGATGGGCCGACACGAATGATCGACGCTAATGAGTGGAGACTTCGAACACCTCCCTCAACGGCACGGGTGCCTCGTGCGTTGCGGCCAGCCGCGCCGTCACCTCATCAGTGGCGACCCTGAAAGAGCTCACTCATTGGGAATTCAGAATAATTCGATGCTGAATGTTCGCGCGGCACACAAAAACCCTTAGTTCCCCGTGCCTCCCTAGGACAGCTTTCGTGGGAGCATATGCATTTTCAAACTCTTCCTCCGACAACCCCCTATCCTCCAGAGGGTGCCAACGTTCACCCTCACCATCCCACTCGCTACTGTCTGCCTTGAGCAGCAGCGCCATGGCATCTCCGCAGTCGAGACATTCAATGGATTGGAAGTCGGTCAGATGCCAACTTGCCCAGCCTCCAATTTTCCATCCAGACGAAATTGAAAGCTCACACTCATATTCCTCAACACCGGCCTCGCGTAGGCGATCCTCTACCGAATCCCTGATCTCAACCGGAAGTTCCGAAAGGTTCGGATATTCAATAATTTGCTCAGGAGATACAGTGCATGGCTCGACTAGGTACTCTACTTCGGGTGGGAAATTGGGATTTAGGGGTGGTAATTTGAAGTCTTTAAGGGACTTCCAGGAAACCCATTCCAGAACTACGTTTGGACCTACGAACTCTAGATCATTCGGGTACTCGAAGAAATGATCTTTCGGGCACCAGAAAACTTGTAGCGTATCCATTTTCTGCGGATACGGGATCTCGGGGAAATCAGTTCTGAGGAATTGACCAACGACGATCATGGGAATCCGCTCTCGTTCGCCTCCTGAGCTCACAGAGTGCTGGTCGCATGCTGGCCATGAGCTCTCCGGGGGGCGAGCCACCGTCCCTCCTATGTGGCTGGCCTGGGCCGAAGGGGAGCCTTGGCGAGGATGTAGTCGAACAGCGTTCCGCTGCCATTCAGTGAGCTCCGGAACCAGTTGGTCAATGATGACCGAAGGCGCGGCAGTAGTGTGGCTCACTTGTCTCCTTTGTACTTAAAGCCTGGGGGCCTGAACTTCAGCCTGCGAGGCTCAGGCCCCCAGATCGATTTGTCGCTTGCCTAAGGATTGTCCCGTAACCGATCTCCAAGTGGGTATGGGTGAGGTCGCCCGTTGGCCTGTTCGCTCGTCTACCCGGCGAGGGCGAAATTGTGGAGGTGGGCGATGCCGTTCATGGCGTGGTGGATCCCCCAAAAACACTTCGGTTAATTCTGGACTCTTGCGCGGGCCAAGCAAGGGTTACATTGACCGCTTCGGCAATGAATGGACAAGGGGTCCATCCAGGACCGAGGGGCAGGCTTTCGAGTGGGATGTCCAGTTGAGTAAGACAGGTAAGGCGAAAGTGGGATGGCTGAGTAGGGATGCGAGACATCTCAACGTTTCACTGGACGGTGAGATAACTCATCGGTAGATCAGCATCGGAATTAAGAGAGGAGTATCAGAGGTGGACGATCGATACGGCTTTAATTCGAAAGTTCGGATCCTGGTGTCACCAATTCCTGATGTACATCCAGGGGATCTTGGCGAGATCGTATCAGTGAACCTGAGGGAGCAGATGAACAACGCTACTACGGTGTGATGCTGGAAAGGTATCAACAAGTAGTGGTATTCAGGGAAGAGGACATAGCGCTCATCGACCCACAGGGATAGATAGCGTGAATTCTGGCGGGGTCTCGGGATGGTCGAGGCCCCGTTCTCCTTTCGTATATGGGACCTCGGTCTGCGCGGCCTCCGGCGGTGCCGGCCCCTCCCCGCTCACGGCCGTTGTCGGCTCTCGACACCCGCCACCAGGACTTGGTGGCCGAGAAATCCGCCTACAGCGCATTCTTCCCCAGCCGCTGTCCGCTTCCCGACCCCCTGGCCGAACGCGGCATCGACACCGTCCTCATCACCGGAACGCTGACCAATGTGTGCTGCGAGTCCTCACTGAGCTTTGCTGATCAGGTTGGTGCTGGGTGGATTTCGAGTCCGGTGTGGGCGAGGAATGCGGACCGCAGGGCCGGTCGGTGCTGGATTCCGCGGAGTCCTGTTCGAACAGCGTGGGTGAGTTCGTCGAGGGTGAGGGCGGCGAGGTTGGCCAGGGCGGTGCGTTTGAGGTGGGACCACACCTGCTCGACGGGGTTGAGGCCGGGAGCGTAAGCGGGCAGATAGTGAACGGTCAGCCAGACACGCCCCTAGACCGAGCGTCGCATCCAGTGGCTGTGGTGCCCGGCGAGGTTGTCCCAGATCAGCACCATCGGGGCGCCGAGGGCCTGGTGAGCCTGGTCGAGCAGAGGGATCAGGTCGCGGTACCAGCCGGTGCCGATCCGGTAGATCAGTCTCGGAGTCCCGCCGGGGCGGTAGCAGACCAGGGCGGCCATCGACACCTTGGGCCGACGGCCTTTGAACACGGTCAGCACCGGGGTCTGCCCGGCCGGTGCCCAGGTGCGGACAACGGCGCCGGTCAGCGAGGCTCCGGCCTCGCCCTGGAAGCAGGTCCAGGCGTCGGAACCCCCCTTTTTTCGATCTCCGGCCACTGGATGTCCACCCACTCCTGGACGGTGTCCACATCATGATCGGTGGCCTGGCGGGCGGGTTACTGCGGGGCGAAGCCCATCCGGTGCAGCAGTCGGCTGACCACCGACAGTGAGCCGTAGACCACCGAGAACTGTTCGATGATCACGCGGCGGACCCGTGCCAGGGTCCACCCGTCGGTCGCGAAGCCGTAGTCCTTGGCGCCACGCCGCAGCAGTTCCCTCAGTTCCTGACGCCGAGTGTCGTCCAGGGCGCATTGCGCGCCGGCGATGCCGTGCCCGAGCAGGGCCTTCGGGCCGCCCTCGCTCCAGGCGTGGTGCCAGTTGTGCACCGTCTGCACACTCACTCCCAGGAGGCGCGCGATCTCCGCATCCGACCGGCCGCCCTGTTCGAATAACTGGCCCGCCGTCAGGCGCCTTTGCTCCCCGGCCCGGTGAAAATCACCGGCACGCTGCCCCGTTCCCATGAATACGGCATAGGCTCTGGCACAGCTTTTGCGGACCGAGCACGCTGAGTAATCGGTTTGGGATGGCCGTCCTAGCTGTCTAGGCTCCGAGGCATGAGCGGCCCGGTGTTGGTGATTGAGTTGGCGGAGGCGGTCCCCCAAGCCGCAATTCAACGACTCCACGAGTTTCTGGGTCGTTCCTCGACCCGTTTTGAGGAGAAGCGGCTCGGCGAGTACGACCTGAACATCCACGCGGAGAGCCTCGGCATCACGGAGACCGGGGGTGTCGACGGGTGTCGGCCCGTGCTGGTCTCTCTCATGGGGCCCGGTATCGGCGACGAGGCCATCTTCGAGGCCGAGCACGCTGACGAAGTCGACCAGGAACCCCTCATCGGCCTCACCCCGACCTACGCTGTCGATGTCATCGCGTTCTGCAACCGCCCAGTGGACCACGTCGTCACAGCCTTGCTGACAGCTGCCGTCATGGACGTGATCGGCGGCGTCGCCAACGCCGAACTGCTGGAAGATCAAGTGCCGATCGTCGCCGGCCTTCCGGGCATCGTCGCAACTATGACCGATCCATGGCATGCCGCGTACGGCTCGGCGGAATTTCTCAGAGCTTGGGTCCAACAACCCGGCTTCCGGCTCCTGAAGTAGCGGAACCTACTTCGTCGGGTCAGGCGAGTAGTACCCGCTTGCGCAGCAGCTTGAAGCCGGCGCGGCCGAACATCTGCCGCTTGAGCATTTTGATCCGGTTGGCATGGCCTTCTACGACGCCTGAGCTCCAGGGCAGTGTGAGGCCGGCGGTGACGGCGTCGCGGTCGCGGTCGATGCCGTTGGCGAGGGTGTGGAGGCTGGGAAGGTCGTCTTGTCTGACTGCGTCGAGCCAGTCCGGCAGGTGCTGGCCCTGGCGCTCGGTGAGCATGATCGCGAAGGAGCGGACGTGCCGGGTGAGGGCCTCGATTTCGGGGCAGTTGGCCCGGACGTTCTTGAGCTGGAGCTGTTCGGTTTCGGTGAGGGATTCCGGGCGTCGCAGAACCCATCCGGCGACGGTTCGGGGCGAGGGCGGGCGCGCGGTCACGGGTCGTGGCGAGGTGCGCTTCTTGCGTAGGTAGGCGCGAACGCGCTGGTAGCTGCCTTTGTAGCCGAGGGGGACGATCTCCTCCCAGAGCTTCCAGGCGTTGGTGCAGCCCTTGTTCCAGCGCTCATCAAGGTAGGTCTTGTACTCGTCGAGGACGGAGGACCGGTTCTGCCACTGTCCGGTGAACAGCTCCTCCGGCGTCGCAGCGTCAGCGAAGCGTTGGACGGTTCGCCAGGTCATACCGAGCTGACGCTGGATCGAACGGCGGCTGCGGCCAGCTTCCAGCAGGGCATGGATGGTGGCGTACCGGGCCCGGGTCCGGTCGGCGAAGCGGTGACCAGTCGGCCAGGACGAGTCTGCCGACTCCTCCTCCGGACCGGGTCCCGCCTCGTCCTCGGGCGCTTCTGGGACAAGAACTCGCAGGCAGCGGCGGTGCTGGGCGACGCTTCGCTCCGCGGCTTCGCTGAGGTTGTGCCACAAGTGCCAGCGGTCGGCGACCTGGACGGCCTGGGGTGCCCCGGCGCTGGCGCCCTCGGCGAAGAACGGCACCCGGTCCCGGCAGACGACCTCGATTCCAGGCCGCTGAGCCAGCCACGCGGCCAGGCTCGTCGCCTCCCGGTCAGGCAACAGATCGACGGGACGATGAGTCTCGACGTCCACGAGGACGGTGCCGTAGTGGCGGCCCTTGAGGGTGTCGTACTCATCGACACCGACCACTCGCGGCGCCGGAACGTCCTGCTCGGGCAGCGCGTCGACCAGCCGCAACACCGTGCTGCGACTGACCGGCACCCCGAGGACACCGGTCAGGTGAGCACCCGCCCGGCCCGCGTGCGCCAGACCGACCGCGGCCAGCACGGACCGCAGCCGCTCGGTGCGCTGACCGGGCCGACGCGTCGGCCCGGCAACCTGCTCCACGAAGGTCCGCCGCTTGCACGCGGCCTCCTGGCAGGTGAACCGGCGGACTCTTAACCGTAGTAAGACACTTCGCCCGGCGCTGGGAACATCAGCAGGAAACCGCAGGTAGGAGCCGTGAACACGGCTCGACCACGTCCCGCACCCCGGACACACGGCACCCGCCGCAGTGCAACGCACGTCAACGCGCACTATCGCGATGTTCACGGCCACCGACAGCACGATGACGTCGCCGACGGACGGCAGCAACAGCTCCTTCACCTGGAGCACGAGTTCATCCACGGCCCCGAACTGTCAGCCACACCGCACAGGTCACCGCTCGTTTTCAGGCAACTTACCGAGCTACCCACACGACCTCAGCTGTTACTCGGCGTGCATGCACCACAAAACCTGGGGCCAGAGCCCGAGGCGGTTGGTGAGGATCTCACCGAAGCTGCGGACATGCTCGGCGGCAGTATGGAGTTTGGGACAACGGGCCAGGACGTCCTTCAGCGCGGCGCGTTCTTCCTCGTTAGGGGTGGCGGGGTGAGCCAGCCGGTCACCAGCCGCACCGTCGGCGGCCGAGGCGGCGCGTCCGGTGGAGCTGCACGCAGGGTGGCCACGTAGGCGCGGACCATCTGGTAGGTGACAGGGGCGTTCTCGGTGAGGAGCTCTTGGTGGAGGTGGGTGACGCTTGTACTTCCCGCGGCGAACCGCTGCTCCAGGTACGGCTTGTAGGGGTCCAGCTTGCTGGGCCGGGGCCGCA
Organism: Streptomyces sp. NPDC048442; assembly: GCF_040651475.1. Classification (NCBI taxonomy): domain Bacteria; kingdom Bacillati; phylum Actinomycetota; class Actinomycetes; order Kitasatosporales; family Streptomycetaceae; genus Streptomyces; species Streptomyces sp. NPDC048442. The sequence continues at coordinate 18,215 of NZ_JBEZKB010000028.1, forward strand.
TTTCACGGAAGGTCTCCTGCCAGTGCGCTGCCTGCGCGTATCGCAACACGGTGTTGAGGCCCCAGCCCACGTGGCGGGCGATCGCCCGGCGTGAGTGTCCTTGCGCGAGCAGTTCGTGGGCCAGAGCGTGCGCGGCCTTCTTGCGCTGGGCTCGTCGGCCGACAGGCTCCGGGCTGGCAAGTCCGGGGCCGTCTGGTGGCGTATCGGTGTTCGATGGACTGGCTGGTGCCGGTGTGCGCAGGCACGCGCGGTGGGCGGCGACGCAGGTCTCCACGGCCCGGCCGAGGGCTTGCCACAAATGGAACCTGTCTGCGACTTGGAGGGCATCGGGTGCGCCGCGCCGGGCATCCTCGGCGTAGGCGCCCGCCCGGTCACGGCAGATGATCTCCACGCCTGGGTGACCGGTTAGCCACGAGGCCAGCGGCCCCGCTTCGCGTGTCGGGAGCACATCGACCAGATGGTGGGATTCCTCGCAGGTCAAGACCGTTGAGTACGTCTGGCCCCGGCGGATCGCGAAGTCGTCCTCACCCAGAACCCGCGGCGTGCTGAACTGCGGATCAGGCAAAGCCATGACTCGGCGCAGCATCGTCATCCGGCTCGCCTCCAGGCCCAACTTGCCGGACAGTCGGGAACCGGCCCGGCCAGCAAGAGCGAGCCCAATCTGTTCCAGAGCCTGGTTCATCCGGGTCGTGAACCGCGCGTACGGGGCGGTCAACTGGGTGAAGGGTTCGGCGAACGTACGGCGCTGACAGGGCGACGCGTCGCAGATGAAGCGCCGGACCGTCAACAGGATCACGACAGTCTGTCCCCCAAGCGGGAGGTCCTTCAGCCTGCGCTGATAGCAGTCATGCACCCGGGCGGAGAACCCGCCGCAGTCCGGGCAGTTCGCCCCATCCGCGCGGCTTCTCGCCACCACATCGACCGTGCCGAACGCGGCGGTCACCGCCTCGACGTCTACGTTGTCGATCCCGTCGAACACCAGCGTGTCCCAGAACGATGCATCGGTCTGCATGACCAGTACCGTCACCGATTGCGGCTCGCCTCGACGAACTTGTTCAAGACCTGACGGAGCGTCAATATTTTAGTCGCCAGACGACAAGGCGTACGCGGTGTGCAAGTTGCCTTCCTCTCGCAATCGAACACAGGGGGACGCTCCTCGATGGCTCCCCAAGATCTGTGCCAGAACCCCTAAGACAGTGACGACGACCCCCGCTCAGGAACAACAGGTGCAGCAGGCTGGCCACGCCGGCGGGCACGGTACCCCTCCGCACGGTGAGCAACGTCGGCACGGTAAGCAGATGGACCGTTATTACGCATCACCTCGCGCACCACCGTCGACGACGGACGACCCAAGCCCCGTGGGGAAGGCGAAGTACTACCAGCGGGGGTGGTACGACGCCGTCCGCGCGGTGAGCAAGGTGTTCGCGTGGATGTCGGATCAGCAGCGGGCGGCGCTGATCGAGGAGGGGATCGGCTACGGGACTTTAGAGCACCAGTGAGAGCAGCAGGACAAGTGCGCCTGCGACGACCGAGATGATGGTCTCCATGACCGACCAGGTCTTGATGGTCTGGCCGACGTTCATGCCGAAGTACTCCTTGACCAGCCAGAAGCCCGCGTCATTGACATGGCTGAAGAAGAGCGAGCCGGCGCCGATCGCGAGGACGAGCAGGGCGGCGTGTGTGGTCGACATGTTGGCTGCGAGCGGCGCGACCAGGCCGGCGGCGGATACCGTCGCGACAGTGGCCGAGCCGGTGGCCAGGCGGATGACGACGGCGATCAGCCAGGCGAGCAGGAGGGCGGGGATCGACCAGTCCTCGGAGATCTGCAGGACCATCTGGCCGACACCGGAGTCGATGAGGGTCTGCTTGAAGCCGCCTCCCGCGCCGACGATCAGGAGGATCCCCGCGATCGGGGCGAGCGACTTCTCGACGGTTGAGGTGATCTTGCCCTTGGAGAATCCGGCGGCGCGGCCCAGCGTGAACATGCCGACGATGACGGCGGCGAGCAGGGCGATCAGCGGCGAGCCGATGACGTCGAAGACGCGCTGCACTGTGTGGTCGGGGTTGTCCACGACGATGTCGACGAGGGCCTTCGCCAGCATCAGGACCACGGGAAGGAGCACGGTGGCGATGGTTGCGCCGAAGCTGGGGAGCCTGGTGGCTGTCTTGCCCGGCTCACCGGTGGATTCGTCCAGTTCCTCGGACGGGCGCCGCGGCACCATCGTCTCGGGTACCGGGATGTCCACCCAGCGGGCCGCGACCTTGGAGAACAGTGGGCCGGCGATGATCACGGTCGGGATCGCGACGAGCACGCCGAGAGCGAGTGTGACGCCGAGGTTGGCGCCGACCGCGTCGATGGCGACGAGCGGGCCGGGGTGCGGCGGGATCAGGCCGTGCATCACGGAGAGACCGGCGAGGGCGGGGATGCCGATGCGCATCAGCGAGTAGTTGCCGCGCTTGGCGACCATCAGCACGACCGGGATCAGCAGCACGATGCCGACCTCGAAGAACAGCGGCAGCCCGATGACGCTGGCGATCAGCACCATCGCCCAGGGCATGGACCGCCCGCCCGCCTTGGCCAGGATCGTATCGACGATCTGGTCGGCGCCTCCGGAATCCGCGAGGAGTTTGCCGAGGATCGCGCCGAGTGCGATCAGTACACCGACGCCCGCGACCGTCGAGCCGAGCCCGGCGGTGAAGCTGGTGATGGCCTTGTCGAGCGGGGCGCCCGCGAAGGCGCCGAGCGCGAGCGACCCGATGGTCAGTGCCAGGAACGCGTGCACCTTGAACTTCGTGATGAGCAGGACGATGACGGCGATGCCTGCCAGGACGGCAATCCCGAGCTGGGCGTGGCCCGCCGAGGTGATCGGCTCTACGGCGCCCGCTGCCAGCGTCTCGACGTTGAGACTAGTCACGGTGTTTCCCTTGCAGGAGAGGTGGTTACGGGGGTGGGGACGCGTCCGCGTGGTAGTGCGCGTACGCGTCGGGGGTGCGCCGCCTGCGGGGCGGCGCGGGGGTCACTGCGACGGCTGCGGGGGCTGAGCGCTGCCGTCCGCCGCCGGGCCGAGGGCGCGCAGAGCCGCGACGGCCCGCTCGGTGATGTCCTCGGGGCTGCCTGCGACGTCGACGTCGACGCCCGCCTCGTCCGGGCCGAGCGGCTGGAGCGTGGCGAACTGCGAGTCGAGCAGCGCGGTCGGCATGAAGTGCCCCTGGCGCTGCGACATCCGTCCCTCGATCAGCTCGCGCGAGCCGGTCAGATGGACGAAGACGATGCCCGGAGCGGCGGACCGAAGCCGGTCGCGGTAGCTCCGCTTCAGCGCCGAGCTGCTGGCGACGCCACCGAGTCCGGCTCTGCCGTGGGCCCAGGAGCCGATGGCGTCGAGCCACGGCCACCGGTCGTCGTCGGTCAGCGGGGTGCCCGCCGACATTTTGGCGATGTTCGCCTGGGGGTGGAAGTCGTCGCCCTCGGCATAGGGAACGCCGAGCTGTGCTGCGAGCAGGGGGCCGATCGTGGTCTTGCCGGTTCCTGCCACGCCCATGACTACGACGACGTGGGGGGTGTGCATTGCTGCCTCGCTGTCTTCATTGACATCTCGCACGGCGGCCGGTCGTGCGTCACGCCACTGAAACCCATTAGGTCAGAAGAATTCAAGAGTCTGTGACTTAAAAGTCAGACTTATTGCGGCCGGGGGTGCCTCGTAGGCTTACGCCATGACTCCACAGACCCGAGGGCTGCACGCTCGCGTACTGGAAAGCCTCGGGCCCGCCATCACCGGAGGCGAGTACCTGCCGGGGAGTGTCCTGCGGACGGACGAGCTGTCCCAGGAGTTCGAGGTGTCCCGTTCCGTCATGCGCGAAGCGGTGCGGGTTCTGGAGTCCATGCACCTGGTGGAGTCACGGCGCCGTGTCGGCGTGACCGTGCTGCCCGCCGAGGAGTGGAACGTCTACGACCCGCAGGTCATCCGCTGGCGCCTGGCCGGCGCCGACCGGCCCCGCCAGCTGCGTTCCCTCACTGTGCTGCGCTCTGCAGTCGAGCCCACAGCCGCGGGCCTCGCCGCCCGCAACGCCACCGCCGAGCAGTGTGCGGCCCTCACCGAGTGCGCCATCGGCATGGTCGCCAACTCCCGTGGTCAGCGGCTGGAGGGCTATCTCCTGCACGACATCGAGTTCCACCGGACGATCCTCAGGGCATCCGGCAACGAGATGTTCGCCCGTCTCGGCGACGTGGTCGCCGAGGTGCTCACCGGCCGCACCCACCATCAGGTGATGTTCGAGGAGCCCGACCCGGCGGCGGTCACCCTGCACGTCAAGGTCGCCGAAGCGGTGAGGGAGCGGGACGCCGTACGGGCCGAGGAACTGACCCGCGAGATCACCATCGGCGCACTGGAGGAACTGGACGTGCTGGCGCCCTGAGGCCCGGGTGCGGGAGCCGCGGCGACCACAGCCCGGGAGAAGTGCGGGCATCCTCGCTGCTGAGCCGGGCGAGAAGAGCCTCGTGGAGCCGGGACCACAGATCGACCTTGGTGGTGGGCACGACAACCGAGGGGAAGGGTGATCCTCATGGGGGTCATCCCCCATGAGGATGTACTGGGCATGCAACAGCCCGCCCGTCCGGTGTTCGTTCCGCCGTTCTCGGGCTGCGGGGTTCAGCGGGCGTCGACGACGGGGTTGGTGAGGGTGCCGATCAGTTCGACCGTGGCCTCCACGGTGTCGCCGGGCACGAGGAACTCGGGCGGGACCATGCCGGCTCCGACGCCGGAGGGCGAACCCGTCGCGATGACGTCGCCGGGTTCCAGGGTCATGCCGGAGCTGATGTCGGCGATCAGGCGGGCGATGGGGAAGAGCATGTGCCGGGTGTTGGACTTCTGCTTGGTGACCCCGTTGACGCGCAGCGAGAGGTCGAGGTCCATCGGGTCGGGGATCTCGTCGGCGGTGACGACGACCGGCCCGAAGGGTGCGTAGGAGTCCTGCCCCTTGGAGAAGAACCACTGGCCGGAGCGTCGCTGGTCGCGGGCGCTGATGTCGTTGACGATGCTGAAGCCGAAGACGTGCGCGTACGCGTCCTCCTCGCTCACCCGGTACGCGGTGCGGCCGATGACGACGGCGAGTTCGCACTCCCAGTCCAGCTGGGTGGTGAGGTCGGCGTTGTGCAGGACGGGTGCGCCGGGGCCGGTGACCGCGGTGGCGGGCTTGCTGAACAGCACGGGGCGGGGCGGGAGTTCCTTGTGGGTGTCGAGGCTGCGGCTGGACTCCTCGACGTGCTCGACGTAGTTGAGCCCGACTCCGATGATCTTGCCGGGGCGCAGGGGCGCGGCGAGGCGGACGTCCTCGGTGCGGTGGACGGCGTGGGCGGGGCGGTCGCCTTCGAGCAGTCGGCGGGCGGCGGCCAGAGCGGCGGGACCGGCCTGGACGAGGCCGAGCAGGTCGTGCGGGAGCGGGACGCCGGCGTGTTCGGCGAGGGCGGTGAGGTCGACGACGTGTCCGTCGGTCTCCGCGCCCAGGCGCGGCTCGGATCCGGCGGGGGCGGCGGATCCGGCGGGGGCGGCGGGGGCGGCGGGGGCGGCGGTGAAGGTCAGCAGACGCATGGGGGCTCCTCGTGGGTCAGGCGGTGGCGGCGACGGGCTGGTGGCCGCCGTGGTCGGGGTACGCCTCTTCGCGGTGGAAGCCGAGCGAGCGCATGACGGGGAAGTCGTTGAAGGAGAACAGGCAGGCGTCCTCGGAGAGGTCGAGGTTGTGGTGCTCGTGCCAGGCCCAGGAGGGGACGCAGAAGATGTCCCCTTCCGTCCATTCGAAGCGCCGTCCGGCGATCACCGAGGCGCCCCGGCCCTTGGCGACTGTGTAGATCACCGAGCCGGTGTGCCGGTGGGCAGCGGTGGCCTGTCCGGGGCGAAGCAGCTGCATGTGGGCGCCCATGGTCGGCATCACCGGGCCGCCGGTCAGCGGGTTGGTGTACTCCGCGATGACTCCGTCGTACGGGGAGCCCTCGCTGGCGCGGGCGAGGCCGCGCAGGGCCTCGTACGTCTGCTCCCACGGGTAGGCGAGCAGCGGGGAGTAGGGCCGGGTCCACTTCTCCGAGCCGTAGGGGAGCAGGGCGGCGGAGTAGGTGAGGACGGAGGAGTTGACCACCTTGCCGGGGGTCTGGTGGAGGTCGGGGTGGACCTCGTAGAACCCTGCGTCGAGGGCGTTGACGAGCGGGATGTCGAGGCCGTCCTGCCAGATCACCGGGGCGTCGGTCCCGTCGTTGCCGTGTTCGTGCCAGGTGCCGTTCGGGGTGATGGCGAAGTCGCGGGGGCCGACCTTGAGCTTCTGGCCGTCGACGATCGTCCAGGCGCCGGTGCCCTCAAGGACGAAGCGCAGGGCGGCGGCCTGGTGCCGGTGGGCGGTCATGGCCTCGCCGGGACCCATGATCTGGAGGCCGGTGTAGAGGAGTCCGGCGGCGGCGCTGACGTCCTTGCGCCCCGGGTTGACGAGCATGACGACGCGGCGGCCGGCGTCGTCGGCATCGACGAGGCCGAGGGCCTTGTGGACGAGGGGCCTCAGTTCCTCGTAACGCCACAGGGCGGGAACGGACTTGGGCTGGGGGTACCAGGGCTCGATGTCGTTGGCGACGGTCCACAGGGCGCCGGCGTCCAGGGCTTCGAGTTCGCCGTAGTAGGCGGTGAGTTCGGGGGTGTCGGAGACCCGGGCGCGGCCCAGCGCGGTGTCGTCCTGCTCGATGGTCATGCGTTCTCCTCGGGGGTGGCGGTCAGGGGTCCGGTGGGTGGCACGGTGAAGGCCACAGGCAGGGGCGGGGGCTTCACGAGGGGGTTCCCGTTCAGCCGGCGTGGGACGTGGCGGCGACGCGCGGCAGCCAGCGCCGGTACACGGGCGCGGCGGGCTGCCGCAGGAGTTCCAGACGCGGCGGCACCCGGTCGGTGCGGGCGGCAGGCGGTCGAACGCTTCCGGCCCGCCACGACGGCGCCCAGGGCGCGGCCGGGCCGCGGTAGCCCTGGGCGGCAGCCGCGTGCAGGGTCCACAGCGGGTCGTGGAGCTGGGCGCGGCCCACGCCGCACAGGTCGGCGCGGCCCGCCAGGATGATCGAGTTGACGTCGTCGTACGTGGAGATGGCGCCGACGGCGATGGTCGGGACCCCGGTGGCGTTGCGGATCAGGTCGGCGTACGGGGTCTGGTAGCTGCGGCCGTAGCGGGGCTGTTCGTGGGCGACGACCTCCCCGGTGGAGACGTCGAGGGCGTCGGCGCCCGCCCCGGCGAGGGCGCGGGCGATGCCCACGGCGTCGGCCTCGCTCAGGCCGCCCTCGGCCCAGTCGGCGGCGGAGATCCGTACCAGCAGCGCCTTCTCGGCGGGCCACACCTCCCGTACGGCGCGCAGTACTTCCAGGGGGAAGCGCAGCCGGCCGGTGAGGTCGCCGCCGTACGCGTCGGTGCGCAGGTTGGTCAGCGGCGAGAGGAAGCCGGAGATCAGGTGTCCGTGCCCGTACTGGAGTTCCAGAGCGTCGAACCCCGCCCGGTCGGCGCGTTGGGCGGCGGCCGTGAAGTCCCGTACCACCTGGTCCATGTCGGTGCGGGTGGCCTCGCGGGGCTCGGCAGCGTGCTCGTCCCAGGGCAGGGCGGAGGCGGCGATCGGCGATCCGGCGGCGCGGCGTCCGGCGTGGGTGAGCTGGATGCCGAGGCAGGTGTCGCTCTGGCCGTGGACGAACTCGGCGATCCGCTGCCAGGCGGTCTCCTGTGCGTGGTTCCACAGGCCCGGACAGCCAGGATCGGGGCGGGCGCCGTCGGCGACGGCGGTCATCCCGGCGATGACCAGGGCGGCTCCGCCGAGGGCCTGGGTGCTCAGGTGGACGAGGTCGAAGTCGCCCGGGATCCCGTCGCGGGCCGTGGCGAGGGCGGTGGGCGGGACGACGACGCGGTTGCGCAGGCGCAGTCCCCCGATGTGCAGGGAGCGGAACATCGGTGGGACGGGTGCGGTGGTGTTGACGGCCGTGGTGAAGGACTCGTCGCGTACGCGCAGGTTGTCGTAGGTGACGCGGCGGCTGCGGGTCAGCAGGTTGAAGGCGAACTGGTGCGGCTCCTGGCCGGTGTAGCGGTCGACGTTCTCGAACCATTCGAGGCTGGCCTGCGCGGCCCGCTGGGTGGACTCCACGACGGGCCGCCGCTCGTCCTCGTACGCGGCGAGCGCGCCCGGGACGTCGCCCGGACGCTCGTGCAGGCACGCGGTGAGGGCGAGGGCGTCCTCCATGGCCAGCTTGGTGCCGGAGCCGATGGAGAAGTGGGCGGTGTGGGCGGCGTCTCCGAGCAGGACCACGTTCTCGTGGCGCCAGGTGCGGTTGCGCACGGTGGTGAAGCGCAGCCACTTGGAGTTGTTGGGCAGCAGCCGGTGGCCGTCGAGGTGCCCGGCGAGGATCTCCTCGCAGCGGCGGATGCCTTCCTCGTCGCTGTCGCCGGGCGGGTACGCGCGGCCGGCCGATTCGGCGAAGCCGGCGCGCTGCCAGGCGTCCTCGTCCAGTTCCACGATGAAGGTGGAGCGGGTGTCGTCGTACGGGTAGGCGTGCACCTGGAGGGTGCCGAAGTCCCGCTCCTCGACGATGAAGGTGAAGGCCTCGAAGACCTTGTCGGTGGCGAGCCACATGTAGCGGCCGGTGCGTTCGTCGAGGTCGGGGCCGAAGGTGTCGGCGAACGCGGCGCGGGTGGCCGACCGGACTCCGTCGCAGGCCACCACCAGGTCGTACTCGGCGGCGAGCCGGCCTGCCTGCGGGGCCTGGGTGCGGTAGCGGACGTCCACGTCGAGGGCGGCGCAGCGGTCCTGGAGTATCCGCAGCAGGCTACGGCGGCCGAGGGCGGCGAAGCCGTGGCCGCCGGAGGTGAGGGTGCGGCCCCGGTAGCGGACGTCGATGTCGCTCCAGCGGGCGAACTCCGCCGACATCGCGGCGTGGACCTCGGGGTCGGCGGTGGCGATGCCGTCGAGGGTCTCGTCGGAGAAGACGACCCCGAAGCCGGAGGTGTCGTCGGGCGCTCCCCGTTCCCAGACGGTGATTTCCCAGTGCGGGGAGAGCTGTTTGGCCAGGGCCGCGAAGTACAGGCCGCCGGGCCCTCCTCCGATGACTGCTACGCGCACGGGATGCCTCCTGCGGTTGCGGTGATGAGCTCGGGGGCCTGCGGGCCCGCTTGGGTGAGGACCTCGCGGACGTCGGCGGGCCAGGGGGTGGTGCCGGTGGCCGTGGCCGCCGAGTGGGCGATGACCATGCGGCCGGTGGCGGCCTCCGCCTCTTCCTTGCCGAGGACCGTGAAGGCGTAGTGCAGGGAGCTCGCGCCGACCTTGGTGACGCGCAGCTGAGTACGGACGGCCTCGCCGAACCAGAGACGGGCGCGGTAGTCGGCCTCGAAGTGGACGCGGGGCGTGCTGCCGAAGAGGTGGGACAGGCCCAGGCGTCGCAGCAGCACGGCCTCGGCCGCCTCGACCCAGCGGACGACGGTGGAGTGGTGGTAGTGGCCGGCCGCGTCGGTGTCGGACCATTCCACGCGGCGCTCGACGGTGACACTGGGCAGGTGGACGGCATGTGCCTCCGGGGCTCCCGAGGCCTGGGTCTCCGGGGCTGCTGCGGTACGGCTGTCGTCGGCCGCGCCGCCTTCGCCGTCCCGGTCCGTGCGGGTGTCCTCGGCCAGGGCCTCCGCCTGGGCCCGCAGGCGCAGTTCGGCGCGCTGGAGCTTGCCGGTGGGGGTCTTCGGGAGTCGCGCGACGAACTCGACGGCCCTCGGGTACTTGTACGGGGCGATGGCCGCCTTGACGTGCGCCTGGAGCGCGCGGACGGTGGCCTCGGCCGCCGGGACGCCCTCGCGCAGGACGACGTACGCCTTCACGATCGTGCCGCGCCGCTCGTCGGGGGCGCCGACGACCCCGCATTCCTCGACGTCCGGGTGGGCGGTGAGGGCCTGTTCGACCTCCGGGCCCGCGATGTTGTAGCCCGAGGAGACGATCATGTCGTCGCTGCGGGCCACGTACCAGAAGTAGCCGTCGGCGTCGCGGATGTAGGTGTCGCCGGTGATGTTCCAGCCGTTCTTGACGTACGTCGTCTGGCGCGGGTCGGCGAGGTAGCGGCAGCCGGTGGGTCCGGTGACGGCCAGCAGTCCTGGCTGCCCGTCGGGTACGGGGTCGCCGCGGTCGTCGACCACGGCCGCGCGGTATCCGGGAACGGGCCGGCCCGTGGAACCGGGGCGGATCTCCTCGTCGGCTGCGGAAATGAAGACGTGCAGCATCTCGGTGGCGCCGATGCCGTCGATGATGCGCAGCCCCGTGGCGGCGTGGAACTCCTCCCACACGGCTGCGGGCAGGGGTTCCCCGGCGGACACGCAGCGGCGCAGGCCCGAGAGCTGCCCGGCCGCCCCGGCGGCCATGATCGCGCGGTAGGTGGTGGGGGCGGTGAACAGGACAGTCACGCCGTGCGCGGCGACGAGGTCGGCCAGCTGCTGCGGGGAAGCCTGCTCGATCAGCAGGGTCGAGGCGCCGACATGCAGGGGGAAGACGACGAGCCCGCCGAGACCGAAAGTGAACGCGAGCGGCGGCGTGCCGGCGAAGACGTCGTCGGGGCGGGGTTTGAGGACGTGCCGGGAGAAGGTGTCGGCGTTGGCGAGGACGTCCCTGTGGAAGTGCAGGGTCGCCTTGGGGCGCCCGGTCGTACCGGAGGTGAAGGCGATCAGCGCCACGTCGTCGGCGGCCGTGTCCACGGCGGTGAACCGGCCTTCCTTCGTGGCGCAGCGGGCGGTCAGGTCGGCCGGGCCGGGGCCCCCGTACGGGATGACCGGGAGGCTCTGGGGGCCCGGTCCGCCGGGTGGTGCGGGGAGGTCCGCCGCTTCGAGTTCGGCGACGTAGCGGTGGTCGCACACGGCGATCGTGGGGCGGCTGATCCCGCACAGTTCGGCGAGTTCGGCGGAGCGCAGCAGCGGCATCGTGGTGACGGCCACGCCGCCGGCCTTGAGCACGCCGAACCACGCGGCGACGAGCCAGGGGTTGTTCGGGCCGCGCAGCAGGACGCGGTTGCCGGGCTTGAGGCCGTGGTCCTCGGTGAGCACCTGGGCGACCTGGTCGGCGCGCCGCTGGAGCTCGCCGTAGGTCCAGCGCTCGGTCGGGGTCAGGAGACAGGGGCGGTCGGGGCCCCAGCGCTCGACGGCGTCGTCGAGCAGGCGGCGGGCACAGTTGAGCCGGTCGGGGTAGTCCAACTCGGCCAGCTCGAAATGGAGTTCGGGCCAGAGGGAGAAGTCGGGAAGCCGGTCGCGGCAGAAGGAATCGGCATGCGCCGAAGGGGAGAGCTCCATGGGGCGGCACCTCGATCAGGAAGCAGCAGGGGGAAACCGGGCAAATTTCTTGGTAATTGATTGGCCGTCAGCTTTTCGCGACACGCCGGCCCCGTGACACCGCCGCGGCGGCTCTGGCAACGGGAACGCGCACCCGCACGGACTTGCCGGACTCACTGGACTCGCCGAACTCGCAGACCAGCAAGGGGAGTTCGCCGCCGGAGCCGGCGGTCAGTAGCCGGACGAGGAGCAGTCCGCGCCCGCTCTCGGTGTGGAGGTCGGCCTCAGAGCCGGGGCGCAGCGGTACGAAAGGCCCATGGCTCCCAGCCCCAGCCGGCCGACAACCGGCCTGCTCCTGCCCAAAGTTGTGGTCCGCATCCTGCGAGAACTCCCTTCTCCAAGGAGGAAAGCGACCACCTCATGGCAACAGCCCGGGACGTCGAAGCACAGCAACCCGCTCCTACTTGCCGAACTTCGACGACTTCGGGATGTTCACCGCGCTCTGTGCATGACTCTGGTCCGAAAAGAGAAGTTGTCCCAGGTCAGCGGGGTGTCGAAGCAGCTCGTCGCGGCCCCCGATCGGGTTCGTCGGTACCCGGCCCCCACGGCTGCCCCGCGTCGCACAGCCCCCGCCCGGGACCGCAGTCCGCAGGCCGGTACGCATGCACGTACGGGCCCACACCGTCCGCCTTGGCCCGGCCACTTCTGGAACCTGCCCTCACGCAGTCGAGCCCGCTCCCCAACCGACCCTCCGCGGTCTGCCCGGAGCGCTCCTTGGCCAAGTAGCAGCTCCTTGTGCGCCGTAGGGGTATAGCTGGTGCCACCTCCCACACGGATACCAGCGATATCGACCGTGACCTTCGTGGACGGGAGCATTGGAGGAGTCCGGAAAACGCTCTAGGAGGATCGATGTTCGAGTTCACGAAGTCGCGGTGGGCCCGCTCCGCCGTGACCGGCGCGGTGGCGACGGCGATCGCGGCCGCGGCGGTGCCGGTGACCGCGGCTGTCGCGAGGCCCGCTGCCCCCAAGCCCGTCCCCGACCGCTACGCCACGCAGAGACTCGCCTGGAAGCCCTGCGAGCCCGGCGCCTCGCTGGAGTGCGCTGCGATGGCCGTTCCGCGCGACTGGCACCACCCCGGGGTGGGCGAGGACCTGACCGTGGCCGTGTCCCGGCAGAAGGCGGGCGAGACGGCACGGCGGCGCGGGGTGCTGATGATGGCGGCGGGCGGGCCGGGCGGCAAGGGGCTGCTCCGGCCCGCGACCCTGGCCAAGAACGCGCCCGAGGTGAGCGCCGTCTACGACATCGTGGGCTTCGATCAGCGAGGCGTCGGGCGCAGCACCCATGTGCGGTGTCAGACCGACGCGGAGTTCCAGGACTATTTCTCGGGCGACTCCCGGGACCGCTCGCCCGCCGCGATCCGGCGCACCCTGGACAACGCCCGGAAGTTCGTGGACAGCTGCCGCGACCGCAGCGGCGACCTGATGAACTACATCACCACCGATCAGACCGTCCGTGACATGGACCTCTACCGCTCGCTGCTCGGCGAACGGAAGGTCTCGTACTACGGTCCCTCCTACGCCACGATGATCGGCGCCTACTACGCGACGGAGTTCCCGCAGCGCGTCGAACGGGTCGTCCTCGACAGCAACATCGGCTTCGACGGCACCTGGGAGAAGTTCATGCTCGGCCAGCCGCTGAGCTTCCAGCGACGGTTCGCACAGGACTTCCTGCCCTGGCTCGCCGCCAAGGACGACGTCTACCACTTCGGGCACACCGCCGCCGAGGTGCAGGCGAAGTGGGAGAAGCTCCGTGGCGCCCTGCGGGACCGCCCGCTGCCCATCGGCGAAGGGAAGACGGTCGATCCCAACTGGCTCGACAGCGCCGCCGTCGGGGCGATGTACGGCACGAGGAACTTTCCCGGTCTGGGACGGACGCTCGCCGCCCTGGACCACTGGGACCGCGCGACCCCCGAGGAGCGCAAGCTTGTCGAGGGCGCCTTCGGCCAGGCGCCCAGCGCGGACTTCTTCGCCCAGTTCTTCTCCGTGACGTGCACCGACACCCCGTGGAACCGCGACACCGGCCACTGGGTGAGGAAGAGCGCCCAGGACGCCGCGAAGTACCCCCTCGTCGGCGCCCGCGAACTCTCGTACGCCGCGGTCTGCGCCAACTGGCCGGCCACCAAGACCCCGAGGGTCAAGGTCACCGGCAAGTGGCTCCCGCCCGTCCTGATGCTCAACTCCCTGCGCGACCCGGCCACGCACTACGAGGGCGCACTGAGCGCCCACCGTGCCCTGCGCGGCTCGCGCCTGGTCACGGCCGGCGGCGGTGACCACGTCCAGTACCTGGGCGGCAACGCCTGCGTGGACGGCATCGTCGACGACTACCTTCTCAGGGGCGCGCTCCCCGCGCGTGACACCACGTGCGAGGCCGGCCCCCAGCCGATACCCGCCGGGTAGCGCCGGCCACAGTTGCCGCTGCGGCAGGTGCCGGGAGAGCTCGACGAGTTCGCCGGCGGGGCGCTCCGCGAGTGGCAGAGTGGCACGCCACGCAGGCACTCGTACGCGGCCGCCGCGCGGCGCCGGGCCTCGTCCGGTGCGAAGTCCCGACCCCGTCGCCTCGACGAGCTCCGCCGCATGGTGGCTGGAGGAGCACGGTGTCCTGATGACCCGTTCTCCGGGTCTACCCCGAGGCGCGGCGGCCGTTGACAACAGCGCGTACGGCCCGATCACCGCGAGGGTCGGCCATCAGGCGGGCGATGTCCCACCACCGCAGCAGCAACGCCGGCCAGTGCGGCGGGATCGCGTCCATGAACTCCCGGTCGAACCGTGCGCGGACGCTCTCGTGGCGCAGTGCGGCGCGGATGTCGTCCATGGACGGCGGGCGGTGGCGGATGGCGTGCGGCAGCATGGCCTCGTACTCCGGCGCCAGCTTGCGGCCGGGCACGACCATGACGTTCCCGCCCAGCGCGGCGGCAACGTCGTCCTCCAGCTCCTCCTGGGCCTGCACGGCACGCTCCCACCAGTGGTCCCGGAAGGCGGCGACGCTTTCGGGATCGGCCAGGTCGAGGGCATCGCGCTGCCCGTCGAACTCCGTACGCTCATCGCCGGGCAGAGATTCCCGGATCGCGCCGAGCGTCTTCGCGGGACGGCGCGGCGGGGCCTGGCCGAGGTGGCGCACCCACTGGTCCCTGCGCTCCCCGTCAGGAGGGGGTCCCCACACCAGGGCACCGTCCCTCATGCCGGGCTTCTCCGGGCCGGCCGCCGCCATGGGCGCTTCCAGGCTGACCGCCATGAGTTCCAGGTAGGCGGGCAGCGACTCGTACTCCCGCTCGCGCTCCCCGTACCTGGTCCACTGGCACACTTCCCCGGTCTCACCGTTCAGATAGAGGCCGTAGACGGTGTCGTCGGGGTTGAAGGAGCAGAACGGTATCCACGATGGCTGCCACAGCACTGGCGAGTCCTGGTCCTCGATGTCGTCCTCGCCGCTCTCCTCCTGGAACCGCATCTGCATCTGGTAGACCTCGATCACTGCGTCGAGCGGCATCAGGGCCCAGCCGCCCAGCATGAGCCCCGAACCGTGGACGCCGTCCTCACCGGCGGACAGCCGCCACAGCGCCTTCAACTCCTCCTGAACGCTCACCCCGAGAGCTTCTTCCAGAGCCGCCATCTCGTCGTCGCAGGCGCCGGGCTTGAGTGCCGCGTACGACGGCGGGACGTACTCGGCCAGCCATTCCACGATCCGGCTCCATGCCCGGGTGACTCGCACATCTGCTGGTGTGTCAGTGGTCATGCGTACACACTCGCATTGCGCCCTGGCCCGGCACCCAGCGGTGCCCGAGCATCAGTTGCTCCCGAACACCGGCGCGGCTGGGGCCCCTCGTCATGGGTGGGTGGCCAAGGGCAGCAGGCCCGCGACGTCGGCTGTCGGGCCGAGTACGGCAGCAAGTTCGGGCAAGACCCCGCTGGTCGGAGCCGCGTCCTGTGACGCGAGCCGCGAGAACCTACAGCGGGCAGGCGAAGGAATGCGTTCCCCGCCTGCCCGGCTCCGTCCGGTGGCCCGTACGACTTCTGGTCAGCCGGTCGGCAGACCCAGCCCGGCGACGATCGCGCTGGTACGGGTGAAGAGGCCGGTCGGGTAGTCCTTGTTGCAGTAACTGTTGCCGGAGGAGGTGATCCCGACCAGCTTGCCGCCCACGATCAGCGGGCCGCCCGAGTCGCCCCGGCAGATGCTGTCGAAGGTGCCGGTGGCGGGAATCGTGCAGAGCTTGGTGAGCGGGGTGTCGGTGGGTTCGGTGTACGGCTCGCAGCCCTTGAGCGGCGACAGGGTCAGACGTGCCGCCTTCAGCCGTACACCGTCGGTGCCGGTGGCGGTGCGACCCCAGCCCAGGGCGGTCGCGGACCTGCCGGACTCGAAGAGCTCGGCGTCCTTCGCCCCGGCGACGGGCAGCGGCTTGTACGGCATCGGCTTGGCCAGGGTGAGGACGGCCGCGTCGTAGAGGTAGTTGGCCGCCTTGAACTTCGGGTGGATCTTGATTGAGGCGATCTGGCGGACCGTGCCCTTGGTGGTCCGCAGGTCGGTGCGGCCGCCGACCACCTCGTAGCTGACGGAGGGCCAGCCCTCCTCCTCGTCGATGCAGTGGGCTGCGGTCAGCACCTTGTTCGGCGCGACGAGGGTGCCGCCGCATATGTGCTCGCTCGCGGTGCCGTTGCCTGCCTTGCTGCGGATCTGCATCGTGTACGGGTGGTCCGTGGTGGTGGTGTTCTTGCCGCCCTGGATCGCGGCGGCGGGAGTCGCGGTGGCGGCCAGGCCTGCGGCCGCGAGAGCTGCGGCCGCGGTGAACACGGCGGCCTTGGAACGGCGGTGGTACGTCAGCACGAGGGGTCCCCCAGGGAAGGTTCGCGTCGCACGAGCGGTATGCGGCATGGTCGATGCCGGTGCCGCCCGTGCGCCGTACGCCATGAACACGGCTACGGTCACTGATCATGACGTGCCGCTCCCCGCGCAGGTTCCCCCGTATCGGCACGAAGTCGATCAGGCACTGTTGACCCCACTGACGCCACTGACCCCACTGAACTCCTGGAGCAGCACCCGCTTGGACCGGGAGCCCGCCATCGGCCTCCGGCCGATCCCGGTGCGGGTCCTGGCCCCGGTCCTGGACAGTCTTCTGGTGGGAACTCGCCCTGTCTGCCTTCACGTTCGACCATCGACACACCTCTTCAGCAGGGGCGGCGCAGGGTTCTCTGCGGCATCGGGCAGGACAAGGGGATCGACAATGCGCGCTGCCCGCGACACGTCCTGCCGTAGGCTCTGGCCATGCCCGAGGAATCCCCGAACACCGCCATCGCGATCCTCGCCGAGGCCTTGCGCGCCAAGTTGGACGGCATCGTTGTCGGCATGGCCGAACTGGTCGTCAGGGAGATCGAGTTCTACCGGAACACGGTGGTGAGCACCGAGGAGCTGCAGGAGGCACTGCGCCATAGCGTCGGCTTCATCCTCACCCATCTCGCCGACCCCAAGCTGGCATCGGTGGACGTGTCCGCACCCCTCGCCACCGGCCGCAAGCGAGCCCTGCAGGGCGCACCGCTGCCGGAGGTGCTACGTGTCTACCGGCTGAGCTTCGCCTACTTCTGGGATCAACTGCTTGCCGAGGCGCAGGAGTTCGGGGAGAGCACAACACGCGCACTGCTCGTGTCGGCGACTCGGGTCTGGGCCCTCTCGGACATCTACTCCTCGGCGCTCACGGACTCCTACCGGGAAGCCGTCGCCGAGCGGATGGTCGAGACCGACCGCAGGCGCTCGGCTCTTGTCGCGGCGCTGCTCGACGGACAGGCCGCCGGCGGCGACACCGGCTGGGAGCTCGCCCGTACGCTCGGCTTCCCCTATCAGGGTCGCTTCGTCGTCCTGATGGCCGAGGCCGCCGTGGCAGCCGAGTCGCCCCTGCCCCACCTGGAGGCCAGGCTACGGGCCCTCGACGTGGCATCGGCCTGGCGGGCGCAATCAGGTCACGAGATCGCCGTCCTCTCCCTTGCCCGCAAACAGTCGCCGCTCACGGTCGTCGCCGCTGTCCGCGACTGCGCGACCGGACGCGTCGGAGTGAGCCCTGTCTACCACCAGCTCGACCACACGGAGAGCGCCCTGCGGTATGCCCAGGTCGCGCTGGAGTCCTTGACCGCGGGAGTGGCCGAGGTGCGGCAGCTGGACGACACTCCGCTGACGGAGCTCGTGATGAGCAACCTGGACACCACTCGCCGTGCCGTCAACCGCGTGCTCGGCGGGTTGCTGTCCCTGCCCGAAGGCGAACGCACGACGCTCCTGGCCACGGCTCGGGCCTGGCTCAAGGCCCATGGCTCCGCAGCCGAGGCGGCCCAAGTCCTGTACTGCCACGAGAACACCGTGCGGTATCGCATCCGCCGCCTGGAGGAGTACCTGCGCGGTCCGCTGGACGACCCGACGATCATCGCGGAGCTCGCCCTGGCGCTCAACGCCGTCGGTACGTTCCCGACACTTCTGGAGCAACGCACCCTCAGGCCGCCCTCCAGCCCTCGCTCGGTGGTTCAGCAGGTCCACGCGCCGGCCACCCGGCACTCCTCCCCCGTCCCGATCGAGGGCGTCTGAATCACTGGGCAGATGCAGACCGTCGGCGAGGTCGTCATCAGCCCGCCCGTCGTCGGCACGGCCGGGCGGGAAGACATTTACTGATCGCGTCCCTCGCTCTGTGGCCGTGGCGCCGCGTCGGCGGCCCTGCGGCGCCACGCTCGCGCCTGGCGGGCGTACCCCTGCCGCTCCGAGAGCTTCGCCAGCTGGATCATCGCCCCGACATGCCCGGCTTCGGCGGCCTTCTCGTACCAACCCTGCGCCGCGTAGAGATCACCGCTCAGCTCCTTGGAACGCCCCAGCGCCAACAGCGCGTTGACATCGCCCTTCCGGGCGAGTCCGGTCAGCCAACTCTCCAGCTCGGCGAGCGTCTCGGAGCCGCTGAGCAGGGTGGCGAGCCGGCGGCCGCCCTCGTCGTCGCCGGCGGTGGCCGACCTGCGGTACCAGGACTTCGCAGCCTCCCTGTCGCCCTGTTCCAGGGACAGCGCCCCGAGGGCGTTCATCGCGGCGGTGGAGCCTTCGGCCGCTGCCCGGCGGGCCCACTGTTCGGCCTCGACGGCGTCTCCCCGCCGGTACAGGAGCTGCCCGAGGGCGTACGCGGCGTCGGCGAGACCCGCCTCGGCAGCCTGCCGGAACCAGCCCTCGGCCTCGGCGTCGGCGCCCCGCTCCTGACACAGGGACCCGAGGACGGCCATCGCGTACGCATTGCCTCCCTCGGCCGAACGCCGGTACCAGCGGGCGGCCTCGGCATGCTCTCCCCGCAACCGCAGGAGATACCCGACCATCTCCATCGCCCGCACATGTCCCCCGTCGGCGGCCTCCCGCAGCAGCGGCTCGGCCTCGGCGTGCCGTCCCCATTCGTGGAGCAGCACGCCGAGGGTGACGGTGGCATCGGGATGCTCCTTCTCGGCCGCCCGGCGCAGCCATCGTTCACCGCCATCTCGGTCGTGGTGCGTACTGAGATACAGGCCGTACCGGAACATCGCCTCCGCATCCCCGGCCTCGGCGGCCTCATGAAGGCTCCCGGCCCCGCCGTCGCGCTTCCCGTTCCTCGAACTCCCCCGCACGGACATCCCCCTTGAGATCACTGGCACTCGGCCGTTCCCCACCGGTTCATGACGATGGTACGAACACGCCTTCCCCTCAGGGGGATCCGGCGTGCGGGTATCGGGCGCCTGAATCAGGGTGGTGGGACATCGTCGTTACGGGGTGCTGGCTGATGGTGCGGACCGCACCGCTCAGCGCTTCGAGGACGCGGCGCTGCTCGGGGCCAAGGAGTACATCGACCGGCGTAAGCGGCAGACGGCCAATGACCATCTGCGGGTCATCAAGGTGAGCTCCCTGGCTCTGTCTCGGCGCACTGGCACCGGTTCAGTGACACCCTTGGCGCCGATCTGCTCGCGCTCGCCTTCGCCGCTGCCGCACTGGCCTTCCTCGCCCGGCGAGGCCGCGTTGCCGCGCTGTCCACGGGGCGGTGCGGCGGTCCTGGCTGATGCGGATCGCGGACAGCCCGCTGTGGCCGACGACGCCAACCGGGAGGCCTACCTGGCCGCCCAGTCCTGGGCATCGGCCGCCTCCGCGTTCACCGCCCTGGTCGTGCCGGGCGAACGTCGGCTCCACTTGCGTTCGCTGCCCGCCCCGAGCAACGAACCCAGCACGGCACCGACACCGATGGCGGCCACCGACGCCAAAGTCAGCACCAGGTACTGGTGGGCCCCTGGTACGCCGAGAACGAGTTGAAGCACGCTGCGGTACAGGTCGGGTCCGGGCAGCACGCTGCCCGCGATGCCCGGGATCAGCACCGCCCTCGCGGGCACTGCGGCGCGTGGTCCGATCACGGCGGACACCGCACCCATGGCGATGGTGGCCAGCCCCGTAGCCAGCGGAACCGACCAGTCCAGCTGGGCTGTGCCGCACATCTTCACGCCCGCGCCGATCAGCGCCGCGGCCATCGCCCAGGGCACCAGACGAGGGCCGCCGCCCATGAACACGGCGTTGCCCAGGGCACCGATGCCACTGGTGACCAGGGTGAGCCAGACGGGCAGCGCGGCGAGCGTCGTGTCGCGTGCGTCCGAGTCGAGGCCGCGCAGCAGGAAGGCCACGGTGAGGAGGCCGCCCGCCATGGCGGCGAAGAACATCAGCAGACTCACCGAACGGGCCGCCGCCATCGACCGGAAGCCGTCGATCGCATCCTCGGTGAGAGAGACCACGGTCAGGATCGGCAGCATCAGGATCACGTTGGCTGCGACGGTGCTCGCCCCCTCGCGTCCGCTGAGCACCCCGAAGTCGATCAACGCCATGGTGCCCGCCATGAGCAGAGCCGTCTGCACCACCGTGACGTAGAACGAGGGCAGCCCCGTACGGCTCAGTGCCCATGCGGCACGGTTGGTGACCAGGAACAGCAGGGGTGCCAGCAGTGCCGCACGCACCGTGCCGGACGCGAGTACGCACAGCATGGCGGCCAGCACCGCGCCACCGCAGAGCGCGAACCACCAAGGCCACTGCGCCGGAGCCTGCACCAGCCGGTCGAGTGCCGCCTTCGCGTCCGCCGGTGAGAGCTGGGTGCCCACGATCCGTACGGTCAGCCGCTCCAGCGCGGTCAGGCTGCTGAGGTCCCGGGTGTCCTCCGACCCCAGAACGATCAGCATCACGACGGGCGCCCGTTCGGGCGGCGCGTACTGCACCTGCAACGAACGCCCGGAGATGTCGACTTCCAGCTCCTGCATGCCCCACGCGGCCGTCACCGCGACGACGGCCGTCTGGATGTCGCGGGTCGATGCCCCGGCCAGGAACAGCTCTCGGCCAAGCCGCAGGACGAAGCGCAGCACCTCGGCGGACTCACGGGCGTCGAAGTCACGCGTCGGCGGAAAGGGGGCTCCTTCGTACGCCGTCCCGTACAGCCGGTCCAGCAAGGTCCCCTCGTTCTGCCGCAGCCGGTCCAGCCGCGCCTGCCGGGCATGGGCTCGGGACCGCCACCGGAAGAGTCTGCGCCGCATCTGTTCTCCACCTGCTCGAAGCGCTCCTTCGCGCCCAGCCTCTCCCGGAGCTGCCTCGCCCGCCGCTCGACCGAAGGGCGAGGCGGCACCGGGCCCGGGGGGCCCGGGTCAACCTGGTGCGCAGGCCTCGCCCACCACGTACGGACCAGGGCGTCGTGGAGGGGAGTGGAGGAGCCCGGCCCACCGGCTACCGGTGGACAGAGACGTCCGAGCAGCGGACAGGTGAGCGAACACCGGCGCCCGGGGCACCCGCACACGGGTGGCGTACCGGAAAGCCGGGAGGGGCAACCGGGTGACAGGCCCCGGTCGGAGCGGCAGCTTCAGGGGATGAAACGTTTCTCCACTGACACCCAGGACCAGATCGCGGCCATCATCGAAGCGGTCGTTTCGGGCGATCTCCACTGCCTGGACGCGCTGATCGAGGTCTTTCTCCAGGACGCGGACCTGGACGCCCTC
The DNA here is from genome assembly GCF_040651475.1 of Streptomyces sp. NPDC048442. Classification (NCBI taxonomy): domain Bacteria; kingdom Bacillati; phylum Actinomycetota; class Actinomycetes; order Kitasatosporales; family Streptomycetaceae; genus Streptomyces; species Streptomyces sp. NPDC048442. The sequence goes on from NZ_JBEZKB010000028.1 coordinate 39,548, forward strand.
TTCGCGCTGCGAACCGCCCTCCAGGAATCGCTCCTACCGGGAGCCCGGCGGCCAGAGCGCTGAAACCCCTTCGGCTGAGGCCGCGCACGAGCGCGCGGTGAACGCGTATCCGCTGTGGCCGGCCGGCGCCCATCGAGCACCGTCGGGCACGACCTCCGCCACCTCGACTCCGACGTGCGCCGGCGGCCCCGGGGGGAGCGGGAACCGCACCGCGCAGTCAGCGACCGGGCCCCGGGTGACGGGCGGTGGCCAGGTGGCGGCCGGGGCCCGCCCGCTCTTCGTCCGCCCTGCCAGGAACGAGACGGCCGTCCGTCTCCCACTGCCGGGCGAGCTCGGTGAAGATCGGTTCCAAGTCGGGGCGGGGAACGGTTGCGGTTCCGCCGCCCCGCGTCCCGATGCCGTACGTGACTCGCGTCGTGGTCGTCGCGACGGGTGGGACTTCCGGACTACCCACGTGTCGGCCCGGCTTCACGGAGGGCGGCGCGGGCCTGGCCGGTGTCGATGAGAAACGCGAACTCCCGGAGTGCCAGGGCCACGACGTCGTCCGGGGTGGCCTGCTGCCCCTCGGGAGCACGGTGGCCGGCGAGCCGGGCGGCGCCGCGGGCCACGATCCGCTCGCGTTCCGTGTCGTCGAGGGTGCGGTCGTTGAGGGCGGCCAGGACCTGCCGCCACAGCGTCACCTTCCGCTCCAGGCCGTGCCGGACGACGCCGCAGCGGCGAAGTTCCCAGCGTCCGCGCCGGTGTTGTCGTCAGCGCACCGAGCCGGTCGGCGGCCGAAGGGGACGCACGTCCCGGGAGGGCCTTCCCTCTCGGCGCCGTGCGGCATCAAGCCGCCCAGCGACACTGAGGCGACGCACGACTGCGCGCGCAGAGCGCCGTGTGTCAGCTCCGTACCCGCCGCCATCCCTACCCTCTCTCCGGCGCCGACGCTGACGGCCGTGTCCTCGTCGGAGCGGTACGTCACCTTGGTGTGTTCCGGCCAGAAGGCGACCTGGTCCAGGAAGCTCTGGCCGACGGGGACACACATGGCCCGCGAGCCGTGGGCGAGCCGGGCCTCCGTCTCGTGCGCAGCGAAGAACAGTGGAGCCCTCGCACCGTCGACGCACTCCCGCAGGCGGCGGACGTCGAAGAGCGACCCGGGCGAGACCACGACCGCGCCGATACGCAGGACGCCGAAGTAGAGCACGGAGAGGGCCGGGACGTTCGGCAGCAGGAGCGCCACCGGGTCACCCGGCCGGACGCCGTGGGCGAGCAGCCCGCCCGCAACGCGCGCGCTGAGCTCGTCCAGCGCGGCGAAGCTCAGAAAGCCGTCGTCGAGACGGACCGCGGGTTGCTCCGGGTACCTCTCGGCTGCGGTCTTCAAGTCGGTGGCGAGGTTGGTCACTTCTTCGTTCTCCCAGCGGCATGGATCAAGTCGTGGACCGCGGACCCGGGCCGCTTCCGCAGGCACCGGGAGCAGTCGTATCGGCAGTGACTCGATCGTCACAGCCCGTCGCGGCCACAGCTATGGACGTGCCGACAAGGAATGGTGTCGACCGCGACAGTTACCTTGCGGCGGCGGCAGACGGTTACCTCGGCGAGGGCCCGGACACCGGCGATCCGGGGCGGCGCGCAGGACGGCTGCTCCAGGATCGGGGCGTGCAGGATTCAAGCCGGGACCAACTCACAGGCCACATCGCCCAAGCGTTGACCCTCAGGCTCGACGAGATCGTCGCAAGCATGGCACCGACCCCCAGTCGGCGCCGGCCGACCTGTCAGCGCCCACGGCAACCGGCCGTCTGCGCGCCGAAGGGCGAGACGCTGCCGGAGATCCTCCGTGCCTACCGGCTGAGCTTCAGCCTCTTCTGGGACGAGCTCCGGGCCGAGGCGCACCATGCGGGAACGGAGGCGATGAGTGCGCTCCTGCACACCACCCCCCGCGCGTGGGCCCTGTCGGACAGCTACTCCTCGGCACTCACGGACTCCTACCGGGAGACCGTCGCCGAGCGCCTGGTCGAGACGGACCGGCGCCGCTCGGCGCTGGTGGCCGCGCTGACCGACGGCCCGCTTTCCGGCGGTGACACGATCTGGGAAGTGGCCCGGATGCTCAAGTTCCCCTACCAGGGGAAGTTCCTCGTGGTGGTGGCCGAGACCCTCAAGGTCGGCGAACCTCCGCTGCCCGGCCTGGAGGCGAAGCTGCGGGCCCTGGACGTCAGGTCGGCGTGGCGCGCGCAGCCCGGCCACGAAATAGGTGTGCTCTCCTGCCCGCGGCGGCAGCCGGTCGGGCAACTCGTCGATGCCATCGGTGTCATCACGACGGGTCGTACGGGTGTGAGCCCCGCCTACGAGCAGTTGGACCAGACCTCCCGTGCGTTGCGCTACGCCCAGGTCGCGTTGGAGTCGCTGTGCCCGGGTCCCGCGGCCGTACGCCAACTCGACGACACTCCGCTGACGGAACTGGTGATGAACAACCTGGAGACCACCCGGCGCGCCGTCTACCGCGTCCTCGGTGGTGTTCTGTCACTTCCTGAGGAAGACCGCAGCACACTCCCGAAGATCGTCGCCGAACTCACCATGGCACTGGCCGCTGTGGGTACGTTTCCGGATCTGCTGAGGCAACGTCACCTACTCGACGCCACCGGCTCCCAGCCGGAGGCGACGACCGGCGCACCCCTCAGCTGAGCAAACGTCGAACGCACTGCCGAAGCCGTTCCTGATGCCTGTCGCAGACGATCGCTGGCCGGTCGGAGCGCCGTGCCCGGGTCGTAGCCGCAGGCGCGTCGGGCGCCGCCTGGAGATTTCACGGATCCGGAGAGGGAAAGAGCGGCCCGCATCCACAATGAGGCCCGGGAAGGGGGGCCTCCCCCGCATCCGTATACGGGAGTTGGGCATGCCGACAATGAACCTGAGCAGCCGTACCGTCCTGGCCGCTGTGGCTGCCACAGCCCTGCTGACCGGCTGCAGCAGTGAGGTGCCGCCGCTGGAGTTCGCCTCGGCGAAACCGTCCGGCGCGCGGCTCGACGCGCAGCCACCGCAAGGCGGTTCGCTGCCTCTCGCGCAGTGGCCGGACGCGTGCGGGGTGCTGGCCGAGGAGGAGATCCGCGCGATCCTGCCGCAGGCGGAGAATTTCACACGTGAGCCGATCAACGTCACCATCATCAACTTCAACCCGCTCCAGGAGTCGGCTCCGGGGACGACGGGCGACGTACCGAAGGGCGGGTGCAAGACCGGGTTCAAGCTGCCGGACGAGTACGAGAGCGAGCAGAACAGCAACATCCGCGTCGTGTTCAAGAGCCTCGCCGACCCCGCTCTCGTGGCGGAGGGCTACGCGAAGGACCGGAAGTACGAGGAAAAGGACGGTCGAGGGGACGTCGAGAAGTTCCGGGACCTCGGTGCCTCGCTGGGGCCGACGGGTTGCTTCCTCCAGGATTCCGCTCAACTGGTCTGCCACCAGGGCCCGTACGAGTTCGAGGTGAGCGGCTCTTCGACCGCGGACGGTGTCGGGGAATACAAGGAGTCCGACAAGAACTGGCGCCAGAAGGTCCTGACCGAGGTGGTGCGCACCCTGAGCGCCCGGATGGCCGGCCGGTCATGACACGGCAACCCACCACAGCAGAAGCGGACCGCCATGACCACGCGGGAGGGGTTCGCCGAGGGCCTGGCCCGAGAGTTGACCGCTCTCCCCGGGGCGGGCCGGCAGTAGCCCGGCTTCGACGGCCAAACAGGTTGCCTGAGTCATACTGATGCGCCGGAGCACAGGGGAGGCATCCAGAGCATGGGGCACGGGGCGGACAGGGCGGGCCTGCCGGAGCGTATCGGCGGGTACGCCGTGGAGCGGGAGTTGGGGTCCGGCGGGATGGGCGTCGTCTATCTGGCGCGTTCACGCGGCGGGCGTGCGGTGGCCGTGAAGGTGGCGCGCTCGGAGCTCGCGGCCGACCCCCACTTCCGGGACCGGTTCCGCGCCGAGGTCGCGGCCGCGCGCAGCGTCGGTGGCTTCCATACGGCCCCGGTGGTGGATGCGGATCCGGAGGCGGAGGCGCCCTGGCTGGCCACGGCATACGTTCCCGGGCCCACGCTCGCCGCATTGCTCGAGGCCGAAGGACCGATGGGCGAGGCGCGGCTGCGGCAGCTGGGCGCGGCGCTCGCCGAGGCGCTGGCGGCGATCCACGGCTGCGGCCTGGTCCACCGTGATCTGAAGCCCGGCAACATCATCATGGCCGCGGACGGCCCGCGGGTCCTGGACTTCGGTATCGCGCGGGCGCTGGAGTCGACCCGCCTGACGGCCACCGGCATGGCCTTCGGAACGCCGGGTTTCCTGGCGCCCGAGCAGGCCGAGGGGCTGGAGGTCGACGGCGCCACCGATGTGTTCGCCCTGGGTGCCGTACTCGTCGCGGCGGCGGGCGGCAGCGCGTTCGGCACGGGCACGCCGATGGGCCTGATGTACCGGTCGGTGCACGAGCCGCCGGATCTGACCGCGGTGCCGGAAGGTCTGCGGCCGGTCCTGACCTCGTGCCTGGCCAAGTCTCCGGCCCAACGCCCCACGCCAGCAGGCCTGTTGGACCTGTTCGTGCCGGACACCGCGACGTACTCCCCCACGCTGGTGCTGCCCCCGCCGCCCTCCTACGCACCGTCCAGCGCCGCCCCACTGCACCAGGCCCCGACCGAGTCCGCCCCCGCGGGCGACGCGTGGGCCGACACCGACCTCAGCTTCATGGCTGTTGCCCCGAACAGTTCTCTCCTGGTCGACGCCGAGGGCGTCGCGCTCGGCTCGGAGACCGGGGACCTGGAATTCTCCTGGGCCGAGATCAGCGGCGTCGAGTACGCGGCCGAGGGGCCCAAGCACCTCAAGATCACCGTCCGCCTCCACAACGGCAGCACCCACCAGTGCCTGCTCGCCGCTCGCAGGCGGGCCCGCCTGAGGGAGTGGCTGCAGGACCTGCCGGCGAGTCTGGAGTACTTCACGTAGCCGCCGCACAGCCCGTGGTACGCCCCGAGGCGGCCGGGGTCGGCTCGATGGCCGTGCGGAATCGATCTCACGCACGCGTACCCGCTCTGCCACCGGCCACATCGTGCCGGGGCGCGCCGGCTGGGAGGTCACTCGGACGGCGCACCACATCACGCCAGGTCAAGCGTCGGCGTCCCGGGTCGTCAGACGGATGCCGGTCGGGACGCCTTCGGGGACGAGCGCGAGAGTCGTCGCCCCGGGCGGTGCCACCTCGATCCAGCGCCCGTCGCCGAAGGGGACGTCACGTCGCCCGCCGCCCACAGACCCCTCGGTGATCACCTGGTAGCCGCTGCCCTCGGGGCCGTTCAAGGGCGCAGGCTCGGGCGCAACACTACTGGCCGTTGGCGGAGAAGTGCTGGTAGTCGGGGTGGGGCCAGCGGCCGCCCCAGTACCAGCCCCTCACTGCCATCGCGGTGGTGACGGCATCGCCGCGCCGGATCATTCCTTTGACGGGGCGGTCGCGGCGCAGATAGCGCTGTCCGCCGGCCGGGTGGACTGTGCCGTAGGCGTCGACGTAGGGGTTCTCGACGGTGTTGATGTCGAGGGCGTCTCCGTATGAGTGGCGGGACAGCTTGGACGGATTGCCGGTGACGCGGCGGCAGTTGTAAGCCGAGGTGTTGTCGTCGGCCATGGCTGCTTCGTCATTTCCGCGGTATTCGGCCATCACTCGCATTTTCCGGATGGGGAACCGAGCGTTGAAGATCTTGCCGAACACGTGGGTGATGTCCGGGACGATGCGTCTGTGCACGATGAGTTCCCCCTGGTGTACGTGCCCGTCGAAGCCCCAGTGGTTCATCCGGACAAGCCGCAGTTCGCTCGGAGGTACCGGGCATCCGGGGCGGTGGGTGAACCGCAGCTTCGCCGCCGGCACGGCGGAGACCACCATGCTCAAGGAAGGCGGCGCCGTGGGCCGGGCGGATACTGGCTGCGCTGCTGTGGGAGCCTGGCCGAATGCCTGCGTGGTAATGACCAGTGCGAGCGGCAGCGTCAGGGCAGCGAGACGAGGTCTGATCTTCACCCGTGCAAGGTAGGGCGAAGATCAGATCTTCAGAGCGCCGACACGACTGGGTCTCCTGTACAGCCGCTGTTCGGCTCAACGCGCGTACCGGTGGGGTGGGGGGCGTACGAGCTGGACCGGATTTCCGCCGCACGCCTGATGGCTGTGCCGCTCATGTCCGCTCCTTGGCTTCAGTGTTCGGAACAGCATGATGTGGCATCGGAGTGGCAGCAACGGGGGGTCTTTCACAGGTTCGTTCCGTGCGGGGATTCGCTACGGGTGGGGCCCACCGCGCGGTCCCGGCCCCTCGCGCAGCGGACCGGACTCAGAGGTCGCGTCGGAAGGTGACGCGGTCCAGGGAGGGGCCGTCGTAGTCCACGACGGGGGCCGAGGCGGTGAAGCCGAGAGCGGTGTGGAAGGCGATGGAACGGTCGTTCTGCGGGGAAGTGATGGCCTTGACGGAGGTTCGGCCGTTCGCGCGGGCCATGTCGAAGAACCGCTCGTAGAGAAAGCGGCCCAGGCCGCTGCGCCGCCAGTCGGGGGCCACGCCGGCGAAGTGGATGTACGCCTCTTGCGGGTGGGACGGGGAGAGGAAGCCGATGACGAAGCCCGCCGGCTCGCCGTCCCGCTCGGCCACCAGGCTGGTCTTGTAGAAGTGGTTCACGAACACCCGGGTCAGGTCGCGCGAGGCAGGCCGGCCCCACCAGTCGTCGACCACCGCGACGACGGCGTCGAAGTCCTGGGGCACCGCCGCGCGCGTCGTGAAGGGCTCCAGCGTGCGCGCTTGCGGCGCGTCGAGCTTCCTGCGGAAGGCCACCCGGTCCTGGCGCGGCCCGCCGTAGTCGCTGTGCACCGGCAGGCCGTCCACCGTACGGTCGCCCGCGTCCGGCTCGAAGCCCAGGGCCCGGTGGAAGGCAATGGATCCGGTGTTCTGCGGCGAGGTGATGGCGCGGACCTCGGTACGGCCTGCCGCTGCCGCGCGCGCGAAGAAGGCGGTGTAGAGCCGACGGGCCACTCCCTGCTTGCGCAGCTCGGGGTCCACGCCGACGAAGTGGATGTACGCCTCGTGCGCGTGATCGGCGGAGTGGAAGCCCACCAGGAACGCCCGGATCCCGGCCTCGTCCTCCAGGACCAGACTGGTGTGCGCGAAGTGCTGCAGGAACAGCCGCGGCAGCAGCAGCGAGAGCTCCCGTGCCTGTTCAGGGGTGCGGCTGTCGCCCCACCACTGCTGTACGCACTGCACGAGTGTCGGGTAGTCGGCCGTTCGGGCCGGGCGTACGTCGTGCATGTCCTGCCTCTCCCTCGCAGTGTGATCGTGTACCCGTACACCTTGCCCGGGGCCATCGGCTTCGGGCTGCTGAACGGCCGGCGACAACTCGCCCGTACGATGCGGCTGTTGACGTGTCACGAGGCGGCGGCCGTCTCACTCATATGCATGGGTGTCCCAGGCGGTGAACCCGGCGAATTCCACTGGATCGTCGTCCTGGTCGAGGCCGGGCAGGCCCTCAGTTGCCAGGGTGCCGCGCTGCCAGGCGAGCAAGGTGTCGATCAGGCGGCCCTCCAGGGGTGGTCCCTGGGCGGCGTGGCGGGGCCAGACCACCAGCGGCCAGGCGTCAGGGCTGTCGCCTTCGGTGAGCCAGCCGAGGTTGTCCCCGTCGATGGAGTCGGCGAAGGGGAGGAAGCCGCCCGGGTCGGGCCACACCGGCAGCGGGCACATGTCCGGATGCGCGTCCCTGAGCTGCCGGTAGCCGCTGAGTACCTCTTCGACATGGGTGAGGAAGCTTCGCTCGTGGTCGACGGGGAGCAGTGGAGTGAAGAAGCGCAGCCAGTCACTCCACACGCCTGCCCCGTACCGCTCCATGAGCGTGACGTAATCCTGCGGCAGGACGGTGTTGAGCTCCGCGAAGAGCAACTCCCAGCTGCCGCCGCCCACATAGGGCTCGGCGGGCAGGGGTGACAGTAGTTCCAGGGCCTCCAGGCCGGCGCCCGTCCGCAGGGCGATCCGGCGTTGTGCGTCGGTCAGGCGCGGGGCGGTGGGCGCCGGGGGCAGCCAGGGCTGAGCGTCGGGCAGGAAAGCGGTGCGGGCGAGTGATCCGGGCAGCGGTCCCATCAACGGGCCGGGTGGCGAGGGCAGTTCCCAGCTCTCGCGGACAGTGTGCTTCAGATACTCGGTCAGGGAGAGGTCGTAGGCATGCCAGGGTCGAAGCCCGCTGCCCGGGACGGCACCACTGTGGTGGACCACCACACACCATGCATCGGGGTCGTCGGAGCGGGAGGTGTCCCAGAACAGCACGTCCCCGCCGCGGCTCTCACCCCAGGCGAGCAGCCCTCCGGGTTCGGGGTGAACGGGGTACCGCTCGTGTTCGGGCAGGCTGCGCAGCTCGATGCGCGCGGTGCGTTGGGTGTCCCGGAGCCAGGTGCCGTAGTCGAACCTGCCGGCCTCGACGCACGGCGTGTGGATCCAGAGGTACTCGCCGAAATCCACGGGGCCGCACGTGTCCGCGAGACGTTTGAAATCCGATGGCAGACCCGCGTCCAGACCGAGCCACCCCTCCACCGCCGGCCAGTCCGTGGCGATGGGGACGGGCGGACGCCCGGACTCGAATGTGGTGAAGTCGGCGATGTCCAGGCTCATGAGCCCCGATGCTATCCAGGGGTCTCCTGTGGATGATCACTGGGGACCTGTGCAGGAACCTGCTCCGGGGACAACTCGGCGGCACGGGAGGGGGGTTCGTGGTGACAGCGGCCCCGCCGGCCTCTGGCGCTGCTCCCCGGGAGCAGGGAAAATCATCGGCATCCGTCCTCGTGGGGGTGACGGCGCCGAGCGGTTGTCGAGGTGCCCGGCACGACTGGGCGTGACGGAGGGCGATTCATGGCCAGTGACCACGGGGACATCAACTGGGCGAGCATGCTGCGGGCGGACTTCACGAGGAAGATCGAGTCCCTGCAGCAGTACGCCTACGCCGCCCGCGCCCGCGGAAACGTATCGCTGCAGCGTCAATACCTGTATCAGGTCGCCCAGTTGGAGGCGTTGCCCAAGCCGTGGGAAGGCGGTGCCCGCCTCACGGAGGACGAGTACTGCGCCGCAGTACGTGTGCGGGCGTGGGTGCTGCACGAGCAGCAGATCGCCGACGATCGGCGCTGGGCCAGGCAGCAGCGGATGAGCGCGCACGACTGGCAACTGCGGGAGGCCGAGATCCGTGCCACAACGCGGTACCACCGCTCGCCGGACGGTCAGATGCTGTGTGCGGCGCTGCGGGACGACGGCAGGATCGCCCTCAACAGCGAGATACTGAACCCTGAGGTCGCCGACCGGCTTCGGCGGCAGCTGCCGCGCTTCGCGCACCTCATCACCTTCTACCTGGACAACCAGGAGGCAGGTCGGGGGTTGCAGGGCGCACCGGTCGACCGTACGCCCTTGCCTGGTCCTTTGAGCCCGTTCGTCGAACCGCCCTCGCTGAGAGGTGTCCCCGACGGCACCCCTCAGCGCCCGGCGGCCCCGGCTGCCCCAGCGGCCCCGGCCAAGCGCCGGCCGTGGTGGCGTCGGCGCGGGGCGAGTGGGCCCTCTCCGCGGTGACCGCACCCGGCGGACCGTGTCCCGTCGCCCCGCCACCTCGTGATGGGGGACGCGGGGGGGGGGTGAAGGGGCCGCTTGGCTTCTCCCGCGCTGCGAACGCGGCCAGGTCTCCTTAAGGTCTGCGTGACGGAGCACTCACCGCAGGAAGTGCGCACGACGGCGGGTGCGGGAACGGGCTGCAATCGGCGGCCCGCCGTCCGACCCCGGAGGAGTACCCATGCCGGAACTGTTCATCGGTGGCACGTGGACCGCCGCCGTCGACGGGCAGGTCCGTGAGATCCGCTGCCCCGCGGACGGCACCCTGGTCGCGACCGTCGACGAGGCCGGGCCGAAGGACGCCGCCGCGGCGATCGCCGCGGCGCGAGACGCCTTCGACCGGGGGCCGTGGCCCGCCACTCCGGCCGCTCAGCGCGGCCGACTGCTGCTGCGCGTCGCCGACCTGCTGGAACGCGACAAGGACGCGCTCGCCCGCGCCGAATCCCTGGACACCGGGAAGCGGCTCGTGGAGAGCGAGTACGACATGGACGACATCGCCAACTGCTTCCGCTATTTCGGCAACCTGACGGCGTCGGGCGGTACGGACCGGGTCGTCGACACCGGGAATCCGGAGGTGGACAGCCGTGTGGTGCACGAGCCGGTCGGGGTGTGCGCGCTGATCACTCCGTGGAACTATCCGCTGCTGCAGACCGCCTGGAAGGTCGCCCCGGCGCTCGGCGCGGGCAACACGTTCGTACTCAAGCCCAGTGAGCTGACCCCGCACACCGCCATCATCCTGATGCGTCTGCTGGCCGAAGCGGGGCTGCCCGACGGGGTCGCCAACCTGATCCTCGGTGCGGGTCCCAGCGCGGGTGCGCCGCTCAGCGAGGATCCCCGGGTCGACCTGGTGTCGTTCACCGGCGGGCTCGTCACCGGGCGGCGCATCATGGCCGCCGCGGCCCCCACCGTGAAGAAGGTCGCGCTGGAGCTGGGCGGCAAGAATCCCAACATCGTCTTCGCCGACGCCGATTTCGAGGCGGCCGTCGACTACGCCCTGATGGCGATCTTCCTCCATTCGGGCCAGGTGTGTTCGGCCGGGGCACGGCTGCTGGTCCAGGACGAACTGCACGACGCGTTCGTCGACGAGGTGGTGAAGCGCGCACAGGAGATCCGGCTCGGCGGCCCGTTCGACGAGGACGCCCGCACGGGGCCACTGATCTCCGCCGCGCACCGCGACAAGGTCGAGGCGTATGTGGCGGCAGGGGTGGCCGAGGGTGCGGTGCTGCGCTGCGGTGGGGCCCGTCCCACCGACCCGGCGCTGCAGGACGGCTTCTACTACCCGCCGACCGTCCTGGACGAGTGCACGCCCGGGATGTCCGTGGTGCGTGACGAGTCGTTCGGCCCGGTGCTCACCGTCGAGCGGTTCCGGGACGAGGCCGAGGCGGTCGCGCTCGCCAACGACACCGTCTACGGGCTGGCAGGGGCGGTGTGGACACAGGACACCGGCCGGGCGCAGCGGGTGGCCTCCGCGCTGCGCGCCGGCACCGTATGGATCAATGACTTCCATCCGTACGTGCCCCAGGCCGAGTGGGGCGGAATGAAGCAGTCCGGCTTCGGCCGCGAGCTGGGTCCCGCCGGCCTCGCGGAGTACCAGGAGGCCAAACACGTCTGGCGCAATCTCGCTCCGGTTCCGCAGAGGTGGTTCGCATGAGTACCGCTTCGAACGGCGGGGCTCAGGACCGGCCCGATGCCACCGCCGGTTCCGGCGGGGTTCCTGACCCGGCGGATGCCGCCCCCGCGCTGAGCCGGGCCGAGGCCGCCCACGCTCAGAACCAGGACGACGACGACGCGCTCGGCGCGCTCGGCTACCGCCCGGAGCTCAAGCGCACCCTCGGCAACTTCCACACCTTCGCCGCCGGGATCAGCTACATCTCGATCCTCACCGGCACCTTCCAGCTCTTCTACTTCGGCGTCAGCTTCGGCGGACCCGCCTACTGGTGGTCCTGGCCGATGGTCTTCGTCGGTCAGCTGATGGTGGCCCTCTGCTTCTGCGAGCTCGCCGCCCGCTTCCCGGTCGCCGGGTCCGTCTACAACTGGGCCAAGCAGCTCGGCGGCCCGCACGTGGGCTGGCTCGGCGGCTGGATGATGGTGACCGCCACCATGGTGTCGCTGGCCGCGGTGGCTCTCGCGTACCAGGTCACGCTGCCGCAGATCTCCGAGACCTTCCAGTTCGTCGGGGACGGCACGGGCACGACGGACACGGCGAAGAACGCCGTGCTGCTCGGCTCCGTACTGATCCTCTTCACCACCCTGATCAACGCGTTCGGCGTCAAACTGATGGCCCGCATCAACTCCGCGGGCGTACTGATCGAGCTGATCGCCGCCGTTGTCCTGATCGTGCTGCTGGCCGCCCACATCACCCGCGGGCCCAGCGCGCTCACGGAGACCCACGGTCTTGGCAGCGGCACGTCGCTGGGCTATCTGGGCTCGTTCCTGACCGCTTCGCTCGCCTCGGCCTATGTGATGTACGGGTTCGACACGGCGTCCTCGCTCGGTGAGGAGTCCCTCGACCCGAGCCACAACGCCCCTCGGGCGATTCTGCGGGCGCTCATCGCCTCGTTCCTCATCGGCGGACTGATCCTGCTCTTCGCGCTCCTGGCCGTGCCGGATCTGCACGCCAAGGAACTGTCCGCGGACGGCCTGCAGTACGTGGTGCTGAGCACGCTCGGCCCGACGATCGGCGAGATCGTGCTCTGGTGCGTGGTCGTCGCGATCACCGTCTGCGAGCTGGCGGTGCACGCCGCGGGCATCCGGCTGGCGTTCGCCATGGCCCGCGACAACTGTCTGCCCGCGTCCTCCCTGCTCGCCCGGGTCAGCCCGCGCTTCCAGACCCCCGTGGTGCCTGCCATCATCATCGGCCTCGTGGGCGTCGGCATTCTGGTGATCAACATCAACCAGCCGCAGATCTTCTCGGTGATCACGAGCATCGCGATCATCATGATCTACGTGGCGTACCTGCTGGTCACCGTGCCCATGCTGATCCGGCGCCTGCGTGGCACGTGGCAGCCGGCCGAAGGCAAGTTCTCGCTCGGCAGGTTCGGACTGCCGATCAACATCCTCGCTGTCCTGTGGGGCGCGGCCATGTCGCTCAACCTGGCCTGGCCACGCGCGGAGGTCTACAACGCCACCGGGCCGCAGCACTGGTACCTGCGCTGGGGCGCGTTCCTCTTCGTCGGTGTCGTCGCGCTCGGCGGCTTCACCTACTACTGGTTCGTACAGCGGCACAAGACCGGCGTACTCGCGGAACACCGCACCGAGTCCACCCCCTGACGCTCCCCCGGTTTCTTTCCCGCTTCTCCCCTGACTCCCCCCGCCTCTCCCCTGACACCCCCTCCCGATCCTGGAGACGTGATGTCCGATCAGAGCCCCGCCCACGAGCTCGACGCATTCGACTACGTGGTGGTCGGCGGCGGCACGGCCGGTGCCGTCGTCGCCGCGCGGCTGACCGAGAACCCGGACGTCAGCGTCTGCGTGCTGGAGGCCGGGCCCTCGGACGTCGGCGACGACAACATCCTCCAACTGGACCGATGGATGGCCCTGTTGGAGTCCGGATACGACTGGGACTACCCGGTGGAGCCGCAGGAGAACGGCAACAGCTTCATGCGGCACGCCCGCGCCAAGGTGCTCGGCGGCTGTTCCTCGCACAACTCCTGCATCGCCTTCTGGGCGCCGGCCGAGGACCTCGACGAGTGGGGCGCGCTGGGCTGTACGGGGTGGAGCGCGGCGGACTGCTTCCCGCTCTACCGGCGCCTGGAGACCAACGACGCGCCCGGCGACCACCACGGCCGCTCGGGCCCGGTGACCATCCGTACCGTCCCGCCGAACGACCCGTGCGGATCGGCGCTGCTGGAAGCCTGTGCGGCGGCGGGCATCCCCACGACCCCGTTCAACACGGGCCGGACGGTGGTGCGCGGAGCGCACTGGTTCCAGATCAACTCCCGTACGGACGGGACCCGTTCATCCGCGTCGGTCTCGTATCTGCACCCGATTCTCGGCCGCCGGCCGAACCTTGAAGTACGGACCGGACTGCAGGCCAAGCGGCTGCTCTTCGACGACGGCCGCCGCTGCACGGGCGTGGAGTACCTGCAGCCCGACACCGTTCACTCCGGTACGGTTCGCGCGCGGCGCGAAGTGATCGTCTCCTGCGGGGCCATCGACTCGCCGAAGCTGCTGATGCTGTCGGGAATCGGGCCGGCCGGACAGCTGCGCGAGTGCGGTGTGGAGGTACGGGTGGACTCCCCCGGCGTGGGTGAGCACCTCCAGGACCACCCGGAGGGCGTGATCATGTGGGAGGCGAAGCAGCCCATGGTCACCTCCTCCACCCAGTGGTGGGAGATCGGCATCTTCGCGGACACCGAACCGGGCCTGGACAGACCGGACTTGATGTTCCACTACGGCTCGGTGCCGTTCGACATGAACACCTACCGGCGCGGTTACCCGACCACCGACAACGCCTTCTGTCTCACCCCGAACGTCACCCGCGCCCGCTCCATGGGCACGGTGCGGCTGCGCAGCCGTGACTTCCGGGACAAGCCGAAGGTGGACCCGCGCTACTTCACGCACGAGCACGACATCCGGGTGATGACGTACGGGTTGCGGCTGGCCCGCGAGATCGCCGCGCAGGCCCCGATGGCGCAATGGGCGGGCGCGGAGCTCGCTCCGGGCCCGGACGCCACGACCGACGAGGAACTGTTCGCGTACATCCGTGAGACCCACAACACCGTCTACCACCCGGCAGGCACCGTGCGGATGGGTGCGAAGGACGACGCCGACTCGCCGCTCGACCCCGAACTCCGGGTCAAGGGCGTCACCGGTCTGCGGGTGGCGGACGCCTCCGTCATGCCGTTCCTGCCGGCGGTCAACCCGTGCATCACCACGATGATGATCGGCGAGAAGTGCGCGGACCTGCTCAAGGCCACGTGATCGGTGGACTGCACATCCCCTGCCGGCACACGGAGTCGACCCTGCGGTCGGGGTCGTCAGAGGCGATCTCACGGCACTCCGGGCGCTGGGCATCGCGAGGGCAGCCGCTTCGCCTGCGTACGCGCTGCCCACCAGCGGCGCCAGCGTCAGCGCGATGGCAGCCGAGACAGTCGCCGTGGCCCTGGCTGTTCGAGTTCTGAGCAGGTCGCCCGGACGGCCGGCCTGCGGCAACCGGACGTCCCGCGTCCCGCCGGGTGCGCACTGCGATCCGCGCGCCCTGGAGGGACGGTCCGGCTTCACGTGCGTCGCTGAGGGCACAGCCGGGCCCTGTCGGAAAACGCGTGGTCGGCGCGGTGGGCGGTGTCGGTGGTCTTCAGGCGGGATACGGCGACGGTGAGGGTGCGACCACCGGGGTCGGCTGAGTCGGCGGCGCGGTGTCGTGGCGGTCACGGTGGCGGTGGCGGTGGTGGTGGTGGCGAGAACCGCCACGGCTGCGTTCGCTCTGCTGGGCGGGGTCGGAGACAGTGCGCAGGCGCGGGAAGTGGATGCGGGCCAGCGCCCGGTTCCTGGCTGCCGGAGGGCTCGATCATGGGGATGCGTACGGCGCGCTCTGCGGGCCCTGCACGCGGTGTGCACGCTCGAAGCCCAGCGCCCGAGCGACCCGGTGCTCCGGATGTCGTCTCGGTCGCGGTCGCGGTCCTGCCTTGGACGCCGGGCGCCGAACACACCGCCCGGCGTGCACGCGGTCTTGACCGTGTCCGCCTTGGTGCCGTCGGCCCCGGACCGGACTACTTCTTGACGTAGAGCTCCTGGAACGGGGTGAAGGGCAGCGCCTGGTAGCAGAAGTACGCGGTCCATTTGCCTTCCGCGATGCCTGCCTGGCCCGCTGTCTGGCAGGCCGCCGCCGTGCCGTGGAAGGACGTCTCGCGGACGTAGCCCGCGGGGGGCGTTCCGAAGCCTGCCGAGGAAGCCGGCGGCTGTGGTGCGGCGGTTGCGGCGAAGGCCTGGGGAGCCGCCGCCAGCAGGGCCGCGGCGAGGACCGCACCGTGCAGGACGCCTCGTATCGAGCGGTTCATATCGAGTTCCCTTCGTCTGAGTGGAAAGCGGATCGTTTCTCGCTGCCGTATTCGGCACCATGACGGCCGTCCGGTCCGTCACCATAACCGGATGGCGTTCTGGGCCGCCCGGGTATTCCGGAATTTGGCTTGCGCGCGCCAACTCCCGTTGTGGACAGGCTCGTTGGCGTTGCCTCGGCAGGGCAGGACGGAAACAACAAGGGCGTCTCAGTGCGTGCCGGAGGGACGCTGCGTGAGGGCGGCCATCGTGCGGTCGTGACGTGTGGTGGTGATGCAGCGGGGCCATACGAATCCAGGCTGATGGCCGCAGGGAGTCACGTGTCCACCTCTTCGGTATCGATGGCGTGGTCGATCCAGCCGGGGGCCGCCAGGACCCTTGCTGTCCGCTCGTGCCCGGTGTCCGGTGCCCGGTCGGAGAGGTCGCGGCTGACCGGTCCTGCGGTCTGCCGGCACCGTGGTCAGCCGCGGCCTGTCCTGCCCACCGCTGCCCGGCGTGTGACCAGGGCAGCGAGAGCGACGAACGCTGTTTCGGCGGCCTCCGGCTACGCCTTGGGCTTCCGTGGCCGGCCGGCGCCCGGTGCATGCCGGACAGGTCGGGGCCCCACCCCTCGCGACGGGTTGATCAGTCCTGCGCCACGTTCGCCGCGGTCACATTCTCGATCACGCGGCCGAGTTTGGTCTTGGCCCGGCTCAGGTCCTGGATGCGTGCGGCGATGCGGTCGCGTTCGATGATGAGCTGGTCGAGCATGGCGGGGGTCGCGACGCCGGTGCTCACGCACGGCAGGAGTTCGACGACGGTACGGCTGGAGAGGCCGGCCGCGTAGAGGTCCTGGATGAGCTGGACCCGCTCCAGGGCTTCGTCGGGATAGTCACGCTGCCCACCGGGCGTCCGCGCCGATTCCAGGAGCTGCTGTTCCTCGTAGTAGCGCAGGGCCCGCACGCTGACCCCTGACCGCCTGGCGAGCTGTCCGATGCGCATGACGCAGATCGCCCCCTTCCCGCTCGTACCCCACGTTGACGTCACGTTCAGGCTAGCGATACCGGCTCCGGGGGCAGCCCTGGGGGCCGATCGAACCGTTTGCCGGCGCCGAGATTGATCATGCCCCGGTGGCAGGCCCGAGGGGCATTCACGCGGTTCACGTACGCACGGCAGCCCTCGCGTCGTACCGGGATCGCCGAGCCCGCCCGAGGGCACAGTCGGGATCGCCGACCTCACCCATCCGCGCCTGCCCTCCTCCGGCCGGGCGGCAGTGGCGACTTGCACCTCACGTCAACGTCAGGTTCTAGAGTGACGAGCGTCGGACGAACACGTCGTTCCGGCCCGTCAAAGTAAGGCAGACCACTATGCACGCAGCCCGGTTCCACGAATACGGCGGAGCAGAGATCCTGGTGATCGAGCAGGCCCCCGACCCCCACCCCGGACCCGGTGAGATCCGTGTCCGCGTCGCGGCGGCCAGCGTCAATCCCATCGACTGGAAGCTGCGCGCCGGCGCCCTGCACCAGCTGATTCCCCTGGAGCTGCCCGCCATTCCCGGGCGCGACGGCGCCGGTGTGGTCGACGAGATCGGCGACGGGGTGCAGAGCGTGAGCATCGGCGACCGTGTCTTCGGACTGGGCGGTATCACCGGGGCGACCGCGGAGCTGCTCATCCTCTCGGCCTGGGCGCACACCCCCGCCACGTGGAACGACGAGCAGGCCGCTGGTGCCGGTCTCGCGTCAGTGACCGCGATGCGTGGGCTCGGCGCGCTCGGCCCTCTCGCGGAACGCACCCTTCTCGTCGAGGGCGCCGCCGGAGGCGTGGGCAGCGCGGCGGTCGAGATCGCGGTGGCGCAAGGTGCCACGGTGATCGGGACGGCCAGTGAACGCAACCACGAGTTCCTCACCGCACTCGGCGCTGTTCCCACCACCTACGGCCCCGGCCTCGCACAGCGCCTCACCAGCCTCGCTCCGCACGGCGTCGACATCGTGCTCGACACCGCGGCCTCCGGATCGCTGGACGACCTCGTCACGATCACAGGTGACCCGAAGCGCGTCGCGACGGTCGCCGACCATGCGGGCGGACAGCGCCTGGGCACGCATGTGGTCAACGCGGAGAACGATTCCACTCTCCTGTCCGCGGCGGCGGAACTGGGCGCCCAAGGCAGCTACACACCCCGTATCGAACAGGCCTACCCCCTGGAGCGGATCGCCGACGCCCACGCGCACGCCGAGCGTGGGCGCACCCGAGGAAAGATCGTGGTCTGCATCTGAACAGGCCGATCTCCATGGCGCCCCGTCAAGCAGGCCGCAACATCCCTCCATCCGCTGCAGGCGGGCCGGTTTCGGCTGGTCGGGCTGTTGGGGTCCGGGCGATGGGGCGGGTGTTCCTCGGGAGGGCGCGGGACCGTACATGTACACCGGAGTCCACCTGCGGTTCGGGTCGCCCAAGGCACCGGCCAACGAATGAAGTACCCGCGCGGTACGGCGGTCGGCGTGGGAACCGGAACTCGCCCAGTACCGCCATCTGCTGGTCTGGACCGGACAGCGGTGTTCCCCACCTGCCTTGCTCAACCGAGGTGTCCTGTCGCGCTAGCATCGCCACCGACCTGACCCCGCTGTACGCGTCGAAACTCATGCGGGACCCGAGTACACCGCTGCCCAGTCGGCGTGGGCAGCCTGCATGCGCCGGGCCGGGAACCACTGCGCGACCCCGACCGAGGTCCAGAACGCGCTGCCCGCGCTCGTCCGGGGGCTGCCGGAGAAGAAGGCCTTCGCCGTCGAGGTACGGCTCGCGGTGGCCGAGGCGACCTGTGCCGGGCCGTCGGGACTCGCCGAGACGGGCCGGCGGCTGGAGCACACCGCGCTTGCCCGTGCCCGCACCCTCGTCACCCCATCGGCTCCCGTGGCAGACGGCCACGGGCGAACGGAGGATTGACCATGAAGCGCACCATCGGAATCGCCGTATCAGCGTTCGGCCTCACGGCCGGCTCACTCCTGATCGCCTCACCCGCCCAAGCGTCGGCCGCCTGCGACTCGGCATACAGGGCGGCGACGGCCGGCCATGTGTACGCCTACAACCTGAACAAGGGCATCGAATACGGCTACTCCACCGTGCGCTTCTCCAACTGCACGCCGTACGACACCGCGAACGGGTACGGCTGCCTGAAGCGGGGCGAGTGGTACGCCGACACCCTCTGGGACCAAAGGATGAGCAACGGCTCACCCGGCGCCAACAGCATCAGCTGACCCCTGAAGCAGCGCGGACGGCTCGCCCACCGAGGCAGGGGCGGGCCGTCGGCATGCGAGGGACGGGTCAGCTGCTGGTGCTCTCCAGGAGTGCCGGCGCTTCCTCGCAGGCCGTGGCGAAGACCTTGGAGGAGGGCAGCCGGAGTACGCCGGGAACAGGCAGCAGCCTCCTGGATCGTTCTGCTGAGAAGGCTCCGTCCGTGCTGCGGAAGAAGTACGGACGTTCTACGCGATCACCCCGACGGAACAGCCCCCGGGCAGACGGTGCGACGGACCGGGCGGCCACCGAGCCGCCGCCCGCCGACCGGCCGAACAGGGTGGCGCCGGCGGGGCCGCCGCCGAACCACTCCAGAGCCGCGATCTGGTCGGGGACGCCGCGGTGGGCCGGAGCGTCGTCGCACCGGCCGTCCCCATCGGCGTCACCGCCCTGCCGCCCTGGCTGGTGGAAGCCCTGGTCTCGCGGCGGTCGGGCGGTCCGGTCTCCTGGCAGCCGGCCGTCCGCCACCTCCGGTTCAGCAGCGGCAGCGCGGCCCGCACCGTCAGCGGGATCGCCGTGGCCGTGGCTGGGGCGATCGCCCGACATCCCGCTGGTCCCAGCGCTGAACGCCGAGCGACCCGCCTCCTGTTCTGGGCTGCGTTCAGCTCACGACCTGGTCGCCGTCGGGTACGTCCTCGACGGTGACAGAGGAAGGGGGCAGACCGAGTCCCCGGGACACCTCGCGGCCGATCCCGGCGGCGTCCTGGCCCGACGGGACCGGCACTTGCTCGCCCTCGCCGTAACTCTCGATCGCCTTCGTGAAGTAGCTCGGGTGCCAAGCACCCACAGCACCCTTGACCTGGACGGCGGCCACGGAGCGGTGGCCCACGAGTTCGCCGAGCGCCGTCAGGATCGCGTCGGAGCGCAGCTCGCCCGGCACTTGGAACAGGCTGGCGTGCGCGCCGACCAGGCCGCCGTCCCTGAGCCGCACGGTGACCGTGAGGCAGCTGGTGACGCTCGGGTAGGTCAGCACGCCCCCGGGGGCGACCTCCCGCACCTGACCTTCCGTCACCGTCGCACGGTCGGGTGCCGTCGGGCGGCCCGTCGTGTGCGCGACGGCGGTGGCGGGCTCGTACGCATGGGCAGCAGTGCCGAGTCCGATGTTCAGCGCGAGCAGGACGGTCGGGAGGGCCACGGCATGTACGGCGGCGCGCCTGAGCAAGGGTGCACGGAGGGCTCGGCGGGCGGGGTGGAGCGGCGGGTTGGGCGCGGGCACGGGGTCTCTCCTGCACAGGGGATGGCGGCTTGTCACCGATGACCCTACTGACCTGCGGTTCCCTCCGTACTCGACGTCCAGGGCTCCGCTCCGCCGGACACCGGGCGCCGGGGGCGGGCACCCGGGGACGGTTCCTGCTTCCGGCCACCGCTCCCGATGTACGCGTCTCCACCGCCCGGCCCCCGGAACAGGGACGCACGAGCGTGCGGGCGGCCGGACCGCTTCCCTCCTGTCCCCCGAGTGCACAACGACGCCGGGGTCAACGACGGAATCCGGGCTGCCATTTCAGGTGGGGTTCGACAAGCATGGACTGGCGCGCACTGCCCACTCGGTGCCGATCCGCGGCACCCGTAGATTGGAGCATGTCTTGAGCACATCGGTGCAAGCTGCAGCGCAAACCGCCGTACCCGAAGCCGCCCTCGGCTGCGTGACGTTCTCCTGGACGCCCGAGGTGCACGACTTCTACGGCGACCCCGAGGCCATCCTCCGCAAGATGGACGGCTTCGACATGGAACTCCCGAGCCGCCGCATCTTCGTACTTCTCACGGAGAGCGCGGAGAGCGCCGACGTCCGCTTCTTCGAGCAGTCCGCGGACGGCTACACGGTGTCGACCTGGTCGGGCAGCAAGCTCGACGGGCTCGGCGGCCGGCTCGCCGACACCATCCTTTCCAACAAGGGAGTGCACTGCGTCGGAGAGCAGACGCGGGCCGTCCTCGCGCCCCTCGGCATGACGTCACAGGGGACCGTGCCGGCTCCCGCCAACCCGCGGGCCGCGTTCGCCCACACCGTACGGGCGCACGGCAAGGAGACGTTCGTACGCGCCACGTGCGCGCTGCTGTGTTGACGAAGTCCCCGGCACACTCATGACGGCCGCCCCCGGCACGCCGGGGGCGGCCGCCCCGCGTCGGGACGACGCTCCACACTCAGCTGCGAGGAGAACACCGGGTGAGCACAGAGGCACGACGAGCGGGCCGACGCGACTTCGCGGGTCTGTGGGCGTCCTACGGTCTGAGCAACCTCGGGGACGGCCTGGTGGTGATCATGCTGCCGCTGACGGCCCTCACCCTCACCTCGTCCCCCGGTCTCGTCGCCGGTGTCCGGTGGGCGCAGACGATGCCGTACGTACTGTGCACGCTGGCGATCGGCGTACTCATCGACCGGGTCGAGCGGAGCCGTCTGATCCGGTGGGCCCACCTGGCCCGGGTCGTCGCGCTGGTGCTGCTCGCGCTCGCTCTCGCGGGCGAGGTCGCCCCGCTGGTCACTCTGTACACGGTGGCGTTCCTACTGGGCACGGCCGAGCTCGTGGCGGACCTGGGGACCACTGCCGTACTGCCCATGATGGTGGCGCGGGACCGCCTCGATGGCGCCAACTCCCGCCTGGAGAGCACCCGTTCCTCGCTGAACGAGTTCGTGGGGCCACCACTGGGGGGCCTCCTCGTCGCCGTCGGCGCCGTCTTCGCGACGCTGAGCGCCGCCGGCCTCTACCTGGTGGCGGCCGGCGCGATGCTCCTCCTCAGGCGCCGGTACGACCCGCGGCCGGGCGCGGCGACCGCCCCCGCCGCCAAGCCGCGCATCCGGGACGAACTCACCGAAGGGCTGCGCTATCTGCGCGGGCACCGCCTGCTGCGCAACCTCGCCCTCATGGTGTGCGTGATGGCGGCCGCCTGGAGCGGCTGGAGCGCGGTGCTCGTGCTGTACGCGGTCTCCCCTGGGCCGATGGGCCTCAGCGGCACCGCGTACGGCCTCCTCCTGACCGCGCTCGCGCTCGGCGGCGTCCTCGGTTCCCTCATGGCGGGGCCCATCCGGCGTGCGCTCGGCACCCGCAATCTGCTCGCCGTAGACGTGGTCACCGGAGTGGTCATGCTGGCCACCCCCGTGTTCACCACCCAGCCCTGGCTGGTCGGCGCCGCCACCTTCCTCGGCGGGGTCGGCAGCGGGCTGTGGAACGTCACCGTGGTCACCCTGCGCCAGCAACTGGTCCCCGACGAGCTGCTCGGCCGGGTGTCCAGCGCCAGCAGGCTGATCGGCTGGGGCGGCATGCCGCTGGGGGCCGCCGTGGCCGGTGTCCTCGCCCAGACCGTCGGCCCCCGCCCGGTCTTCGCCCTGGGCGCACTGGCCTGCGCCGCACTTCTGATCCCGTTCCTACGGGTCATCCGCGAGGACGCCATCCGCGCCGCGGTCGCTTCCCGGGCCACCCGCGACGAGTGAGCCGGGGCATGATCACCAACCTGGTACGCGGCATGGTCCGCGACCAGACGTGGCGAGTGCCCTCGCCTGTACGGGCCGACCCTCGCGTGTGGATGCCTCCCACATGCACACGGAAGAAGGGGGTGAGGCCGCCGGGCGGTCCGGCCGTCAGTTCAATTGCACCGAGCGGATGGAGTTGCCCATGACCATGCGGGCGTTCGTGCTGGTGGCGCTGGAGGGGTCGTTCGCCGCGCCGACTGCGACCAGCAGGGGCACATAGTGGTCGGCCGTCGGGTGGGCGACCGCGGCGCCGGGCGCTTTGCGCCGGTAGTCGGTGAGGGCATCGACGTCGCCCCGCGCGAGTGCGTCGGCGGCCCACTCGTCGAAGGCTCTGGTGTGGGCGGCGAGGTCCGGACGGCGGAAGACCTCGAAGCTGTGGGTCATGAAGCCCGAGCCGATGACCAGGACGCCTTCGTCGCGCAGGGATCGCAGACGTGCCCCGAACTCAAGCAGTGCAGCGGGATCGAGGCTGGGCATCGACAGTTGGACGACCGGAACGTCGGCCGCGGGATACATGGCCATGAGGGGGATGAACGCGCCGTGGTCGAGCCCTCTGTCAGGGCGCTCGTGCACCGTGGTCGCCGGACCCAGCGTGGCTGCGAGCCGACGAGCGAGGTCGGTCGCGTCCGGGGTCGCGTAGGGCAGGGTCTTGTAGCGGGGGTGGAATCCGCTGAAGTCGTAGTGGAGCGGGGTGCCCGCCGCAGCGCCGGAGATCGCGGCCGGTGCGTCTTCCCAGTGAGCTGAGACGATCACGATGGCTTTCGGTTTGGGCAGAGTGTGCGCCCAGGTGAACAGGTCGTCGAGCCACTGCGGATCGTCGAGGGTGAAGGGCGCACCGTGGCTGATGAACAAGCTCGGGAGAGCCCCGTCCGCAGAGACCCAGAGCCGCTGTTCGCGGGCGCGAGGCAGGACGCGGGCGAGGTGGTCGTCGTAGGCCCCGGCCGGGGTGTGGGGTGTGTGCAAGGCGGTCATGGCGTGTCGCTCCTCAACGAACGGGGGCGGGCGCGACCCGGGCGGCCTGATCGTCAGGGCCGCCCGGGGCTCGTTCCGCGCGATTCATCCGGGGCTGGTTGCCTGCCCCGGGCGCGAGTCGTCGCGGCGGCGGTACTCAGCCGAAGATCGGGTTCTCGGTGGCGTAGAGGAAACGGGTCCGGGAGCGGTCGAGGAAGTTCTCCTCGTCCGCGGCGACGGTCGTGGTGTAGGTGTCGGAGGTGAACCAGCGGGCGGCGTCGGCGATGCTGTCGACCCACACCTCGGCGACACCGTCGTAGACGGCGGTGCTTATGCCGGGGATCTCGTCGTCGGTGGGCAGGAGTTGGACGTAGCGGCGGACCGGGACCTCTCCCCCGGGCAGGCTCGAGAGCAGGGGGGTGTGCTTCTTCGTCCAGTAGTCCACGAACTCCTCGTGGGAGAGGTCTGCCCGTCGGGTCAGGAAGATGCTGAGCTTGATCACAGGGGGCTCCTTGAGGCCACGGTCGGCTGCCGTTCGACTTGCTGTTTGACTTGCCTGGGCAACTCACAAGGTAGACCTCATTCACTTGCCCAGGCAACAGATGTCTCTTGCCTGGGCAAGTAGGATGGGTCACATGGATGAATCGTCACCGTGGCTCGACACCGAGCAGCAGGAACTTTGGCAGGACCTTCTCACCGTCGTGATCGCGCTGCCCGCGGCCCTGGACCGTCAGCTGCAGCGTGACGCGGGCATCTCGAACTTCGAGTACAGCGTCCTCGCCCGGTTGTCGATGGCACCTCAGGTCACCATGCGGTTCAGCGAGTTGGCCCGGGACTGCGACAGCACTCTCCCGCGGCTGTCGAAGCTGATGGACCGCTTTGAGGCTCGGGAGTGGACCGTTCGCCGCATCGACCCGAGCAATGGCCGCTACACCCTGGCCACGTTGACCGACAAGGGTCGGCAGAAGGTGATCGACAGCGCGCCTGGACATGTCGCACAGGTGCGCCGACTCGTGTTCGACCCTCTCACCGCTGTGCAGCGCCGTCAGTTCGGCGCTGCACTCTCCAGGATCGCCGAGACCGTACGGCAGGAGGCGGCCGGTGGTCCCGCCGCGTGAATGCGCTCGGCGCGCGCTCACCACCCGCTCGGCGCGCGGCGCAGGCCGCGTGGAGTTCGGTGCATGCACCTGCGCCGGAGGGGCTCCCAAGGGGGCCGCTACCCCCTTGGGAGAAGCGTTGTCCCACCCTGTGCGGTGAGCGAGAGTGCTCAGCGCGTCTCTGCGTACGCCGCTGGGCGTGGGCGAGATCGAGGTCAGACAGGCTCAGGCCGGCAGCATGCGGTACGGCCGCGGTCCGGCGGACTCAGCGAACGTTCACCTTCACCGGGGCAGAAGTCCTCTGTCGTACCGGGTGCTTGTCGTTCGGGCTGGTCAGGCCGTACACGAGCGCCCGGCACTCCTGTACGCCCCTGTGCTCGGCCCTGACATGTGCGGCAACCTGCGCCTCGCCGCCGTAGATGTCGACCACGGCTCCGCACGTCACCTGGTGCCACGCCTTTTCACTGCTGCGGCTCTCCAGGCACACCCGCAGGTAGCCGGCGGCATCGTCGTTCCCGTGCGCCTCGACAACGAACGTCCCTCCGACCTTCGCCGTGCGCGGGGCCGTGATGTCCACACCGCCCTTTGGCGAGTGCCGGCACCGTGGACAGAGCGACAGAGGCCAGACACAGCGCACCAATCACGGTCCCCCTGCGGCCCAGCGCCGTCATCCTGGTCTTCTTCGTCCTGGTCATGGACTTCCCTCCCATGGGTCTCCCCCACCTCACCACGGAACGCGTTGTCTCCTGCCCGGCTTCTTGGCTCGACGTTTACGGTGCGCCGGCAAGGGCGGCCGTCCGACCGGGTTCGACAGAGGGTTCCACCGGCACCACAGAGCCCAACTCCCCTCCGCCGCAATGCCGGTGACCCCAGGGCCGTACGGCGGGCAGGCCAGGGTCCCAGCCTCATGAGCACGCCGCATGAGCACCAAGCCGCAGGTCGACGCGGCGATGAAGGACCCCGGCAAGCCGGAGAACCGCCGGCTCATGGCATGGTCGCCGCGCAACGCTGACCCTCAGGAGGCAATCTTCCCGCCGACCGGGAGCTGCCCCCACTCGGCGATGCTTCTGTGCGGGTGTGCGGGGATGCTTCTGTGCGGGTGTGCGACCGGCTCCGCTGCCGGCCGTGGCAGCCCGGCCCCGCTCTGCCGCCGTGCCCGCGTCCCCAGCTGCTCCCGCTCAGCCCAGCACGTCCATCAGGGCGGTGACGTAGCCATCCAGCCGCTCCTCCACGGCTCGCGCAGTCAGCTCTGGCCTCCCTGCCTCCCGCCACGGCTGCGACACCGCCTGCACTTCTTCCGAGCACGCCAGCCCATCCCGCACCCGCCAGTACAGCCGCTCACTCGCGGCCGCGGCCAGCACTCCGCCGGCCTCCTCGTACGCCTCGGCGAACCGCAGACCCCACGCCGGGCCGTGCAGCAGCGCGAGATTGGTGGAGCAGTGCGCCACATCGAGATCCGCAGGGCCCCAGGAGGTGGCCGCCCAGTCGACGACGCCGGTGATCCGGAGAGCTGCCGGGCCTGAAGGCGATACGTCGAAGAGCACGTTGCCGGGTTGGAAGTCCCGGTGCAGGAATCGCCCTTCATAGGGCGGCGCGGGCTTGCGGATCACGTCGATCGCCGCGGCCCATGCCCCCGCGTCGGCGCCCTTCGGAACCACGACGGTGTCGGCGGTCGTCCACGCCACGTACTTACGGGGCCGCTCTGCGGGTCGCCGCGCGTGGATCGCCACGAGCTGACGGGCCAGCAGAGGGACGCGCGTCTCCACTCCCTCATCGTCGAGGACCGTCCGGCCCGCCAGATGTGTCATCAGGAGCGACGGATACTCGCAATGCGCGGCGGTCGGATCAACCGCGACCAAGCCAGGAGCCGGCACACCGGTCCCCATGAGCAGGGTCAGGGCGCCGGCCTCCCTGTCCAGCCAGTCCTCGGCGTGCTCCTCCGAGTGCTCCACGGCGTGCTCCACGGAGAACGGGGCGACGTAGCTCCGCAGCACCAGTTCACGGGTGCCACCGTCCCGCGTGCCCACGGTCAACCGTCGCATCTCGGCAGTGATGCCGCCGTGCAGCGCCTCGGTTCTGACGATCCGTTCGCCGGCCTCCAGATGCCGGCTCACCCAAGCCAGTGTCGACGGCCGGACGGACCCCGGCTCTTCGTGGTTGTTCACCGTGCCACCTCATCATCCGGACGGAGGGACGGAGTCACGCGCCAAGGCTTTCGTGGGAAGCTACGGCAACGCTGCTCTGCTCGGACGTCAGCCCCCAGGGCGCCCACCCGGAGGCCGAGGCTGCTCACTGCCCCACACGTGCGGGCCTTCGCCCTCCCAGCGGACCGCGCCCGCATCGGCGAGCAGGTCCTCCGCGTCCTCCAGGCCCGCCCGGCGCAGCGCCTCAACCAGGTCGGCGTCGTTGTAGACCCGGCCGAGGTCGTGGGCGGCGCCGCCGGGCCCGGCCTGGACGGTGACCTTCCGGGCGTCCTCCACCAACCGGTGCACGGTGATCACAGTCATGTTCCCAGCGTGGTCCGGACCGTACGGAACCGCACCCCGAGCCGGAATTGCGCGCACCCGCCGGACACATCCGAGCCCGGAGTGTCCACGGCTGTCGGGGGTTCGGCAGTCAGCCGATGAAGTCGACCTGGTCGATCAGGCCGTCGCGGACCCGGTAGGCGACCAGCACGCGGAGGGGGTCGTCCTTGATGCCGTGGGCGATCTCGTGGTCCACCACCCAGTCGCCCTCGGTGAGCCGGCCGACGATCTCGGCCCGGCAGCGACCCTTGGCGAACTGGTCGGCGTACGCCTCCCGCACGGCGTCGCGCCCTAGCAGGCGGTCGCCGCTGCGGCGGTTGATGCAGACGTCGGGGGCGTACGTCGCCGCGAAGGCTTCGAGGTCGTGGCTGTTGTAGGCGGCGAGCTGGCGTTCGACGACGGTCTCTGGGGTGGTCACCAGTTGATCATGCAGGGTGCTCCCCCGCCCGTCCAGGGAAAACCGGGACCATCTGCCGACCGGGATGACGCGGCGAAGCACTGTGCTCAGGTCGGGGATCGCCCGTGCCTACACCGAGATCGCCCGTATGTGGAGCGACCGCACGACGTTCCTGGCGTACCCGGTGAACGGCCTGCCGGTCGCGAGGTTGCCGTCCCGATGCGCCGTCAAGCCGGGGACCAGTACGGAATCGGCCGACCCGGCGGCATCACCCCCCTGCAACGGCACACCGCCCGCGAATCTCCCCACGTCCCGCCACATCCCGCTCGGAGTGGCACCCAAGCCCGCTCATCAGATCCTCGCTGCGGCAGTCGACCGGCCGGTGACCACCGGCCGTACCTCGGCCAGCAGCAGCTCCAGGAACCGCTCCGGCCGTCGGAACGCTGCGAAGTGGCTGCAGTCCTCGATCAGAGCGAAGCCCTTCACCGGCGCCTGGACGTCGTCAAGGAAGCGGCGGGCGAGTTCCGGCGACGTGAGGACGTCCTTCTCGCCCTGGAAGATGAAGAAGGGGAGCTCGAACTTCGTGCCGTCCGCCCAGTCGTCGAACCCGGCGGTGGCCTGGGTGATCTGTTCCGAGAAGGTCATGCCCTTGAGGAAGTGCGGCAACTCGCGCAGTGAGTGCAGCGGCGAGAGCCACAGGGACCCCATGACGACCTTCTTCATCGTGTCCAGTGTCAGTGGGTCGCTGGTGGCCAGCAGCTTGGCGTGCATCGCGCGCTCGCGGGCGGTCCACTGCTGGTCATCGGGGTGGAGCGCCTCGACTGCCGCCAGTTCTTTGTGCTTTCCGGCCGCGCGGAGCCGGGTGAGCAGGGCCTGGCGTACGGAGTCGTCGCGGCCGGCGTCGTGGATGTTCTGGTCGGTGCCGACGTACGCGGAGTAGCGCTCGGGGAACTCGCGGGCGAGCCGCAGGCCGAAGGCGCTTCCGTAGGAGTGGCCGAGCAGGACGATTCTGTCGGCGCCCAGGCGGGTGCGGATGTGGTCGGTGACCTCGATCGCGTCCGCGTAGATCCGGCCGAAGGTCATCTCGCCCTGGCCTTCCGGACCGCTGCGGCCGAGGGTTTTGCAGGTGCCGCGCATGTCCCAGCGGACGATCGTGAAGTGCTTCTCCCAGGACCTGGTGCGCGGTCCGAAGATCGCGGTCGAGGCTCCGGGGCCGCCGTGCAGTTCCAGGACGACCGGGTTGGTCAGGTCCTCGCCGCGGACCGAGATCCACTGCTCGATGCCGCCGATGCGGACGAAGCCCTGCTCGTCGATGCCGTGGGGGGTGTCGATCTTCATCAGGGAGGCGTTGCGGGAACGCCTGAGGGCGCGGTGTCCGAGAATTCCGGCCGCCGGAGCGGCGAGGAGGGCGGCTGCGGAGGTGGCGACGACGGTGGCGATCATGACGACTCCCTGGGGTCCACGGCGAAACTGTATATGCCGTAAGCGGTTGGCTATACGCTATAAACAGTTAGGGTGGGGTGTCAACGGGGAACGGCGGAGGAGATGAAGATGGCCGCGAAGACGGCAGCGGAAACAGCGGCGAAGAAGGCCGGGAAGCAGAGCAGCGTGAAGGCGAGCTTCGCGCTGCTCTGGGGTGAGCAGGAGCTGCCGAGCCGGGGTCCGAAGCCCTCGCTCACCGCGGGCCGGATCGCGGAGGCGGCCATCAAGATCGCCGACGAAGAGGGCCTGGACGCGGTCTCGCTGGCGCGGGTGGCCAAGGAATTCGGCGTCACCGCGATGGCGCTCTACCGGTACGTTCCCGGCAAGACGGAACTCCTCGATCTGATGGTCGACCTCGCGATCGGCCCCCCGGCCCAGGTCGCCGACGTCCCCGGCGGCTGGCGGCCGCGGCTGACGGAGTGGGCCCGGCTGTGCCTGGCGATGTACCGCCGCCACCCCTGGATCCTGGCGGCGACCGGCATGCGCCGCCAGATCATGGGCCCTCATCAACTCGGCTGGCTGGACACGGCCTTGGCCGCACTGGCCGAAACGGGGCTGCCGGCCACTCAGCAGCACGACACCTTCCTGCTGCTCGTCAGCCATGTCCGCAACATCGCCCAGCAGTACGCCGACAACGACGAGGTGGCGAACGCCGAGTGGGCACATCTGACGGCCGAGGTCCTGGAGCGGCACAAGGAACGCTTTCCGGCCCTGACGGCAGCGGTCGCAGCGGGTGCCTTCGCCCCGCAGGGCGGGGATCCGCTGGACTTCGGCCTGGAACGGATCCTTGACGGGATGGCGGCCCTGATCCCTCAGTGAGCGGTCGGTCCCGCAGGAATGTCAGAGGTGTCTGTCAGGCTCCGGGTATGGAGATGACGCTGCAACTGACGATCGACTGCGCCGACCCGCAGAGGCTGGTGGCGTTCTGGAGCGAGGCACTGGGATACGTGCCCGAACCTGCGCCGGGCGGCCATGCCACGTGGCGGGATTTTTGGGCAGCAGCGGGGGTGCCCGAGGAGGAGTTGCCTGCCGGTGCGGGAGACGTCCCGGAGTCCATCGTCGATCCCGCAGGGCAGGGGCCGCGGGTGTGGTTCCAGCAGGTTCCGGAGCTCAAGGCCGTCAAGAACCGAATACACCTCGACCTGAAGGTCGGTGGCGGGCGCGACGTCCCGCTGGCGGTCCGCACGCAGCGGGTCAGCGCCACGGTGGAAAGACTCGTCCAAACCGGTGCTCGCGTGCTTCGGACCACGGACGAGCCGGACATGGGGCACTACGCCGTCGTGCTGCAGGACCCGGAGGGCAACGAGTTCTGCGTTGTCTAGGGGTCGAACGCCGCCGCCTCGAAGTACTCCAGCCCACAGTCGACGACGGTTCGCCGCCCTCGATAACCTGCCCGAATGAGTGATCGAATCCCCGAGGAACTGCTGGCCGTTGCCGGTGCCATGCTTCCAGGAGAGAGCCTGGCTGCGGCGGTGCTCGCGCGCGGGGGCTCTCATGAGGTTGTTCTGCTACCCGGAATCGCGGCGGTCCGCATCGCGAGCAACTCCACTGCCCTTGCCGCTCTGCCCCGTCGCACCGAGCTCCTGCGCCGCCTCGCGGACCTCGACCTGCCGTTCACCGTCCCGGCTCCCCTGTCCGAGGTGAGGACCGTCGAGGGCCGCACTGCCGTGGTCCTCTCCTGGGTGGACGGGAAACCATGTCCCAAGGGGGCGGGCGGTGAGCCGAAAGAGCTGGCAAGTCTGCTGGGCAGCCTGCGTGATGTCGACTGCGGCCCCCTTGCGGAGGTCCTCGGCGTTCCGCACGAGTACGCGGGCGGCGCCCGCTGGGCAGAGGTGATGTTGCAGGAGGTCGTTCCGCGGCTGCCGAACGCATGGCGCCCGGAGGGGCAGCGGCGCATTCAGGCGGCCCTGGACCTGCACTGGGAGCAGTCGTCCCTGGTCCACGGCGACCTGGCCGGGTCGAACATGCACTGGGACGACCGTGGACGGCTGGTCGGGGTCCTGGACTGGGATCTTGCTTCTGCGTTCGATCCGGGCCTTGATGCCGCTTGCCTGTCCTGGCACGGCTGGGACAAGGTCCGGGGCGCCGTCGACACGCACACGCTCCACCGTGCCTTTGTCTGGGCCCTCACCTTCGGCCTCGAACAAGTCGCCTTCGCGATCCTCAACAACGCGACGGAGCAGGAAGTGGCAAAGGTGGTCGTCGCGACGACCGCCTGGCTGGAGCGCTCGGCCGGCTGGAATCTGCCAGTGACGTGAGTGCCCGGCGAGACAGGTGAGGTGAGGCGCAAGACGATCGCCGCGCGGCGCGGTCCGGTCCGGTGTCCGAGCGGCGGTGAGCTCAGGGACCTGGCCGATGTGGGAGGGCGCGTCAGCACGCGCCCCCCCCCACGGTCGGTTACGCCTTTCGCCGCCGTACGACCAGTCCTGCCATCACGTCCGCCAGGAGGAACCCGAGCAGGGTGACGCCCAGCACGGGCAACGCCCAGCCAAGTGCGGCCACCAGGGGAACCCCCACCACGAGAACGGGCAGCGGCAGCCGCCGCCAGGCGCCCCGCACCGGGGGCTTCCCCAGGGCGGCCTTCCGGTCCTCGCGGGTGGGCCTGCGCTGCCACCACATGCGGTAGCCCCAGACCGTCACGAGAATCAGCCCGATCGCCACGAGCGCGAGCACGATCTGGTTGACGAGGCCGAACAGCACACCCATGTGCCCCTGTACGCCCAGCTTGCTGAGCTTGGCCGTCACGGGGTAGTCGGCCCATCGGGTGCGCGAGGTGACGTCGCCCGTGGTGGTATCGACGGCGACCTTGTCGTAGTGAACCGGCCAGACGTTGTCGCTCTGCGCCACCACCCAGGCGCTGGACGCGTCGGCCGGAGGTGTCAGGGTGACGGTTCCGTCGAGGTCCGCCTTACGGGCTGCCGCGAGGGCCGTGTCAAAGTCGGACGGGTCCACCGCCGCGCTCTGCCCGGCACCCCCGTGCCCGGCGTGCTCGGAGTGCTCCCCGGTTCCGCCCGCCGGGGGCGGCGCGCTGGGCAGGCGCGGGTCCAGCTTCGGTGCGCCTCCCTTGACCACGTCGAGGAACTGGCCGAACCGCTCGCCTGCGTACTGGGACCAGGTCAGCCCGGTGGCACTGAGGAAGAACAGTCCCAGGGCGAGCCAGACTCCGGCCGCCGCGTGCCGGCTGCGGGTACGCCGCACCCCGCGGGCGGAGCGGTCGGGCAGCACGACTCCCCGTACGGTGCTCGCCCGCTGCCCGCGGCTGCGGCTGAGCCACAGGACGAGACCGCCGGCGGCGATCACCCACAGCCAGCTCGCGGCGACCTCGGAGTAGAGCCGCCCCGTCTCGCCCAGGTGCAGATTGCGGTGCAGGTCGTCCAGCCAGGTGGTCAGGGGCGTCGACCCGGACCAGGTGGTCAGTTCGCCCTGGACCTCGGCGGTGTAGGGGTCGACGAAGACGGTGCGCTGCTTGTCGCCCAGTTCGGGCACGGACAGCACCACGCGGGTGGTGTCTTCGGGCTCGGGCGGGGTGATCACGGAGGCCAGGGTGCCCTCCGGATGCGCGGTGCGGGCGGCGGCTATCTGCTCCGCCAGCGGACGTGGCTCGCCGCCCACCCGCTCGACGCGCAGCTGGTCCCCGTAGACGAGCTGGTCGAGCTGCGGGGTGAAGGCGTAGACGAGACCGGTGAGGGCGGCGACGAGAAGGAACGGTGCGACGAACACGCCGGCGTAGAAGTGCAGCCGGGCCAGCAGCGCCCGTACTCCCTGCCAGGAGCGCCCGGGTGGTGGCGGATCAACGGCTGCGGAAGGGTCTGTCGGTGGTGCTTGTTCCGTCGTGGAAGACATGCGTGATTCCTCGGTGGGAGCGCACGCGGGACCTCGGTACGCGCGTGCGGAGAAGCCGATGAGTGAAGGGACCGCCGCGGCGGGCGGGTGTCGTGATCGCGTGACGGGCGATCAGGCGGACTTCACTCGGGGAGGGCCTCTCCGCGGGCAGGAACGGGCGAGGAGAACGCCGAAACGGAGGCAGCCGTCCGTGGACGGCGGCAGCGGTGGAAGCTCCGGGAGCACCGGGGGTGCTGCCGGGACGGCGGTGGTGACGAGGCGCGGCAGAGCCAGGGCGGCCAGCCGGCGCAGGACCCGTTCCCCGTGGATGACACACAGGGCCGTCCCGAGGGTGGCCAGGGCGTGCGCGGCTGTCATCGCGGTGCCCATCGAGTGCCCCGCGCCGGGGGCGACCGTCTCCGCGGCGCCCATGCCCGCAGGCCGGCCGGCCATGGCGTGGTGCATGGTGCCGCCGCCGCCCGCCGGGGACGGTGGATGCCCGTGCGGGCTCCCCATGGTCAGGCGGTGGAAGGCGAGGTGCAGTGCGAACTGGGTCCCGCCGAGAATCAGCGTGACGACGTCGAAGCGGTACCTGCGGCTGCCGAAGAGGACCGTTCCCAGAGCGGTCAACGCAGCGAAGAGCAGCCCGAGCGGCCCCGGGCCGGGCAGGCTGCCGCCGGCGGCGACATGGCTCAGTGCGCCCAGCGACAGGCATGCGGAAGCGCAGAGCAGCCCGCCTCGGGCCCGTCTCGGCCAGCTCCCCCGTCTGTGCACCGCCACAAGATATCCATCGCTTTCCCGGCTGCCGACCCGCTGCGCAGCACTCCCCTTCTCAGCCGGGCAGGGCGAAGAGGCCTGCTGGGCTGCCAGGGACCGTACTGGCGCGGGTCGTTGCCCGATGAGGGGTGGTGGGCGCCACGCCAGGAATGAGGTGCGAGCCACGACCAGTGGGGCGAATCACAGAAGGATTAAAGGGGACAAAGGTGTCACTTCTGGACCTCAAGAGGCGACGAGTCGTGGAACCCACAGGCCCAGGAACAGGACTGTGTGCCTCCTCGTACGCTGCGCGCAGAGTCGCGCCGGTGCGCTGCACCTTGCGTCGGTGCGCTGCACCTTGCGCCGGGGCGGGCGTGCGGGTCAGCAATTCATCGACCGCAGCCCGTCCATCACCTGTGCGGGCCAAGGCAGTTGTTGCCCAGGCCGACTGAATAAATTCCCTCGCGCCGCACCCGGTCGCCGTCCTACGGTGGCCCCCTTCCCAAAGATCGCCTACAGGTCTCCGTGCCTGCCCCTGGGTGACCTCTGCCTCCTGACAGGAAAACCACCATGAATTCTCTGCACCCCGAACAGCTGCGCCACCTGCACGCCGCCCGTTGCGCCGCTCTCCGGCTCCCCTCGAACGCCCGCGTTCCGCAGCCAAACCCGCACACGCCGCAGAGGCTGCGCCACTGGCTGCGCACGCTGGTCGCCCGGTTAAGACCATGAGCTTCGTTCAACCAAGACCAGAGCTTCGTTTAACTTCCCGCTGTCGCACCCCGGCTCGAGTTCCGGAGGAAGGCGAGGAGAGCCGCGGTGAGTTCGGCGGGCGCGTCTTCCTGGACGAGATGACCCGCGCCGGCGATCGGTTCGAGTCGCGCGCCCGGGATACGAGCGGCGAGCTCGTGTCCCTTCGTGGCGGGAATCCACGTGTCGTCCTGGCCCCAGCAGACCAGCGTCGGAATGCCGATCTCGCCGTACCGGTCCTGCACCTCGTCGGTGTAGCGCTGGTCGGCCTGGGCGATCTGCCGGTAGAAGGCCGCCTGCCCGAGGTCGCCGAGCCAGGGCTGGACGAGTCGGTCGAGGACGGCCGGATGCAGTCCGGGACTGCTGGCGGAGCTCACGTACTCGCGCACCAGGGCGCGGTGCAGTGGGGGCGGCAGCTGCTCGAAGACCTTCGAGTGCTCCCCGACGAGCCGGAAGAACGGGGACCCCCACGGCGCCAGCGCGACCGGGTCGACCAGGGCGAGCGCGCGGTATCGGGCGCCGTGCAGCAGGTGCGCCCGCAGGGAGACGGCGCCGCCGAAGTCGTGGGCGACCACCAGGGGTTCCGCCAGGTCCCAGTGCGCCAGGAGTTCCGTGAAGACCCTGCCCTGAGCGGCCAGGGAAACGTCCTGGCCTGCGGACATCTCCGATGCCCCGTAACCGGGCATGTCCCACACGAACACCTGGTGATGACGGGCGAGTGAGCGGGCGACGGCGCGCCAGACGTACGAGGAGAAGGGTGTGCCGTGAAGGAGCACGACCGGGTCCTGGCCGGGTTGCCCGATGCTGCCCCAGCGGACGTCGCCCGACGTGCTGCGGAAAGTCTCGGTCAGCTGCCATTCACTCACGGGTGCTGTTCCTCTCGGTGGTGCCTTTGGCGTTGACGCCCTTGTGGGCGGAGGGGTTGTCCATGATCACGCAGATCGGGGCCGGAGAGGCAAGTGGCATGGCTCGGGCAGGAGTTCGCAAGGTGCGCGCCGGCCAGGAAGTTGCCGTGGCCGGTGGGTGGGTGGGCGCGGCGGTCTGTCACCCGTTCGGCGTTCGGCGGGTGCGGACGGCGGGTGGGCGCGGGTGAATGGAATTTCGGCGGGACGGGACCGCAGGCCCTGAGCAGGACAGGACCGCAGGCCCTGAGCGGGACGGGACCGCAGGCCCTGAGCGGGACGGGACCGCAGGCCGGGAAGAGCAGGCGCTTCGGCGATCCGAGGGAGTGGGCGTGTACTACAGCAGCGGGAATTACGAGGCGTTCGCCAGGCCGCGCAAGCCGGAGGGGGCCGACCGGAAGAGCGCCTGGTTCGTCGGCGCCGGGCTCGCTTCGCTGGCCGGGGCGGCTTTCCTCGTACGCGACGCCCAAGTGCCGGGGGAGCGCATCACCGTCCTGGAGCGGCTGAAGCTGCCCGGCGGCGCACTGGACGGGATCAAGGAGCCGAAGAAGGGCTTCGTGATCCGGGGCGGGCGCGAGCTGGAGGACCACATGGAGTGCCTGTGGGACCTGTTCCGCTCGGTTCCCTCGCTGGAGATCGACGGTGCTTCGGTACTGGACGAGTTCTACTGGCTCAACAAGGACGACCCCAACTACTCGCTCCAGCGGGTCACCGAACGCCAGGGCCAGGACGCCGGAACCACGCCAGGGCCAGGACGCCGGAACCAACGGCCTGTTCGCTCTCAACGACCGCGCCCAGAAGGACATGGTCAAGGTCTTCCTCGCCTCCCGCGAGGAGCTGGAGGGCAAACGCATCGACGAGGTCTTCGGCCGGGACTTCCTCGACAGCAACTTCTGGCTGTACTGGCGCACCATGTTCGCGTTCGAGGAGTGGCACGGCGCGCTGGAGATGAAGCTGTACCTGCACCGCTTCGTGCACCACGTCGGCGGCCTGCCGGACCTGTCCGCGCTGAAGTTCACCAAGTACAACCAGTACGAGTCCCTCGTCCTGCCGCTGACCCGGTGGCTCATCGACCAGGGGGTGACCTTCCGATTCGAGACCGAGGTCACCGACATCGACTTCGACCTCACCCCCGAACGCAAGCTGGCCACCCGGATCCACTGGGTCTCCGACGGGCAGGCGGGCGGCGCCGACCTCACCGAGGACGACCTCGTCTTCACCACCATCGGCTCCCTCACCGAAAACTCCGACAACGGGGGCCAGCACACCCCGGCCCGGCTCGACGAGGGCCCCGCCCCGGCCTGGGACCTGTGGCGGCGCATCGCCGCCAAGGACCCGTCCTTCGGGCGCCCCGAGGTGTTCTGCGGGAACATCCCGCAGAGCAAGTGGGAGTCGGCGACCGTCACCACGCTGGACCCGCGCATCCCGCGCCACATCCAGAAGATCGCCCGGCGCGACCCGTTCGGCGGCGGGGTGGTCACCGGCGGCATCGTCACCGCCCGCGACTCCAGCTGGCTGCTGAGCTGGACGGTCAACCGCCAGCCCCACTTCAAGCAGCAGCCGCAGGACCAGATTGTCGTCTGGGTGTACTCCCTCTTCGTGGACCGGCCCGGCGACTACGTGCGCAAACCGATGCAGGAGTGCACGGGCGAGGAGATCACCCAGGAGTGGCTCTACCACCTCGGTGTGCCCGTGGCGGAGATCCCGGAGCTCGCGTCGGCCGGCGCCCGCTGCGTACCGGTGATGATGCCGTACATCACGTCGTTCTTCCTGCCCCGGCGGGCGGGCGACCGCCCGGATGTGGTGCCCGAAGGGGCGGTCAACTTCGCGTTCATCGGCCAGTTCGCCGAGACGACCCGCGACACGATCTTCACCACGGAGTACTCCGTACGCACCGGCATGGAAGCGGCCTACCGGCTCCTCGGTGTGGAGCGCGGCGTTCCCGAGGTGTTCGGCTCCACCTATGACGTACGGGCGCTGCTCGATGCGACCAGCCGGCTGCGCGACGGTGCGCACCTGGCGCTACCCGGAGGGGAGTTCGTGCGCAAGCGGCTGCTGCACCGGCTGGAGTCCACGGAGGTCGGCGCGCTCCTGGAGGAGTTCGGCCTGCTGAAGGAGGACTGACCGCCCGGCACGCAGTTGTCCGTCCCACCGGCGCCCCACTAGCGTGCTCGGATGGATCTCTTCTCGCGCTCCTGGTCGGCACTGCGGGCCGCCGTCGCCGGGCTCTCGGACAAGGACTTTGCGCAGCCGTCCGGTTGCACCGGCTGGCTCGTGCAGGACCTGGTGTGTCATCTGGTCATCGACGCCCAGGACGTCCTGATCACTCTCGCCACCCCCGCCGGTACGGAGCCGACCCGCGACTCGGTGACCTACTGGGAGGTCGCAGAGGCGTTGCCGACCGGTGACGATCCGCTCGATGCGCTGACTGTCCGGCTGGCCGCCGCCTACCAGGAGCCGTGGCTCCTGAAGTTCCATCTCGACGACGTCGGGTCCGCAGCAGGCCGGGCCGCCGAATTCGCCGATCCGGCCCTGCGGGTGGGCACGCGTGACATTGTCCTCACCGCGGGCGACTTTCTCGGCGCGTACGTTCTGGAGTGGACGCTGCACCACCTCGACCTGGTCGCACATCTCCGGGATGTGGCGCCGCCGCCCGCGGAGGGGCTCGCCCGGACCCGCGACATGCTGGAGACGATCGCGGGGGCTTCCTTCCCCGCGTCGTTCTCCGACACCGACGCGCTGCTGATCGGGACCGGGCGGCGGGCTCCGACCGATGTGGAGGCGGCCGC
This sequence comes from Streptomyces sp. NPDC048442, assembly GCF_040651475.1. NCBI lineage: Bacteria > Bacillati > Actinomycetota > Actinomycetes > Kitasatosporales > Streptomycetaceae > Streptomyces > Streptomyces sp. NPDC048442. Next base: position 77,334 of record NZ_JBEZKB010000028.1, read on the forward strand.
GTTGAGCGCTTCGGGCGAGTTCGGTGCATTGGCCGGCCGGATCCCGATCGTTCTCGGGTGAGGTCCCGCGAGTCCGGCGTCCCGTACCCGGCGTTCGGACATCTGATGCATCTCGCACCAGGACCCCCATACGTACCAAGATCGGGCATAAGTTACCTATAGGTATGCAGTGACTTCGTATGCCCGCGGCAGTAGAACTCCCTCCTCCCACAAGAGTGAGGAACCTCGGATGACCCACTACTCCTCTCCCCTCCCTCCCCCCTCTCACGGCACCGACGCCCGCAGCGTCTCGCGGCGGCGATTCCTGGCCGGGACCGGTTCGGTTCTGGGCGCCGCCGCCCTGGCAGGTCCCCTCTCCGCCGCCTCGGCCCAGGCCGCCCCCGCGCGGGCGGCGCTCGTCCCCGGGGAGCGGGTTTCGGCCCTTGTGATCGGCACCGGGTACGGGGGTTCCGTCACGGCCCTGCGGCTGGCGCGGGCGGGGGTCGACGTGCACATGGTGGAGATGGGCATGGCCTGGGACACTCCCGGTCCGGACGGCAACATCTTCGCCAACACCACCCGGCCCGACTACCGCTCCTACTGGCTCCGGACCAGAACCAAGCAGCCACTGAGCAACTTCCTCGGCTTCCCGCTCGACAAGGACGTCCCGCGCCACACCGGAATCCTGGACGCCGAGGAGTTCGCCGGCATCACCGTCTACCAGGGGCGGGGCGTCGGCGGCGGTTCGCTCGTCAACGGCGGGATGGCCGTGACTCCTCGCAGGGAGAGATTCAGCGCCGTGCTCCCGTCCGTGAACACGGAGGAGATGTACGGGACTTACTACCCGCGTGCCAACGCGGGGCTCGGCGTGACCGAGATCGACCCCCTCTGGTGGGAGTCCGCGGAGTGCTACCAGTACGCACGCGTGGGCCGCAAGCACGCGGAGCGCTCCGGCTTCCCCTTCGTCTTCGTACCGAACGTGTACGACTGGGAGTACATGAAGCGGGAGGCGACGGGCGCGGTGCCCAAGTCCGCGCTGACGGGCGAAGTGCTGTACGGGAACAACCACGGCAAGAAGACGCTCCAGAAGACCTACCTCGCCCAGGCCGCCGCGACCGGACGGGTCGCCGTCTCACCGCTGCACAAGGTGACTTCGGTGAGTCCGGTGGCCAGCGGCGGCGCCGGCTACACGGTCGTGGTCGAGCAGCTCGACACCGCCGGCGCGGTGATCGCCACCAAGGCCGTGACCGCCGACCGGGTGTTCTTCGCGGCGGGCAGTGTCGGCACCAGCAAGCTGCTGACCAGGCTGAAGGCGACCGGCGCACTGCCTCGGCTGAACGACGAGATCGGCAAGGGCTGGGGCGACAACGGCAACGTCATGTGCGGGCGTGCCAACCACATGTGGGACGCGACCGGCAAGCTCCAGGCCTCCATGCCCACGGCCGGCATCGACAACTGGGACGCGGGCGGGGCGTTCGCCGAGGTCGCCCCGCTGCCCACCGGCATCGAGACGTACGCCTCCTTCTACCTGTCGATCACCAAGAACCCGCACCGGGCCCAGTTCACCTGGAACGCCGCGGCGAACCGGGTCGACCTCGACTGGCAGACCGCCTGGAAGCAGCCGTCCATCGACGCCGCCCGCACCATCTTCGACAAGATCAACAAGAAGGAGGGGACGATCTACCGGACCGATCTCTTCGGCGCGTACAAGATCTGGGGCGACCACCTCACCTACCACCCGCTCGGCGGCGCGGTCCTGAACCGGGCGACCGACAACTACGGCCGCCTGCACGGTCATCCGGGGCTGTACGTGATGGACGGCTCGCTCATCCCCGGCAACACCAGCGTCAATCCGTTCGTCACGATCACCGCGCTCGCCGAGCGCAACATCGAGAGGATCATCGCGGACGATCTGTAGCGAGCGCGCGGTGAGGGGCCGTGGGCGGCAAAGGGTGGCGAGGCCTCGGGCCTCGCCACCTGCCGTTGCCCCCAGGGCATCACGGTCGGCGGTGCAGCCGCGCCGAGAGGTGGTGCTGCAGGGGCTGCCCGACGGCTGCGAGGTCGTGGGTGAAGGTGAGTGTCCCGTCGTCGGTCAGGGTGTAGCGACGGCGGGTGGCGTCGACCTTCTTGGCAGTGGGGGTCAGGGCCACTTCGTGGGTGGAGAGGTCGACCGTGGTGGGCGCGGACGTGGCGGTGCCGACCGCGATCTCGGCGATGCCGGTGGGCTGGGTGATCAGGGCTTCCACCCGGCCGCCCGGCTGGATCCGCCACCAGCCGCTCTCACGGGCGGACGGGCGCAGCGGCGTGCCGTCGGGGGCGATGAGCCAGGCACGGGCCTCGTAGCGGAGGAAGGGGCGGCCGTCGTGGGCGAAGGTGACTTCCTGGGCGTACGTGAAGTCCTCGTCGAGGGTGGGGTATTGACCGGCTCCCTGGCCGTACCAGGTCCCGAGGAGGGGGAGAACGGGGGCGAGGAGGGGGTGCGGGGCAGGGGGATCTTCCGGGTGGTGGGACTCGGGGTAGGGGTAGGGGTAGGGGCTCGGGTGTGGGTTCGGGGCCGGGGTCGGGTGTGCGGGCGGGGGCTGTGGGGCGGGGGTGCTCCTGGGGTGGGGGTGGGTTGGTGCTTGGGGGAAGCGTAGGGGTTGAGCAGGGGCGCGGGAGCGACGCGGGGGTGGGGTGAGGGGTGCAAGGTCCAGTGGTGGGGGGTGGCCCCGCCACTGGTGGGGGTGTGGCCCCGTCGGGAGTGAGGGGTGTCGCCCCGTCGGATGTGAGGGGTGTGGCCCCGTCGGATGTGAGGGGTGTGGCCCCGTCGGAAGTGAGGGGTGTGGCCCCGTCGGTCGAGGGTGAGAGGTGCGGCTCCGTTCGGTGGGCAGGGGGCGGCGGTAACGCGCGGACGCAGAGCAGTCGCGGGACCGACGCAGGACCGAGGCAGCGCCTGCGTGCGGGGCGGCGGCGTCCGACACGGGACGGCAGGCGGTGGGGCCGTTCTCGATGGGTTGCAGCCGGCAGAGGTCAAGCGTGGGGCGGGGGGCGTGTCGCCGTGAGGCGTAGGTTGCGTTGGCGTAGGAGGAGGTAGAGCGGTAGGCCGACCGAGGCGCCGAGGAGGCTGGCCAGGACGGTGAGGGTGCGTTGCGCTCTGGTCAGGCTCGTGTCGACGACCGTCACCGTGAAGAGCAGCGCGACGACGGTGACGATCACGTCCCAGCCGAAGAAGCTGCTGATGCGGGTGGCGAACAGTTCATCGAGGAGTCGGCCGAGGGCGGGGCCGTTTTCGGCGAGCCAGGGCACGGCCTGCGCGAAGGGCAGGGCGATGCCGGCTGCCAGGAGGACCGCATAGGCCGCCTCCGTGGATTTCGTGATGCGGCGCAGGCGGCCGGCCGGTGCCTCGGGACCGGGCGACGCGGTGTGGTCGTCCGGCACCGAGCCGTAACCGCCCGGGTGTTGGTGGCCGATCGGTGTGGTGTGTCCGTCCGGTGGTTGGTGGTCGTCCGGTGTCCTGTTCGGCCGGTCCCCCATGTGTGCCCCTCCCGTTTCCCCGAAGGATACGAATGCTGTGCGGGCGGGGACAGGGGAAACGGGCCCCTCCGCGGCGGCAGGGAGGGGCGGGGCGGTCAGTTGATGCGGGCCAGGCCGCGGGCGTTCTGGCGGGCGCGGCCTCTGGAGATGCGCAGCGGGTCGAAGTCCGGGGTGCGGGGCGGGAGTTGGGAGGGGTCCGCGAGGGTGGTGCCTGCGCAGACTTCGGAGAGGAGAGGGCGGTCGAGGATCCGGCCGGCGGCGGAGATGCCGCTGAGGGCGGTGCCGAGGATTCCGGCGCCGAAGCTGGAGTTGGCGCCGACCGCGTACAGCCCGCGTACTCCCGTACGGATGCTGGGGCGGCGGCCGTGGCCACCCCAGTCGTCGAAGCCGTACGGGGTGCCCGAACCGCCTTGGATGTAACGGTGGTTGGTGTGGGCGGTGGCCGTTTCCAGATGGGTGAGGTGGGGGCGGACGGGGTGGCCGACGGCGGCTTCCGCGATGTCGAGGAGGTTGTCGCGGAGGCGGGTCTTGACGGCCTCGTAGGCGGGGTCGCGGCGATAGCGGCCCGGTGGGCCTTCGAGGGGTGGCACCAGGGTCATGATCTGGAAGTTGCTGTGGCCCGGCGGGCAGACGGTGCGGCTGTCGGGGTCCTTGAGGGAGCCGAAGGAGAGGAAGGCGAAGGTGGGGTCGGAGCCGTCGCCTTCGAGGGCCTGGGCGTAGGCGGCTTCGATGTTGGTGTGGGCCCACCACCAGATGTTGGTGTTGGGGAGGTCGAGGGGACGATCGAGGGCGATGTAGGCGGTGGCGACGGCGGCTCGCATGGTGGCGCGGCGGGTGCGTTCGACGACGGAGGACGAGAAGCCCTGGCCGCCGCAGAGGTCCAGGACGGTGCGGCGGTAGTCGGCGTTGGAAATGACGAGTGGCGCGTGGATCGTTTCGCCGGTGGCGAGGCGAACGCCTTCGGCCCGGCGGTCGTCGCTGACGAGGATCCGCTCGACGGGGCAGCGGGTGCGGACCCGGCCGCCGTGTGCCTCGATGACCTCGACGAGGGTGGCAATCATCGTCTGGCCTGAGCCGACGGGGGCGTACGCACCGCGCAGGTAGTGGTCGAGCATGGTGGCGTGGGTGGAGTTGAGCGTGGTGGAGGGCGGGGTTCCGTAGTTCCCGGACTGTGCGGCGATCAACGTGCGGGCAGTCGGGCCGAGTTGGCAGTCGGCGTAGAGGTCGCCGAGTGTGCGGCAGCCCCAGGAGATCAGCGCCTTCGACATGGGGGCGCGGCCGGCGCCGGGTGCGGTGGTCATACCGCCGCGCAGGTCGGCGGCGATGTCGCGCAGGGTGCGGACGCAGCGGGTCAGGCCCGCCTGTTCCGCGGGGAGGGCGGCGCAGAGCCTCTTCAGGTACGCGTCCCAGCCGACCGGTACGTCGACGGTGGTGCCGGGCAGCATGAGTCGGTCGAAGCCGTCCGCGTTCAGGGGGCGGAATGCGACCCGGTCGGCGCCGATACCGAGTCCGGAGAGGATGGCGGGGAGCAGGCCGTCGGGGCCGCAGTCGCCGACGTAGTGCATGCCGACGTCGAACTCGTAGGCGCGGCGGCGGCGGAAGACCTGAGCGTTTCCGCCGGTGACGTCGTGCTGTTCGGCGAGGAGGACGCGGCGCCCTGAGACGGCGAGGTAGGCGGCGCAGACGAGGCCGCCGACACCCCCGCCGACGATCACCGCGTCGTACGAACCGGAGGAGGACGAGGACGAGTGGGCGGGCAGGCCGGTGTCAGAGTGCAATGCCACCGTGGACCTCCAGGATGCTTCCGGTGATGTACGAGGCCCGGTCCGACACCAGGAACGCGGTGAGGTCCGCGACTTCCTCCGCCGTCCCGAAGCGCCGCATGGCCACCGCCGACAGCAGCCGGTCGCGGTCCTTCTTGGAGAGGGCCTCGGTCATGTCGGTGTCGATGAGGCCGGGGGCGACGACGTTGGCGCGGATGCCGTGGGCGCCGACCTCCTTGGCCAGGGCTTTGGTGAAGCCGATGATTCCGGCCTTGGCGGCGCTGTAGTTGGTCTGACCGGGGTTGCCGTGGACTCCGGCAACGGAGGAGAGGGTGACGACGCAGCCGCTGCGGCGCTTGAGCATGGGGAAGACGGCGGCGCGGCAGGTATGGAAGACGCCGTCGAGGTTGGTGTCCATGACCTGGTGCCAGTCGTCGTCGGACATCAGGACCAGCGGGCGGTCGCGGGTGACGCCGGCGTTGGCGATCACGGCGGTGACGGGGCCGAGTTCGTCCTCGGTGCGGGACACCCAGGCCTTGGCCTCGGCGGCGTGCGAGACGTCGGCGCGGACGGCGAGGACGCGGACGCCGAGTTCACCGGCTTCCTTCTCGACGCGGCGGGCGGCCTCTTCGTCGGAGCGGTAGCAGAAGCCGACGTCCCAGCCGTCCTGTGCCAGGCGTCGTACGACGGCTGCGCCGATGCCCCGGGAGCCGCCGCTGACCAGCGCGATCCTGCTGTTTTTGCCGTGGGTGCCGGTGTGGTCGGTGCTCATTCAGTTGCCCTCTCCCATGCGCAGGACGGCGGCGGCCACCAGTCCCTGTCCGTCGACCGAGGTGATCACCGCGTGTCCGCCCGGTGCGCGGTGCGCCGAGGCGACGGCGGAGGCGAGTTGCAGGGCTGCGGAGGCTGCTCCGGTGTCGCCGAGAAGCGTGCCGAGCGCGGGCAGTTCTTCGCGTGCCTGGCGCGGGAAGAGCGCGTCCAGGGCTTCGGTCTCGGCGGGGTCGAGGCCGGTTCCGGCCGCCGCCCACACGTCAGGGGCGGCGATTTCGGCGCGTTTCAGGGCCTCGGCGACGGTGGTGCGTACCGTCTCGGCCGGGTCGGACCCCTCCGCGGTCTGCCGGGTGTGCACGGACAGGACCGACGCCGGCGGCGGCTTCGCGGACGGGGCGGTGCCGTCGGTCAGGCGCAGGACGGCCGCGCCTTCACCGAGCAGTCCGGGGACCCCGCCGATCAGTCCGGGGACCCCGCCGATCAGCGCGGGGGCCTCGTCTCGGCTGCGCGCCTCCAGCCACGCGCGGGCCGTCGAGTACTCCTCCGCTCCCCCGCACAGGACCGTACGGGCGCGGCCGGCGCGCAGCAGGCGGTGGGCGTAGAGCAGGCCGAGGAGCGCTCCGGCCCGGCCGCCGGCGAGGGTGGTGTTGGGGCCCTGGATGCGGTGGCGGATGGCGCACTGGGCGGCGGCGCAGTTCATCACGCTGTTCGGGATGACGCCGGGCTCGACGTCGTACGGGCGCTCGCCGGTGAGGGACGAGCGGGTGAAGTCCGTCATGGACTGCACGCTTCCGGTGGTGGTGCCCAGGACGAGGGCGGTGTCGGGGCCGGGTGCGGTGTCGTCGTCGAGGACGGCGCCGACCGCGGCGACGGCGAGGGCGGTGACTCGGTTCATGTCCCGGGTGCCCTTCTTGCCGAGTACGGTACGGGGCTCGAAGTGCGGTACCAGGCAGCCGAGTTGGCCCTCCTGTCCGGGTACGGGCGCGAACGTGGGGCGGCGGTCTCGTACTCCTGCCGTGAAGTCGGCTGCGTGGTGCCCGTAGGGGGAGAGCGCCGACCAGGCGGTGATGTGCAGCATGGGGTGGTCGTTCCTCGCGAGGGTCATGACAGGGGCGGCACGGGGGCCAGGGGTCACACGGGTGCCAGGGGGTCGGGCCTGTTGTCGTAACGGCCCAGGACGACGGCCGCGTTGTTCCCGCCGAAGGCGAGCCCGTTGTTCTGGACGATGCGCAGGTCCGCCTCGACCGCCTGGTTGGGTACGCAGTCCACGGCGCATTCGGGGTCGGTGGTGCGATGGTTGATGGTCGGCGGGATGAAGCCGTGGGTGATCGCCAGCGAGCAGGCGATGGCGCCGAGCGCGCTGGCGGCGCCCATGGTGTGGCCGAGCATCGACTTGAGGGAGATCGTCCGGGGCGGGGCACTGCCGTAGATCTGGCGGACAGCGCGGCTCTCGGTGACGTCGTTGGCCTTGGTGCCGGTGCCGTGCGCGGAGATCAGGTCGACCTCGCCGGGCTTCACCCCGGCGTCGTCCAGGGCGAGTTGGAGGCAGCGGGCGACGCTGTCCTCCTGCGGGGCGACGGGGTGGTACGCATCGCAGTTGAGCCCGTAGCCGAGGACTTCGGAGTAGATGCGGGCGCCGCGGGCGAGCGCCGATTCGAGGCTTTCGAGGAGGAGCATTCCGGCGCCTTCGCCGGTGAGGATGCCCTGCCGGTCGGCGTCGAAGGGGCGGCAGCAGTCGGGGGCGATGGTGCCGAGCCGGTAGAACGCGGCGAATGTCTTTCGGCAGAAGGCGTCCGCTCCCCCGCACAGCGCGAAGTCGGCGTCGCCGTGCCGGATGGCGTCCAGGCCGTTGCCGATCGAGTAGTTGCCGGCGGAGCAGGCGGTACCGATGGTGAGCACTTCGGCGTCGGTCAGGCGCAGTTCGCGGGCGGCGGCGATACCGAGGAGAGACGCCGGGATACGGCGGGCGGCCCGGCCGGTGACGGCGGGCGGCCCGCCGCGCAGGTGGGCCTCGGTGACGCGGTCCAGGTCGTACGACTCGCCGTCGGTGGTGCCGACGGAGATCTGGCAGCGCACCGAGCGCAGGTCGCCTTCGGTGAGCCCGGCATCCTCAACTGCCATGCGCGCAGCGGCTGCTGAGAACTGGGCGGCCCGCCCGTACGCGCCAGGATCCAGGCGGCGCAGCATGCGGGCGGGGTCGAAGTCGGGGACCTGGCAGCCGTTGGCGTGGGCGAAGCCGGTGGTGTCGAACGCGGTGATGGGGCTGACTCCGCTGCGTCCGGCGCGCAGTCCTGCGGTGAACTCCTCGGTGCCGGTGCCGATGCTGGACAGGGCGCCGAGGCCGGTGACGACCACGCGGCGGGTTTCGGGGCGGTCGCCGGAGAAGGTGCTGCGGAGAGCGCTGGGGAAGGTGCCGGGGCAGGACCCCGCGAACGAGGTCCACGGGGTCCCTTCGACACGGGCGAGGCTGGACGGGTGGGAAGAACAGGAGGAGCGGAAGGACACGATCGCGGTTACCAGCCCGCCGTCTCGGCGAGGACCTGGCGCACGCCCCGGAGATGGGCCATGCGCGGCATTTCGCCCTGGTCGATGGTGACCTTGAACTCCTTCTCCAGGGCTGCCAGTACGCCAATGAGGGCGAGCGAGTCCGCACCGTGCTCCTCGACGAACCGGTCGGTCTCGGTGATCTCGTCGGATTCGAGCTCCAGGCGGTCGCACACGATGTCGGTGATGCGGGTCTGGCGCAGGTCGATGGTCTGCATGGCGGTGGAGGCTCTCTTCTACGTGTCTTGGGGTGTGCAGGTCTGGGATCCGGCGCAGAGGGTCAGCGGTGAGCGGCCGGCCGGCGGGTCGACTTCCAGTCCCACAGGCCGACTTCGTCGCGTACGGCCGCGCAGCCGGCCAGGATCCTGTCGAGGTCGGCGGCGGTCAGCTCCGAGTGCACGGACAGGCGCTGTACGCACCGGCGGGCCGGCACGGACGGCGGGACGAAGGCGGCGCCGAACACGCCCCGGGCGTCCAGGGCCTGCTGCAGGCGGCGTACGCCGGGTTCGGTGCCGGGCCGCAGGGGGATGATCTGGCTCTCGCTCGGGGTGACGTTGTAACCGAGTGCGGTGAGGCCCTCGCGCAGGATGCGGCTGTTTCCGTCCAGGCGCTTGCGGCGGTCGTCGGCGTGGACGAGGACGTCGAGGGCGGCGGTGAGGCCCGCCACGTCGTGGGGCAGCAGGGTGGAGGAGAAGACCGCGCCCAGGGCGTGGTACGGGAGGTAGCCCGCGATCTCTTCCGTACAGGCGACGAGTCCGGCCCGGCCGGCGAAGGCCTTGGCGAGGCTGGCGGTGCGGTAGGCGACCTTGTCGGTGAGGCCGAGGGAGGTCACCAGGCCGGCTCCCCGGTGGCCGACGACTCCGAGGGTGTGGGACTCGTCGGCGATGAGGTCGCTGCCGGTGCGGGCGGCGACCGCGGTCAGTTCGAGGAGCGGACAGAGATCGCCGGTGACACTGTAGAGGGTGTCGAAGGCGATGAGACCGGGTCCGTACTGGCGGATCGCGCGTTCCAGGTGCTCGGTGTCGTTGTGGGCGAAGGGGCGGGCGACGGCCCGTGCGGCGGCGATGCCTTCCCAGAGGGAGGCGTGGGCGAGTTCGTCCACGTAGACGGGGCCGCCGGGCGGGCAAATGGCCTGGATGAGGCCGACGTTGGCAGCCCAGCCCGACTGGCAGAGCATGACGGCCGGGGCGGCCAGCCAGTCGGCGAGTTCCGTTTCGAGCCGGCGCAGGGGGTCGGTGTCGCCGGTGAAGGCCCCGGACATCAGGGCGCCGTTGCCGTGGGTGCGGAGGCTGCGCACCTGGGCTTCGAGCACGGCGGGGTGGCCGCCGAGAGCGAGGTAGTCGTTGGACATGAGGGTGATGTCGGTGCTGCGCGGGGTGGCCCGGCCCCGGTACAGGGGACCGCCCCAGTTCTCCCTGCGGATTTCCCAGTCCTTCAACCGCTGTTGGAGATAGGAGAGTTCACCGGACACGGCACCTCACACGAGTGGACAGATTTTGCCGAACTGACAAGACCGGCAAGACTTTAGGTGCGAAAGGGATTCTCCATGCGCCAGGGAATCCTTAGAACATGTGTCCACATTGGCGGCAAATGCATGATCGTTGCAGCTCAGACACGCCTCTGCAGAATCGTTACTGCTTTTGGCTCCGCCCACACTTCACCCCCATGGATGCGCAAACGATTCCGTTCGGGCTCCCCCCGGTCGGACCATGACCAAAACCGAGGCGGTCAGGACGACGTTCGTCGCGTTGTAAACGCGGCACCGGCCGTCCGGCCAAGGGAGGTTACGTACATGACAGTGACGCACTCGACCACGGCCCCGGAGCGGTTCGTCGTCATCACGGGAGGCCCCGGCTCAGGCAGGAGCGCCCTGATCGAACGACTGGCGCAGGCGGGGTTCGCCAGGACCCAAGAGGCGGGGCGCGGAGTCATCCAGGCCCAGCGGGCCGTCGGCGGGCGCGCGCTGCCGTGGGCCGATCGCGGATTGTTCGCCGAGGCGGTGCGTGCGGTGGGCGCGCCCGGGGGCTTCTGAGGGCCGCAGCGGACTTGCGATCATGGGCGTATGCCGATCACCGCTGTGCTCTTCGACGTCGACGGCGTCCTGCTGGATTCGACCGCCGCCCACCGCCGCGTGTGGGACGCGTGGTCGGCGATGCGGGGGCTGGACGCCGAGGAAGTCTGGGAGTTGACGTTCGGGCGGCGGCCTGAGGACACCGTGCGGGAGGTGGCTCCGCAGCTGGATCCTGACGTCGAGCGGGTGGCGCTGGACCGGCTGCTGGCGCGGGAGGAGGGCTCGTTCCCGCCGGTCGCGGGGGCGGCCGAACTGCTGGCGGGGTTGCCCGACGGGGCGTGGGCGATCGTGACGTCGGGCGACATGGTGTCCGTGCGGCGGCGGTTCGGTGCCGCCGGGCTGCCGCTGCCGCGGGTGCAGGTGTACGGGGCGGATGTCGAGCGGGCGAAACCCGCCCCCGACTGTTTCGCGCTGGCCGCCTCGCGACTGGGCGTCCCGCCGTCCGCGTGCCTGGTCGTCGAGGACGCGCCTGCCGGGGTACGGGCGGGCAGGGACGCGGGGTGCACCGTCGTGGGGCTGACCACCACGCACGCGGCGGGGGCACTCGGAGAGGCGGACCGGTGCGTGGCGTCACTGCGGGAGGTCGGTGAACTTGTCGGCGCCTACGGCCTGTTGAGGACCGGCGGGACCGGGGTGTCCGGCAGGTCCGGCGCAGGGGTGTGACGGGCCCCACGCCCTGTGACCGGGCCTGCGGGGTGTGGCCGCTACGAGGTGGTGAGGAATCCTCGCAGTGAGGTCTTCAGGCTGGTGACGAAGGCGTCGCGCGTCGCGTCGGGGACGCGGTCCAGGGACAGGTAGGGGTTCAGGTCTTCCAGTTCGACCAGGAGGAGCTCGCCGTCCGGGGCGCGGCACGCGTCGACGCGCTGGATGCCGTGGTCGAGGGTGTTCCAGTCGATGAAGCGGCGGGCGAAGTCGAGGTCCGCCTCGGTGGGTTCGTACGGTTCGAGTTCCCAGCGGCGGTCGGGGTGCGGGGCGTACAGGGCGTACTGGAAGGTGTGGTCGACGTAGGTGAAGGAGACTTCGTAGCGGAAGTCGATGCGGGGCTGGACCAGGATGTCGCCGTACCCCAGGCCTGGCAGGTCCGCGCGCGGTACGAAGCGCAGGCCGATGGAGTCCGCGCCCGCCTTCGGCTTGACCGCGTACAGCTCGGTGGCCGGGAGGACGTGCAGGTCCTGGAGGCGGTCGGCGGTGGGGATGACGGGGTAGCCGGCTGCGGTCAGGTCGGTCAGGTACTGCTTTCCGGCCATGTCGCCGCGCCCGTTCAGCGGGTTGTAGACGCGGATGCCTTCGTCGAGGGCGCGGGCGCGGAAAGCGTCGTACTCCCGCTGGTAGTGCAGTACGGGGCCGCTGTTGCGGACCACGACCGCGTCGAACCCGTCCATCAGGGCCGCGGCGTCCAGCGGGTGGCACAGGGCGACGTCGAATTCCTCGCGCAGGCCAGAGGACAGGAAAATGTCCTCGTCGCAGTAGCGCCTGCCCCGGGCCGGATAGGCGAGGTCGGTGACGTACAGGATGCGCGGCCGGCGGCGGGGGTGGGCGGGCACGGTGGAACTCCTCGAATGGCGGACGATCATCCTATCGAGGGGCTGCTTGACCTTGCCCCTGGGGCAGAGCACAGCATCGGTGGGGCCGGGCTGCAGGCCCGGTACGACGAGGAAGAAGCGTGGGGGAACGGGCATGGGGCTGCTGACCATCGGGGCGTTCGCCAAGGCGTCGCGGCTGTCGCCGAAGGCGCTGCGGCTGTACGACGAGCTGGGGCTGTTGCCGCCGGCGCGCGTCGACGGGACGACCGGCTACCGCTTCTACGCACCCGAGCAGCTGGAGCGGGCCCGGCTGGTGGCCTGGCTGCGGCGCCTGGACATGCCGCTGGCCCGGATCCGGCAGGTGTGTGCGCTGGACACGGCCGGGGCTGCCCGGGAAGTGCGTGCGTACTGGGCTCAGGTCGAGGCCGACACCGCGGTCCGCCGGGACCTCGCTTCCTTCCTCGTCGGCCAACTGTCACGGAAGGACACCGTCATGACCACCGCACCTCCTCTGGAGATCCGTTACGCAGCCCTGTCCGACTCCGGTCTGGTACGGGACACCAATCAGGACGCGGCGTATGCCGGGGCGCGGCTGCTCGCCGTCGCCGACGGGTTCGGGTACGGCGGCGCTCCCGCGGCTGCCGCGGCCGTCGACGTACTCAAGCGACTGGAAACCGACGGCGTTTTGGCGGGCAGTCTGCTCAACGCGCTGGAGGACGCCGTCGAGCAGGCGCGGCACGCCGTGCACGGGGCGGCCGACGGCGAGGCACGGCAGACACAGGAGGCAGGGCAGACGGGGCACACGGGGCATACGGGGACACGGGTACTACTCTCACCGCGATGCTGTGGACCGGCTCGCAGCTGGCCCTCGTGCACATCGGGGACTCCCGCGCCTACTTCCTGCGCGACGGGGGCCTCTTCCAGATCACCCACGACCACACCCTCGTACAGTCGATGGTCGACGAGGGGCGGCTCACTCCGGCCGAGGCAGCCTCGCACCCTCAACGGGCTCTGCTGGCAAGGGCGTTGACGGCCGATACGGACGCGGGTCCGGTCGCGGCCGAGACGAAGCTGCACGACGCCCTGCCTGGGGACCGCTATCTGCTGTGCTCCGACGGGCTGTCCGCGGTCGTAGGGGCCGAGAAGATCCGTGCGGTGCTGACGTCGGCCGAAGGGCCCGACGAGGCGGTGCGCGAGCTGGTCGCCCTGGCGAACGCCTCCGGCGGGCCCGACAACGTCAGCTGCGTGGTCGCCGACGTGCTCCATTCGGGGTGTTGAACCACCCGTGGGAGGGAGAGGGCGTGACGGTGCGGCCGGACGGGCGCGATGGTCTCCAGGTGCGCGGTGATCAGTACTCGCGCACCGTTGTTCTCACCTAGGAGATGCCCCATGCGTGTTCCCCGCTCCCTGCTGGCCGCCGTCGGCGCCGCCGCTCTCTTCCTCGGCACGACCACCGCGGCGACCGCCGCTCCCGGCGCGCAGAGCGCCGCGATGAACCCGTGCGGTTTCTACGAGACGGGCAGTGACGCCTTCTACCACCACTGCACGACGGACGGTTCGCACATCGTCATCAAGGTCGAAGTCAACTTCGGCCCGGACTACGAGCGCTGCGTGTACCCGGGCAACACGTGGCTGGGCGGGGCCAAGAAGATCGACGGTGCGTACTACACCGGGCGCCTCTGCTGATTCCGTCGCAGCTCACGCAGTGGGCCTGGGCCGGTCCTTGAGGCCGAGGACGATGCCGCGTCCCGCGTAGAAGCGGTCCAGGTCGTCCCACGGAATGCGGGCGTACTCCTGCGACTCGCCGGGGAATCCGGAGGGGTTGTGGATCAGCAGGGCGCCGGGGGTGGCGCCGACCGCGAGGACGAGGTGGCCGCCCCGGCCGGGCGGGGACGGGTGCAGTTCGCGTACGGACGGGTGGACCGAGAGCATCAACAGCCGTCCCCGGGCGAGGAGTTGGGGGATCTCCGAAGAGGGGAGTCCGGGGCGGCACTCGGCGGTCAGGGGCCAGTTCGCCTCGACATGCCGGGCGAAAGGTGCGTAGATCAGGCCGTCGAGGCCGCCGTCCTCCCGTCGTACGTACGCGCCCGCCCGCTCGCACCCGGCGGCCAGCTCCATGGCGGTGGGGACGGGCTGCCGCCAGTGGGCGAGGCACATCCGCAGGCATGCCATCCCGCACAGCCGCCACGACCACCAGTCGTACTCCTCGGGTGAACTCGCCCCGTACGACTGCCACTTCGGGTCCTCGGTGGCCGAGAGGCCACCCGTGACGATCTCGCGGACCAGCTCGGGCGAGGCCCACTGGGAGTAGTACGGGACGGGGTGGACGTCCTCCGCGGCCGGGGGTGCGGGCGTGCCGGTGGCGGGGCGTGTGGCGGCGAGGCGCGTGCCGGTGGTGGGGCGTGTGGGCATGGCCCGCATTCTGCCCCGGAGCCAGTGACCCGAGATCCACCGGGGCCACGACCCGCGTGCCCCCACGACCTCGGGTCAGGCCGAGGCGCCGTCCGTCAGCAGGTGCACCGACTCCTGCTCGCTCGGGTCGGTGCGGCGCAGGACGACGGCCTTCGAGGCGGGCAGGGGTTCACCCGCGTCTCGTACGGCTCGTGGGGGTCGGTGCGGGCGAAGGTGATGTGCCGGACCGTGGACGCCGTCCGAGGACTCCTTGTCGCTCACGCATACGATTTTCCGGCAGACTCTACCTCCTTGGGGCGTACGGGGGTGGTGGTCCTGATGCGATGGGCGAGGCGTGCGGTACGGGTGGGAACGTCGACCGTGTAGGCGTCCACGGTCATTGCCGTCTCGGAGACCTTGAGGACCATGAAGCCGTGGTCGGAGAAGTTCTGCCAGGCGGCCGGATGGCTCGAATGGGCCGTGCCGTCACCGGACTTGGAGGAGGCGCCGCAGACGATCTGGCGGGTTCCGGCGGTGCGGGTGGTGGGTTCCAGGAGCTGCAGCGTGTGGTCGTGGCCGGAGAGGATCAGGTCGGCACGGCCGACCACGACCTCTTCGTACAGCTCCTTGAGGTGGATGCCGCGCGTGTAGTGGCCGACGAGGAAGCCGTCGTACGATCCCGCGCTGCCGTGCTTGCCGTTGTTGAGGTACGGGTGGTGGCCGATGACCACCTTCCAGCGGGCCCGGGAGGCGGCGAGCGCGCCGTCGAGCCACTCGCGCTGGGCGCGCATGTACGGGCCGTCCCACTGGTAGTGGGGGTCGAGCTGGGCGACGGTCGAGGCGACCGGGTTGGTGTCCAGGGCGAAGAACTCGACGACGGGATCGCCGCCACCGGCGGGGAGGGCGGCGGCGTAGTAGCGGCTGGGCATGTACCAGCGGCGGGAGGATCTGGCGTACGAGACCTCGCGGTCGCCGCGGGAGGGGTCGCCGCCGCTGCCGGGGATCAGGCCGGAGCAGTCGTGGTTGCCGAGAACCATCAGCCAGGGGACGTCGATGCCGGTGTTGGGCTCTTCGAACTTGGTCTGGAATTCGGAGTCGTGGTCGGACTCGGGGCCGTTCTCGTAGATGTTGTCGCCGAGGCCGACGGCCAGGCCGATGCCCTCGGTACGGCAGACCTGCCGGGCGGCGGCGGCCACGGCGTGCTGGGCCTCCTTGCCGGTGCCCGCGTCCCCGGTGATCAGCACGCTGAACTCGCCCTCGGAGCCGGGTCGTTGGGGGAAGGGGAACTTCTCCGCTTCGGCCCCGCGGGGCCGGGGCGCCGTACCCGTCGGGCGGGCCCCGGCGGCGGCGGAGCCGGGCAGCACCGCGAGTGCGGCGCCGGCGACCGCACCGCCCAGCAGGGCTCGCCTGCGTACCGTGCTCATGGCGCGCACGCGGTCGCCCACCTGCCCATCGGCGAGCTCGGGCTCGGCGCGCAGCCACTGTTCTTCGGTCAGGTCCGCGCGGGGCGGTGTCAGGTCGTCGTCGCACATGGATGCGTTTTCCCACACCGGGGAGGAAGGGGGGAAGACGAAAGAGCGAACAGGGGGCGGAGGTATGGGGTCGACTTTGTGGTCGGCTCCGGGGCGGGGCTGGTTTGTCCGGGGGCGTCCGGGGGCGTCCCCGGCATCCGGGGTGGCCGGCTGGTCGCCGCGTTCGACGGTGGTGCGTCAGTTGTCGCGTTCGAAGCAGTGGGAGCGGCCGATGACGGTGAAGCCGCGGCGCTCGTACCAGTGGCGCGGCCAGTCCTCGGCGTCGGCGATCAGGAAGCGGGTGTCGCAGCCCGCTTCGGCCGCCAGGCGCAGGGCGGTGGCCACGACCGCGTCGGCGTGGCCGCGGCGGAGGTGCTCCTCCGAGGTGTTGAGGTCCTCGATCTGGGCGATGCCCATGGCGGGGTCCGCGTAGAGGTCGGCCCAGGAGGCGACGTCTCCTGTTTCCGCACGGGAGCCGATGAAGTGGACGGTGTCGGCGCCGCGGTACCTGGCTTCGCGCCGATCGACGAGCTGGCGTACGACCTCCTCGTGGGCGTCCGGCAGGAAACCGCGCCAGCGCCGGGCGAGGGGCTCGCGGAAGGCGTCGAGGCCGACCGGCGCCGCCAGCCGCGTGAGCGAGTCGGCCGGTTCCGGACCGGTGTAGAGCATGATCAGGTCGGCGCTGTGGCGGTATCCGGCCAGCACCAGCGGGGGTGCGCACGCCGTGGCGGTCGCCTCGTCGTGGACGCAGATCATGCGGTGCGGCAGGTGGCCCAGGATCTCGTCGGCGAGGGTGGGCAGGGACAGGGCGTCGTCCGGTATGCCGTCGACGACGAGGTGGTTGTTGCCGTGGGACTCCGGATACCTCTCGTCGAAGACGGCGAAGCCGCCGGGGAACTCGACGGTACGGGCGGCCTGACGGCGGTCGAAGGCGGCCAAGAAGGCGTTGATCCGCGGGACTTCGGGGGCGAGGTTCGGGTGGTGGCTCGATCGGGGGCTCGACTGGGGGTTCGGCTGGGGGTTCGGCTGAGGGCTCGGCTGAGGGCTCGGCTGGGGGCTCGGCATGGAGGGAGCCTATGCAGCCGGGGGTCGGGGCGCTGGGATACGCCCCTCATTCCGCACCCGGTTTCCGTACGCCGGGCTGTCGGCGGTGTGTTCTCGCGGGAACGGCAGTCCTCTCCCCTTCGTTGTCCACACGCGTGCGACTCCCTGCGGAAGGACACCGGCCATGACTGGAGGCCGCCGCCTTCGCGCCGCTGGCCGACGCCCTCTCCGTGGACCGTACCGTCGTCACCCACGACCCCCGTGGCATCTCCGGCAGCACGCTGGACGACCCGGACGAGGACTCCACCCCCGAGCTGCGGGCGGACGACGTGGCCGCACTGCTCGACGTGCTCGGGGCCGATGCGCCCGTCGACATGTTCGGCAGCAGCGGGGGCGGGGTCACCGCGCTGGCACTGGCGGTACGTCATCCGGGGCGGGTGCGGACACTCGTCGCGCACGAGCCGCCGCTGCTCGGGCTGCTGCCGGACGCGGCCGCCCGGCACGCCGGGGTCGAGGACATCGTCGCGACGTTCCACAGGGAGGGAATGGGGGCCGCCTGGGGGAAGTTCGCGCACGCCTTCGGGTTCGATTCCGAGGAGGCGGACGGCGGGGCTCCGGCGGCCGCGCCGAAGGAGGCGTCGCCGCAGGACCTGGCCGACATCGCCCGCTTCTTCGCGCACGAACTCCGGCACTTGGTACGCCCGTGGCGGAGTTCCCCGGCGGCCACGGGGGCTTCGTGGAGCAGCCGGAGGAGTTCACGGAGGCGCTGCGGAAGGTCCTTACCGGTTGATTCCGGTGGACCGGGTGAAGAGCTCCCGGTGCGCGGGGACTTCGGGGTGGTCCGGAGCCAGGAAGACGGCGATGCTGCCGGCACCGCTGTCCGCGCCGGGCGGCGGTGTGATCTCGTGCCAGCCGCGCCGCCGGTAGAAGTTCACGGTGTCCGTCGCGAAGCGGGCCGTAAGCAGCCAGGCGCGGCCGTCGGGGGCCGCCGCTTCGACGGCCGCGGCCAGCAGGCGGCCGCCGAGTCCGGTGCGCCGGGCCCCGGGGCGTACCGCGACTTCGTTGATCTCGTAGGCGCCGACGACGAGTTGGCGGGTGTGCGGGCCCAGTTGCGCCGCGACCTTGTCGTACGAGCGTCCGTGCGGGAAGGGGGCCTGCGTGATCCAGCCCGTCACGAACCCGTCCACCCCGGCAGGTGAGGGTGCGACCACCGCACGGAAGCCGGGGCGCAGCCGGTCGACGGCGAGGCGGTCCGTGAACTCCTTTGACGCGCCCGGCTCTTCGCTCCAGGGCGGCGCGGTGAACACCTCCTCGTAGGCGGCAGCCAGTTCGTCCGATACATCGGCTATGTCTGATCGATAGAAGCGCATGAGGAGACACTAGCCAGCACTTCCCCAAAAATATTCTGCAAAAATACTTTTGGAGAAGGGTGCTGTCGCTCTACGCTCCCGTTCATGACGGACAAGACTCCTGCGGAGCAGCACAAGCGCGTCCTCGATCCCGAGGAGGATGCGGCCGCCTTCAAGGCCCTCACCCACCCGCTGCGCATCCGGCTGCTCGGAATGCTGCGGAAAGACGGTCCGGCCACGGCGAGTGAACTCGCGGCCCTGACGGGCGAGTCGTCCGCGTCCACCAGCTATCACCTGCGGGTACTGGCGAAGTACGCGTTCGTCGAGGAGGCCGAGCACCGGGACGGGCGGGAGCGGCGCTGGCAGTCGGTGCACTCGATCACGTCGTGGAGCAATGAGGGCATGGGTACCACCAGGCAGGGCCGCGCCTTCCTCGACTTCGTACGCAGGCAGCAGGTGGGAATCCTGGACCAGATACTCGGTCAGCACGAGGAGGACCTTGCCGCCGGGCGGCTCGGGCCGGAGTGGGTGGAGCCGTCCGGGATCGGGGACATGATGCAGCGGCTGACTCCGGAGTCACTGGGCGAGCTGCGGCAGGTGGTGGAGGCCAAGGTGGCGGAGCTGGGCGCTCGCGACGAGAAGGATCCGCGCGCCGAGCAGGTCATTGTCTACGTGGCCGGGTTGCCGCTTGCTTCCCGCAACTCCGCATCAGCAAAAGGCACTTCCAAGGCATCTGACGGTGAGTCATGACGGGACCCCCCGTCCTGCGCACCGCCAGGCGCCGTTACCTGACCGTCTGTGTGCTCTTCTGGCTGCCGATCGGGCTGGCTTTCAGCCCCGCCGTGCTCCTCTACACCGAACGCGGCATGAGCCTGACGGCCGTCGCAGCCTTCTTCGCCGCACACTCGCTCACCGCCGCCGCACTGGAGCTGCCCACCGGAGGTCTCTCCGACGTCCTGGGCCGCCGCTCGGTGCTGGCCGCGGCCGGGCTGCTCGACATCGCTGCCTTCACACTGCTGGCCCTGGGCAGTACGTTCGCCGCGTTCGCCGTCGGCATGGGGCTGAAGGGTGTGGCCCGCGCCCTGTCCAGCGGTCCCGCCGAGGCCTGGTACGTCGACACTGTCCAGGCTCACGCGGGGCCGGCCGCGGACCTGCGCACCGGCCTGTCCCGGGGCAGCGCCGCAACCTCCGCCGCACTGGCGGTGGGCACCCTGGTCGGCGGTGCGGTGCCGTGGCTGCTGGGGCTCGGCCCCGACCTCGGTGCCCGGCTGAGCGAGGCCACCGGAGGGCTCGTACTGCCGCTGTCCGTGCCCGTGCTGATCGGCGCCGCAGTCAGTGTTGTCTTCGTGCTGTACGTCCTGACCGCGCTGCGGGAACCTCCGCGCAAGCCCGCCACGCTGAGCAGCGTCCTGCGCGGCGTCCCGGGCACCATCGGTGCCGGACTGCGCCTGAGCGTGAGTGAGTTGACGCTCCGTCGTGTTCTGCTGAGTGCGGGGGCTGCCGGGGCCGCATTCGCCACGATCGAGCTGCTCATGCCCGGCCGTGCCGCCGGGGTCTCGGGTACGGCCGAGTCGGGTGCGGTGCTCTTCGCCGCGCTGGCCTGCGCCGGATTCGCCACGTCGGGGCTCGGCAGTGCGCTCGCGCCGCTCACCGCCCGGCTGACCCGCAGCGGCGAGCGTGCGGTACTGGCGGGACTGGGAGTGAGTGCGGGCGGCCTGTTGCTGCTCGCCGTGACGGCGACGTCCTCGGGGCCGCTGTCGCTGGCCGTCGCCGTGGGCGGGTTCCTCCTGTTCTATCTGGGCCTGGGTGCGGCGAGCCCGAACGAGAACGAGTTGCTGCACCGCCGCGTGGCCGACGGACAGCGTGCCACCGCCCTCTCCGTACAGTCACTCGCGCTTCAACTCATCTGTGCGCTCAGCGGGTTGGCGGTCAGCGCCCTACCGGTCGGCCCGCTCCCCTGGCTGTTCGGCTGCGCGGCGCTGCTGGTGGGTGCGACCCTGTGGGTACGGCGCCCGGCGCCCGTACCCACCCCGGTCGCACCCACCCCGTCCCCGGTCGACGCCTAGCGCTGGCCCAGGCACTCCCCCACCGCCGCGATCAGCCGGCCGGCGCGGGCGTCGCCGTGGCCGATCATGCGGTTGCCGGTGTAGGCGAAGCCGATTCCGAACTCGTCGTCACCGAAGGCGAATTGGCCCCCTGCTCCGTCGTTGCCGAAGCTGCGCGTGCCGAGCGTGGGGCGCAACGGTGAGTCGAGCAGGAAGCCCGATCCCCAGCGCGCCCCCGCATCGAAGCCCAGCCACGACTCGCCCGCCGACTGCTCGCGTACGGCATCGGCGACGCTGTCGGCCGTGAGCAGCCGGGGCCCGCCGTCGATGCCGGTCGCGGCGGCCGCGTACAGGGCGGCCAGGGAGCGTGCGGAGGAGACCGCACCGGCGCCGGGGATCTCGGCGCCCAGCAGGGCGGGGTCGTTCCAGCCGTGCGGTGCGTCGAGGCCGGGGAAGACGAACGCCCCGTTCATGGTGACCATGCGGGTGAGCATCGACTCGGGGCCCGGCATGGGAGGCCGGCCCGGCGCCTCGACGAGCCGGGCGAGGCGGCCGGTTTCGCTGTCGGGCAGGCCGATCCAGCAGCTCAGGCCGAGCGGGTCGGCGACGGCCCTGCGGAAGTACGCGCCGGGGGTGAGACCGGTGATGCGCCGGATCAGTTCGCCGAGGAGGAAGCCGAAGACGTGCGCGTGGTACTCGTACGTGGTGCCCGGCTCCCACAGGGGCTTCTGCTCCTCGATGGCGTGGACCACCGGGGTCCAGGCGGTGATCTCCTCGAAGCTCAGCGTGCGGTCGAGGACGGGGAGTCCGGCGCGGTGGCCGAGCACCATGCGTGCCGTGATCTCTTCCTTGCCCGCCTGCGCGAACTCGGGCCAGTAGCGCTCCACCGGTGCGTCGAGGTCCAACTTTCCCTGCTGGGCGAGCAGTTGGACGCAGATGCTGACGATGCCCTTGGCGCAGGAGAAGACGGGGACGACGGTGTCCTCCTGCCACGCCTGCCCGGTGCGCTCGTCCGCGGTGCCGCCCCACAGGTCGACGACCTTGTGTCCGTCCGCGAACACGGTGACGGCGGCGCCGAGTTCACCGAAGTCCTCGAAGTTGCGGGCGAAGGTGTCGGCGACCGGTCCGAATCGCTGGTCGGCCCATCCGTTGAGCTGCACGGTGCTGTCTCTTCCGTCGCGTGGTACGTGGCCCGTACGGGAGGGAAGTCGTGCCCCGCCGCCGGTTGACCGGCACACGCTATGCGGGCCCGCCGCCCCGCCACCAGCGGTTTTCGTGCCGCGCCGCCGGAGGGTCCGGGTGGCACAGGGGCAGGATGGGCCGCGTACCGCACCGCCGTGGGCCGGATCGGCGACCGGCCCGCGCTCGACCGCCGAGGGGATCTTCATGCCTTCAACTCCTGCCATTCGTACCGTCCTTGGTGATGTCGCGCCGGCCGCGCTCGGCGTCTGCGACGCGCACGACCACCTCTTCCTGCGCTCGCCCCACCTCACCGGGCAGGAACTCGACGACGAGGCGCGCGCCGCGGACGAGCTGCGGGCCTTCCGTGCGGCGGGCGGCGCCGCGCTCGTTCAGTGGACGCCCCGCGCGATGGGGCGGCGCCGCGAGTCGCTGGTGCGGCTGGCCCGTACCTCCGGGGTCCGGCTCGTCGCCGCGACCGGGCTGCACCAGGCCCGGCAATACGGGCAGGGGCACGCCCTCCTCGACCGTGCGGCCCAGGACTTCGTGGCCGACCTGACCACGGCCGAGGTCCCGGCAGGGCTGATCAAGGTGTCCACCGGGCCCGACGGGCCGCACGGCACCGACGGCCTGGACCCCTGGACGCGCCGCGTCATGGCCGCGGCCGCCGAGGCGCAGCACGCGACCGGGTGCCCCGTCGGCGTACATCTGGAGCGTCCCGACCACGCGGAGGACGCGGTCGCGCTGCTGTCCGGGAAGCTCGGGGTACCGCCGGAGCGCATCCTGCTGGGACACCTGGGCCGGACGGCGGACGCCGACACCTGGCTGCGGGCCGCCGCGACCGGTGCCCATCTCGTACTGGACGGCCCTTCCGCCGTGTACGGCACCACCGACGAGCGGGTGCTGGCCGCACTCGTCACGCTCGCCGGGGCCGGGTACGGCGACCGGCTGCTCCTGGGTGCGGACACCACCACGTCACGGGCGGCCCCGGGCCGGGCCGCCCACCTCCTCGACACCCTGCGGCCGTCCCTGGTCAAGGCGCTCGGGGAGGAAGCGGCGGAGCGCGTCTTCGTCGCCAACCCGGCGCGGGCATTCTCCACCCGGTGGAGCGTGCCGCGGCTGCCGTGACCCGATGTGCGGGACAGGACCCGGCCACTGACGGAGGCAGCCGGTTCATGGGGCAGGATGACGCTCGCGCCGGAGGACACACATGTTCGACCGGCGTGACCGCGCAACCCGGAATGAGCAGGTACCCAAAGGTGACTACACCTCACATATGCCGCCCCCAGGGGCATTTCTTTCCCTCTTCACTTCCCGCACCCCTCACGTCCGGGGGATCACGCTGATGGAACGATCCCTCGTACTGAGTGATCTGGTCGTCGCCGGTATCGCGGTGGCCGCCGGGCTCGTCGCGGCCCTGCTGCTGCGGGCCGTGCTGCGCTGGCTGGGCGAGCGGGCCAGTCGTACGCGGTGGAACGGCGACGACGTCATCGTCGACGCCGTACGGACCCTGGTCCCGGTCGCGGCTGTCGCCTCCGGCCTCGCCGTGGCCGCCGCCGCCCTGCCGCTGACCGAGCGGACCGGGCAGAACGTCACCCGGGTACTGACCGCGCTGCTCATCCTGGCCGGAACCATCACGGCGGCCAGGATCACCACCGGCCTGGTCCGGTCGGTGGCCCAGTCCCGGCAGGGCGTGGCCGGTTCGGCGACCATCTTCGCCAACATCACCCGCGTCGTGGTGCTGGCAATGGGCTTTCTCGTACTGCTCCAGACCCTCGGCGTCTCCATCGCCCCGCTGCTCACCGCGCTCGGCGTGGGCGGTCTGGCGGTGGCCCTCGCCCTGCAGGACACCCTCGCCAACCTCTTCGCGGGCGTGCACATCCTCGCCTCGAAGACGGTGCGTCCCGGCGACTACATCCGGCTGAGCAGCGGCGAGGAGGGCTATGTCGTCGACATCAACTGGCGCAACACGGTCGTGCGCCAGCTCTCCAACAACCTCGTGATCATCCCGAACATGCAGCTGGCCGGCACCAACATGACGAACTTCAGCCGCCCCGCGCAGGACCTGGAGATCTCGGTCCAGGTCGGCGTCTCGTACGACAGCGATCTGGAGCAGGTCGAGAAGGTGACGTCCGAGGTCGTCGCCGAGGTGATGCGGGACGTCGTCGGCGCACTCCCCGAGCACAAGCCCGCCGTCCGCTTCCACACCTTCGGGGACTCCCGGATCGGATTCACCGTGATCCTGGGCGTCGGGGAGTTCAGCAACCAGTACCGGATCAAGCACGAGTTCATCAAGCTCCTGCACCAGCGGTACCGGGCGGAGGGCATCCGGGTCCCGGCCCCGGCGCGCAATGTGACGGTCGTTCAGGGCAGCGTCCCGGGCGACGTCATGCCGGGAATCCCCCGGCAGCGGTCGAGCGAGGACTAGCGCGGGCGATGGGGGCGATTGGGGGACGATTCCTGTCATGCTGCCCCCATGCGCCCCCACACCTCCGCCGCATCCCCTCCCCCGGCACCCGGCCAGCCCCCTCTGCCCGGCCAGGCCGGTCTGCGGATCGCGGCCCGCCGGGTCACCCAGCAGGTCAAAGGGGCCGGCCGCGTCCTGCACGACGTGTCCCTGGACGTCGCCCCCGGCTCGCTCACCGTGATCGCGGGCAGCAGCGGGGCGGGCAAGACCGTCCTGTTGACCACGCTCGCCGGCCTGAACACCCCGAGCGCGGGAACGGTGCGGCACGACGGGGCCCAACCGGGCGCCCCGGGGCGGGAGTTCGGCTTCGTACCGCAGGAGGACGTCCTGCACCTCGAACTCCCGCTGCGGGACACCCTCGGGTACGCGGCCGGGCTGCGGATGGAGCCCGGGACCTCCGCCGACGCGGTGGACGCCGCGGTGCGGCGGGTCCTGGCCTCGCTGGGCCTGGCCCACCGCGCAAGGACGCGGGTGCGGGACCTGAGCGGCGGCGAACGCAAGCGCGCCGGTATCGCGGCGGAGATGCTCACCCGGCCCCGAGTGCTCTTCCTCGACGAACCCACCTCGGGCCTGGACCCGGTCACCGGCGCCGAACTGCTGCACACCCTGCGGCAGTTGACGGGAGCCGGCACCACCGTCGTCCTCACCACCCACGCCCTGGCCGACCTCCCGCGCGCGGACCGGGTGGTGTTCCTCGCACCCGGGGGCGAGCTCGCCTACGCGGGTGAACCCGGTGCACTGTGCCCGGCGTTCGGGGTCACCGCCCTGGAGGAGGTGTAGGGAGCCGTGGCGGGCGGCGCGAAGGCGGCACCCGCACCACCGGTCCCGGAGCCGGAATCGGGCTCGCGCCAGAGTGCCTTTCCGGCGGCGTGGCCCCGGGTCGGCCCCGTGCGGCAGTGGGCGCTGCTGACGCGGCGGGGAGCGGCGCTTCTGCTGCACAACCGGCTGTCGGTCGCGGTGCTCGCCGGGTCGCCCGTGATGATCGTGGCGATGTTCGCCGTGCTGTTCCGGGCGGGGGCTTTCGATCCGGCGGCCCCCGACCCCGGCTCCAGCGCGATGATCATGTTCTGGATCGCGTTCGGCACGTTCTTCTTCGGGCTGACGTACGGGCTGCTCCAGATCTGCACCGAACTGCCCGTGCTGCGCCGCGAATGGCTGGCGGGGCTGCGGCTGGGACCGTACGTGGCGTCCAAGCTCACGCTCGTACTGCCGGTCCTGGCCCTCGCCGACGCCCTGCTCCTCGCGGTGCTGCGCGTGCTCGACCGGCTGCCCGCCGCGGGCTGGGACACCTACCTCTCGCTCTTCACGACGAGCCTGCTCGCCTCGGCGGCGGCGCTCGCGCTGGGACTGCTGGCCTCGGCCGCCGTGTCGGAGCCGGGGCAGGCGACGCTGATGCTGCCGCTGCTGTGCTTCCCGCAGGTGCTGTTCTCGGGGGCGTTCGTGCCGGTGCCCCGGATGACGCTCGCCGGCGAGGTGCTCAGCCTGGCGATGACCAACCGGTGGGCGTACGAAGCCCTGGGCGGCGCGGTCGGCCTGGAGGGTCTGTGGCGCGACGGCGCCTCCCCGCTGGGCCCGCCCCTGCTGGCCTCGTACGGCGACTCCTTCGCACACCCGGCGTCCCGGGGGTGGCTGATCCTGGCCGGGTTCGCGCTGCTCTTCCTGGTGGCGGCCTGGGCGGTGCTGGTACGCAAGTGCCGGCGGGGGACGGCGACCGGGCGGGCCGGACGGTAGCTCCCGCTACGGCCGTCAGCACCCCTCGTCAGCACCCCTCGCGCGGGGCAAGACCGGCAGTCGTGGGCGTCCGGTCTCGGTAGGTGTCGGCCGCGAACGTCAGGAACGCGTCGATGTCGGCAGGCTGCGAGGAGAGGCCCAGCGAGAGGCGGATCGCCCCTGCGGACGGCAGCCGCAACAGCTCCAAGTAGTCCTCCAGCGAGTTCAGTTGGCGCTTTGCCGCCCTGCGCAGCCGGCGCGGCGGCAGGGCGAAGGCGGCTTCCCCGGCGCCCGGGTTGCAGAAACAGCCCGTGCGCAGGGAGATCCCGCGCCGCGCGCTGTCGCGGGCGACGATCCGCTCGTCGACGACTTGCCCGTCCGCCCCGAGCAGGTTCAGCGCCACCGTCCCGCCGCGCGGGGAAGCGCGGTACGGGCCGCCGTCCGGGACATCGCCGTACGGGACCCCGCCGCCGTCCGGCCCGTACAGCCGTACCAGCGGTGAGCCGTCGCTGTGCCGAAGGGTGCGCAGCCCGGTCAGCAGGCGCCCGGTCAGGACGGCGATGTGGGCGTGGACGCGGTCCATGCCGATGCCATTGATCCACTCCAGTCCTGCCGTCACGTCGGGAAGGGAGAGGAAATCGACCGTGCCGTCCTCGAAGGCGGACTCGTCCGCGGCGAGGACGTGCCACTGCGCCTGTGCGCTCACCGCGTGGACGGTGCCGCCGGAGAACCACGGGCGGCACAGCCGGGCGAGCGCCTCGCGCCTGGCTATCAGACTGCCCACCCCCGTGGGGTGCCCGAAGACCTTGTACCAGCTGACCGCGACGAAGTCGGGGTGGTGGCGGCCGAGGTCGAGGACGTTGGTGGGGACGAAGGCGGCGGCGTCGAGCAGGACGTCGTAGCCGCGGCGCTGCGCGGCCGCCGCCCACTCCAGCGGGTGCTGCACCCCGGTGAAGTTGCTCTGTGCGGGATACGCGAACAGGCCGCGCCGCCTCCCCGCCCCGCCCTTGCGTCTGCGCGGGGGCAGGGCGGCCCTCAGCTGTTTCTCGTCGACGGTCAGTCCGGGCCCGCCCAGCGGGACGTACACCGTCCTGGCGCCCCGGGCCCGTGCGTACTCGCGCAGCCCGTTGACCGAGTTGTGGTTGTCCAGCGGCAGGACCAGGCGGTCGCGGGAGGTGAAGGGGTACGCCTCGCCGACCAGGCGCAGCGCGCCCGTCGCGTTGGGTGTGAAGATCACCGCGTACTCCGCCGGGTCCGCGTGGAAGTGCCGCAGCACCGCCTGGCGCGCCTCGGCGAGCAGCAGCCCGGAGGCCCGGGAGGCCGGGCTCTCGGAGTGCGGGTTGCCGTAACAACCGCCGACCACCCGCTGCGCCGACGCCAGGACCAGGGAGCGCGGGGGGAGCGCCGCACCCGTGTGGTCCAGGTAGACGTGCCCGCCCTCGTCGAGCCGGCCGAATTCGGCAGTCCGCAGGGCGGCGAAGAAGTCTGCGGCAGCGCCGTCCGGCGGGGGCACGGTGGGGGCGCCGGCTCCGCCCGGCGCGCCTTGGGCCCCGCCGTCCGCCTGACCGTTCGTACGGGTCCTGTCCACGACGCCTCCTCGGGATGCCGCCCTCGGCCTGCCTCTCCCTCCATCCTCCGCCTCTCCAGCCTGCGCGCATCACCCCTCTTCGCCTCTCCGGGAGGTGGCCGTGCGGCATGCGGTTCTTTGGGCCGCCCAGGTTGGGGTATTGTTCTCATGCGCGCTCAGCCAGGGGAAAGCCCAGGTCAGGCGCGCACCGGGACGTGGCGCAGCTTGGTAGCGCACTTGACTGGGGGTCAAGGGGTCGCAGGTTCAAATCCTGTCGTCCCGACTCGAAAGAGTCGCAGATCAGGGCCGGTGTCGGAGAGATCCGATACCGGCCCTGATGCGTCTCCCGCCACTTCCGGCCCAGGCGGGAAAGTGGGCGAATAGGTAGAATTCGGGCCATGGGAAAGTGGCCAGGTGCGGCGACTGCGCCCGAACTCGTTCTGGAGACGGACACCGGCTCCACGGTGATGAGTCCGAGCCGCGACTACCACGTGGGGCGCGACCCCCTGAGCGACATCGTCTTCGACGACGCCCGCGTCTCGTGGCATCACGCCGTCCTCCATGCCGAGCTCGATCACTGGACGATCGAGGACGAGCACAGCACCAACGGCACGTACGCCGACGGACGGCGCATCCAGGAGTGGGACATCGGGCCGGGCAGCGTCATCCGCTTCGGCAACGCCTCGGACGGCCCCCGTGCGGTGCTCGTCGGCCGTGCCCCTCCCGGGCCGGTCGCCGCCGAGCGCCCCTCCTCCGTCAGCATGCCCGCTGCCACGGGCACCTTCCGGCAGCCGACGACCGTGCGCCCGTTGCCCGCCCGCACGGTCCGTATCGGCCGCGCCGACGACAATGACGTGGTCGTCGACGACCTGGTCGTCTCCCGTCGGCACGCCGAACTGAGGGTCCTCGCGGACGGCACGTACGAGATCGTCGACCTCGGCAGCCACAACGGCACCTACCTCAACGGCCAGCGGGTGGCCCGCGCCCCGGTCGCGCCGGGGGGCATCGTCGGCGTCGGCCACCGCGCGTACTGCCTCGTGGGTGACGAGCTGCAGGAGTACGTGGACACGGGCGAGGTGTCGCTCGATGTCCAGGGCCTGACGGTCACCGTCGACCGGGGCCGCAAGACACTCCTCGACCAGGTCTCCTTCCCCGTGGGTGAGAAGTGCCTGCTGGCCGTCGTCGGGCCCAGTGGCGCGGGGAAGTCCACCCTGCTCAACGCTCTCACCGGGCTGCGCCCCGCGGACGGCGGCACCGTCCTCTACGACGGCCGCGACCTCTACCGCGACTACGCGGAGCTCCGCCAGCGCATCGGTCTCGTACCGCAGGACGACATCCTGCACGCCCAGCTGACCGTGCGCCGCGCCCTCGGATACGCCGCCGAACTCCGCTTCCCCCAGGACACCGAGAAGGCGGAACGCCGGGCCAGGGTCGACGAGGTCATCCGCGAACTCGGCCTGGAACAACGCGTCGACCAGCCCATCCACAGCCTCTCCGGCGGCCAGCGCAAACGCGTGAGCGTCGCGCTCGAACTGCTCACCAAACCGTCGCTGCTCTTCCTCGACGAGCCGACGTCCGGGCTCGACCCCGGTATGGACCGCTCGGTGATGCACATGCTGCGCGGCCTCGCCGACGACGGCCGTACGGTCATCGTCGTCACGCACAGCGTGCTCAGCCTCGACGTGTGCGACCGGCTCCTGGTCCTCGCCGCGGGCGGCAGGATCGCCTACTACGGCCCGCCGGGGGACGCGCTCCCGTTCTTCGGCTTCACGCAGTGGCCGGAGGCGTTCGAAGCCTTCGAAGGGGACCGTGAGCGGGACTGGGCCCGGGAGTACCGGCAATCGCCGCTCCACCAGCGGTACATCGCCGACTCCTCCGCGCAGCCGTTCCCCGGGCCCCTCGCGCGCAGCGGCACGGCCGCTCCCGCGTCCTTCGCGCCGCCGCCGAAGCCGCAGAGTTGGGGGTCCCAACTGCGCACACTGGTGCGGCGATACACGGCCGCGCTCGGCGCGGACCGGACGTTCCTCGCGATCATGATCGCGCTGCCCTTCGTGATGGGCGCCATGGCGCGCGCCCTCGCAGGGAGCAGACTGACGCAGGAGACGGCGCTGAACGCGCTGCTCATCCTCTGCGTGGGCGGAGTCCTGACCGGTGCCGCCAACGCCGTCCGGGAGCTGGTCAAGGAGCGCGTCATCTACCGGCGGGAACGGGCGGTGGGGCTCTCCAGATCGGCGTACCTGATGTCCAAGGTCGTCGTACTGGGAACGATCACCGTGCTGCAGGCTGTCGTGCTGACCCTGGTCGCCCTGCTCGGGGTCGACCTCCACGCACCCGGCGGCGAAGGCGTACTCCTGCCACCGCTGGTGGAACTCACCCTTGCGGTGGCCCTGCTGGCGTTCACCGCCATGATGCTGGGGCTCCTCGTATCGGCGCTGGTGCGCAAGGAGGAGGTGACGATGCCGCTGCTCGTGCTCCTCGCCATCGTCCAGGTGGTGTTCTGCGGCGCACTCCTCAAGCTGAACGGGGTGCCCGGCGTCGAGCAGCTCGCGTGGCTCGTGCCGTCGCGCTGGGCGCTGGGCGCCATGGCGGGGACCATCGGCCTCGGCAGGATCGTCCCGGGTGATCTGACCTCCGACCCGCTGTTCGAGCACTCCGCGGGTGTCTGGCTGCTCAACATGGGCATGCTGGCCGCCCTCTCGGTCGTCTTCGGACTCGCGGTCGTGAGGATGCTGCGCCGCCACGAACCCGCCGTCATGCGGAAGTAGGAGCGCCGGCGATGACCACTGCGGACTTCCGCCCCACCCATGTCGTCCCCCAGGACGGGCTGCCCGCCTGGGAGGCACCGGACGTGGACCGTCCGACGACGCCGCTGGACGCGCTGCTGCCCGTGCAACTGGTCGACCGGCTCGGCGACTGGGGCCGGATCGTCTGTGCCAACGGCTGGTCGGCGTGGGTCGACGGCCGGCTCCTGGTCGCGGTGCCCCGGGATCCGCCGGGCGCGGGCGGGCCGCTGACCCGGACGGCCGACCCGCGCCCGCTCCTGGCCAGGGCCGAGGACGCCGTCGCCGGCTACCGGCGCGCGGCGGAGGACCTGGCGGGCGGCAGCGCCGACGGGGAGTCCTTCCGGCGCCGGACGCGCGGACTGCGGGTGGGGGTGGTCGTGGACGGCGAATCGGTATGGCTGTACGACTCCGAACACGAGCGGTGGGTGTACTGCGACGGGGCACGGCTCAGTACGTACGCGGCGGGCGCGGGGCCGAGCGTCGAGGGGCGTGGTGGTGGGGACGGGGCGGGGACCGGGGCTGGGGCTGACGGGGGTGTGGGTGTCGGGGGTGCGGCGGGGCCGGGAGAGACGCGGGTGGTCGAGGCGACGACGGCCGGGACGGTGCGTCCTGCGGTCGGGGAGGAACCGGACCGGCGCGGCCCGGGTGCGTTCGGCGCGGGTGCCGGTGGTGGGGCCAAGCCCGAACCGACGCAGGTGGTCGCAGCCGCGGCCGATCCGGGGGCGGCTCCCGCCCCGCACGGCGGGCGACCCGCCCCGCACGGTGGGCAACACACTCCGCACGGCGGGCAACCCGCTCCGCTCCTCCCGCCCGGGACGGCTGGCCCCGATCCGCTCCCCCCGCCCGGGACAGCCGATCCCGGTTCCCCGTTCCGGCCCGGTGACGGCTGATGGCACCCGCACCGGGGGAGAGCGGCCCGAGCCCGCACTCCGGGCGGCCCTCCGAGCTCATCGGGAAGCAGATCGCGGGTTACCGGGTCGAGGCCGAGATCGGCCGGGGCGGCATGGCCGTCGTCTACCGCGCCAAGGACCTGCGCCTCGACCGGACCGTCGCCCTCAAGCTGCTCGCCCCCGAGCTCGCACGCAACGACACCTTCCGGCAGCGCTTCACGTACGAGTCACGCGTGGCCGCCGCGATCGAGCACCCGCACATCGTGCCGGTCTTCGAGGCGGGAGAGACGGACGGGGTGCTCTACATCGCCATGCGGTACGTCCCGGGGCGCGATCTGCGCCACCTGCTCGACCACGCGGGCCCCCTCTCCGTCGAAGCCGCCCTCCGCATCGCCACGCAGGTCGCGTCCGCGCTCGACGCGGCACACGACCACGGGCTGGTCCACCGCGACGTCAAGCCGGGCAACATCCTCGTGGCCAAGGGCACGGACAGCGACCACCCGGAGCACGCCTACCTCACGGACTTCGGCCTCACGAAGAAGTCGCTCTCGCTGACCGGGTTCACGACCGTGGGCCAGTTCGTCGGGACCCTCGACTACGTGGCCCCTGAGCAGATATCGGGCCGCCCGGTGGACGGCCGTTGTGATGTCTACAGCCTCGCCTGTGTCGTGTACGAGACCATGGCGGGCGGGCCGCCGTTCCAGCGCGACGACGACATGGCCCTCCTCTGGGCCCATCAGTACGCCGAACCGCCCCGCCTGACGGAGAAGAGGCCCGGTGTCGCCGCCGCGCTCGACGGGGTCCTCGCGCGGGCGCTGGCCAAGAGTCCCGAGGACCGGTACGGCTCCTGCCTCGAATTCACCGCCGCGCTGCGGGCCGCGGCCACCGCAGGCACCGCGACGGGCCACCCTCCGACGCGGGTGGACCGCCATGTCGTGGGAGTGCCGGCCGATCCCGGCGCGCCTCCCGAGCCGCCCCGCTGGGCCCGGCCGGTCTTCCGGGGCCTGGCCGGCTGACCCGCGCCCGGCTCAGGCGGGGCCTGCCTCCACCTCGCCCCGCCGTTGGACCCGCCGTGCGAACAGGCCGCCGAGGAACCCCGAGACCAGACCCCAGGCCACAGCCAGGACCAGGGCCCGCCACAGCCGGGGCCGCAGCTCCACCAGCCCGGACAGACCGCCGCCGAGATCCCCGATGCCGAGGAGTGAGAGGCCGTAGCGGGCGGACACGCCGGCGAGGAGGCAGACGGCGAGCACCGTGAGAGTCAGCGCCACCGCCATGTGCACGGCGTGCTGCCAGGCCCGCATCCGCACCGGGGACCGGGCCGCCATCAGGAAAGCGGCGCCCAGCACCAGGGCCGCCGCGACGGCCAGCAGCCACCACACCCGGCCGTCGTGGTCGGCGAGCGTCTTCAGGCTGAGCGTGGCGTCGTCCGGTGTGCGCAGTACGTCGTCGAGGACCCGCGGCATGGGCAGCCCGAACGGTCCGTCCACCCGGCCCTCCCAGGACGCGCCGAGGCCGAGGGTGAAGGCGAGCCAGACGAGGTTGGGCAGTCCGAGCAGCAGTACCGCGAGCGTCTCGGCGGCATGTCCCCGCGTCACCGCCACGACGAGGCCGATGACGAACCCCAGGGCGACGTACGACAGCAGCAGGACCACCATGGCGAAGGCCGCGGGGCGTACCGACTCCTGGAAGCGCAGCAGGCGGGCGGGGAGCGGCGCCCCGCGCGAGACGAGCAGGGCCACGGCGAGGACGCCCACGAGCCACAGGAGTCCGAAGACGAGGGTCAGCGGCAGGTCGGTCTCGAACCCGACCTCGGGCGAGGCGTCCAGGACATCGCCGATGTCGCCGACGGGGCCGTCCCCGAGCGGGATCGTGAAGCGGTGCCGGGCCAGCAGGCCGAGGCCGATGAGGAGCAGGAGCCAGAGCACCGCGATCCGGGCGGCCCAGCCGGTGACTTCCTTCGCGTCGGCGACGGCCCGGTGGCGCAGCGGCCTAAGGAATCCGGCGGCGATCGCCAGAGCCCCGGCGAGGCTGACGGAGAGCGGGAGCACGGAGAGCGCGGCGTTCGTCTCGGCGATCGTCCCCGCGTCACCGGAGAGCCCCACGGAACCGCCTGCCGCCATCACGACGACGGCCGCCACGACGCTGGGGAACGCCCCGTCCGGCAGGTCGGCGGCGCCCGCGGCCCACAGGCCGAGCCCGGCGACGACGGCCATGGCCACCAGGGAGGCGAGCACGGCCACCAGGGCGTGGGGCCATCCGTGGGGTGCCCGTCGGCCCTGCTCCGCGCGTGGTGCCGCTGTCCGCCGGGGCGGTGTCTGCTCGCTCACGTGGTCACGCTAAGCAGCGACGGACCGGCTCGCCCGTCGGGAGGGCCGACCGCGTCAGCTTGCGGGCCCCCGTGAGCCAATGCACACAATGGGCGCGCAAAGGAATAAAACGTACGCCTCAGTTCCTCCTACGCCAGATCCCCCTACGCAGGGAAGAAGCACTCGTGAGCGTCGAGCCGCCGTCGTCAGGACGCCCCACAGGACCGCCTTCGGGCCCGCTCTCGGGCCCTTCGCAGCAGAGCCCCTCCGGGCCCGACACTCAGGCGGGCGACACCCGGGCGGGCGGGACTCGCGCCGGCTCGACGCCGCCTCCGGGGGCCGGACGGCCGTCGGGGCCGCCGGGCAGCGGCCCGCCGAGCGGGCCGGCCGGCGGCGGTGGGCACGGCGGCGGGCCCGATGAGCCGGACGGGGGCTCCGGCGCGTCCCCCGGGCCTGCCCGCCCGTGGTGGAAGTCCGCGCCCCGCGTCGCGGCGATCTCCGCCGTCGTGGTGGCGGCAGTGGTGCTCACCGTCGTCCTCACTCGCCCCGACGGCTCGCCCGAGGCCGGCAGCGAGGTCCTCCTCCAACCCGTCGGAAAGTCGGGACCCGACCCCTTCACCGAGTCGACGGCCCGCGAGGACTCCACACCGCCTCCCCCGAGCGCGCTGCCGAGCTCGTCGGCTTCGGCCAATGTGACGCGCGGTGTCGACGGCGCCGCACCCGGCCTCTACGGCGGAACGCGGAAGGTCGGCAGCTGCGACGTGGAGAAACAGGTCGGCGCGCTCCAGAAGGACCCGGCCAAGAACAAGGCGTTCGCCTCCGTCCTCGGCATCGAACCGTCCGGCGTGCCCGGCTATCTGCGCGCGCTCACTCCCGTGCAGCTGCGACTGGACACCCGCGTGACCAACCACGGCTACCGCGACGGTGCCCCCACCGGCTACCAGGCCGTGCTGCAGGCCGGCACCGCGGTACTCGTCGACGACCGCGGGTTGCCGCGGGTGCGCTGTGCCTGCGGCAACCCGCTGCTGCCGCCCGTCGCGCAGAAGAGCACACCGAAGCGGACGGGAGAGGCGTGGCCCGGGTACCGGTCGTCGAACGTCGTGGTCGTGGCGCCCGCCGTACGAGTGGTGAACGAGTTCGTCGTGTACGACCCGGACAGCGGTGCCTGGTTCGAACGGCACAAGGGCGACACGGGCACCGGCGACGCGTTGACGAAGCCGCCGGTGACCGACCCCTCCTCGCACCCTTCCGACTCACCGTCCGACTCACCGTCCGATTCGCCGTCCGACTCGCCGTCCGACTCGCCGTCCGCCGACGAGTCGTCCTCGACGAACAGTCCGTTGCCGTGCGTTTCGCTCTCCACTTCCGCCGGCACGTCCTCGGCGAGCCCCTGCCCGCCCGCGTCGGGCCCGCCGTCCGCCCCTTCCTCCTCGACCGCCTCGCGGCCCCCCTCCTCGGCCATGGAGGGGTCGCCCGCGTCGTCCGGGCCCGCACCACCGCCCTCGTACCCCGGGACGGAGTGAAGTCCGTGACCCAGGGGCCGGG
Organism: Streptomyces sp. NPDC048442; assembly: GCF_040651475.1. Lineage (NCBI taxonomy): Bacteria > Bacillati > Actinomycetota > Actinomycetes > Kitasatosporales > Streptomycetaceae > Streptomyces > Streptomyces sp. NPDC048442. The sequence goes on from NZ_JBEZKB010000028.1 coordinate 112,288, forward strand.
TGGTTGCGGGAGCGACAATGGGCGCCATGGACATGAAGCGGGACCGCGATGCCGAAGGGCGTGCGCGCAACGCACGCCCCCGTGACGGGCTCGGGCGCCCGCTGCCGTACGGAACCCCGGGCGTGGAGCGGCAGCCGGAGGGTGTGGTGCGCTCCCCCGTGGAGACCGTGCGGGAGGCGCAGCGGCTGCTGGACTCGGGGATGCCGTTCCACGCACATGAGGTGTTCGAGGACGCGTGGAAGTCGGGCCCCGAGGAGGAAGCCGCGCTGTGGCGGGGCCTGGCGCAGCTGGCGGTGGGGCTGACGCATGCGGCGCGGGGCAATGCGGCGGGCGGGGCGCGGCTGCTGCGACGGGGGGCGGCGGGCCTCGACGCGTACGAGCACACGGGAACGGTCCACGGAATGGATCTGGGCGCGCTCGTGCGGTGGGCGCGGAAGCTGGCCGACCGGGTGGCCGTGCCCGGCGCCCGGACGGTGGACGCCGCCGAGGAGGCCCCCCGACTCCGGGCGCGGTAACCGCACGGCTTCACCCGCTCGTCCCCGGCACGGCCTCACCCGCTCGTCCCCGGCACGGCTTCACCCGTGCGTCCCCGGCACGGCTTCACCCGTGCGTCCCCAGCACGGCTTCACCCGTACGTCCTCACCCGCTGGGCGGGGCCGAAGTCAGCAGGACCACCTCCAGGGTGCGCGGGCCGTGTACGCCCTCGACCCGGTCCAGTTCGATGTCGCTGGTCGCCGACGGGCCCGAGATCCAGGTCAGCGCGCGGGCCGGGTCCAGGCGGCCCATGGCCTGCGGGAGGGACGCAACCACCTGGGAGGGGGCGCGGACCACGCAGATGTGGTGGTCGGGAACGAGGGTGATTCGGCGGCGGCCCTGGTCGGGGCTGCCGTCCAGGACGATCGTGCCGGTTTCGGCGATGGCGAGGGCACAGCCGGTGACGACGCTCCCGACCTGGTCGAGGTCGGCGGCGGTGAGGTCCGCCCGGTCCTGGATCCGGGTGGGGCCGTCGGCGGAGAGCCAGTGCGCGGGCAGCTGCGGCGGTACGAGGACGGAGGCCGAGCCGCGTTTCGCGAGCAGGCTCCTCAGGAGGTCGGCGATGCCGTCCTCGGTGGTGCGGTGGACGACCGCCCGGTAGTCGGCGAGGTTCTCGTGGAGGAGGTCGAGGACGGTTGCCGGGTCGTCGGGGGTGTGACTGGTGGCGTACGCGCGGGTGGGCTCGGGCACCTCGGGGGCGTCGGCGACGGCCGTACGGATGCGGGCGAGGATGCGGTCGCGGCTGCTGGCCGGCGGGGTGGGGGTGGTCATGATGTGCGGTTCCTCTTCCACCAGTCGCGGAAAGGCTCGGCGGGCAGTTCGGGCAGTTCGCGGGTGTTCGTCCAGGCGGCGGCGCCCGGGAACTTTTTGGGGTGGGCCTTGCGGGTCAGGGAGGCGGTGCGTTCGGCGGCCGTGAGGGCGGCGGGGTGGTTGAGGACCCAGCCGGCGGCCTTGATCGCGGCCTTCTCCAGGCGGTGCCCCTTGCCGCCCTGGTCGGCGACCTTTTCGCGGAGGTGGACCAGGACTTCCGGGATGTCGATGGCGACCGGGCAGACCTCGTAGCACGCGCCGCACAGCGAGGAGGCGAAGGGCAGGGAGGCGTCCAACTCGGTGGTCGTACCGCGCAGTTGGGGGGTGAGGATGGCGCCGATGGGGCCGGGGTAGACCGAGCCGTAGGCGTGACCGCCGGCCCTTTCGTACACCGGGCAGACATTGAGGCAGGCGGAGCAGCGGATGCAGCGCAGGGTCTGGCGGCCCACCTCGTCGGCGAGCACGTCGGTGCGGCCGTTGTCGAGGAGGACCAGGTGGAAGGTCTGCGGGCCGTCGCCCTCGGTGGTGCCGGTCCAGGTGCTGGTGTACGGGTTCATGCGCTCGGCGGTGGAGGAGCGCGGCAGGGTCTGGAGGAAGACTTCCAGGTCCTGCCAGGTGGGGACGATCTTCTCGATGCCGACGACGGAGATCAGGGTCTCGGGGAGGGTCAGGCACATGCGGCCGTTGCCCTCGGACTCGACCACGACGAGGGTGCCGGTCTCGGCGACCATGAAGTTCGCGCCGGAGACGCCGACCTTGGCGCGCAGGAACTTTTCGCGCAGGTGAAGGCGGGCCGCTTCGGCGAGGTCGGCGGGACGGTCGCTGAGGTCGGCGGGGGCCGGGCGTCCCCATTCGCTCATCGTGCGGGTGAAGATCTCGCGGATCTCGCCCCGGTTGCGGTGGATGGCCGGCACGAGGATGTGCGAGGGGCGGTCCTCGCCGAGCTGCACGATCAGTTCGGCGAGGTCGGTCTCGTAGGCGGCGATGCCCTCGGCCTCCAGGGCCTCGTTGAGACCGATCTCTTGGGTGGCCATGGACTTGACCTTGACCACCTCGCGCTCACCGGTGGCCTTGACCAGGTCGGTGACGATGCGGTTGGCCTCGGCGGCGTCGGCCGCCCAGTGGACGGTGCCGCCGGCTGCCGTAACAGCCTCCTCCAGTTGGAGAAGGTAGCGGTCGAGGTGGCGCAGTGTCCGGTCCTTGATCTGCTTGCCGGCCTCGCGGAGCTGCGCCCAGTCGTCCAGCTCGGCGACCGCTTTGGCGCGTTTGTCGCGAATGGTGTGGGTGGCGTGCCGGAGGTTGGCGCGCAGGGTGGTGTCCTTGACGGCTTCGCGGGCCGCACGGGGGAAGGACGGCATACCCAGATATGTACCGTTCACGGCTTTCACACCGCCCGCGCCGCCCGCGCCGCTCACGCTGTTCGCACTGTTCGTACCGCTCACAGCAGGGGCTCCTCTTCGGTGCTGGCCAGGATTTCGGCGAGGTGCAGTGCGCGCACGGGCGCGTCCTGGCGGCGGAGCATGCCGCCGAGGTGCATCAGGCAGGAGTTGTCGGCGCCGCACAGGAAGTCGGCTCCGGTGGAGAGCGCGTTACGGACCTTGTCCTCGCCCATCGCGGCGGAAACATCGGAGTTCTTCACGGCGAAGGTGCCGCCGAAGCCGCAGCACTCGTCGGCCCCCGGGAGCTCTTTCAGCTCCAGCCCCGCGACCGCTTCGAGCAGCCTGCGGGGGCGTTCGCCGAGGCCGAGCATGCGCAGGCCGTGGCAGGACGGGTGGTAGGTGACGGTGTGCGGGAAGTACGCGCCGACGTCGGTGACTTTGAGGACGTCGACGAGGAACTCGGTCAGTTCGTACGTCCTCGGCACGAGCGAGGAGGCGGCGAGCGCCAGGTCACCGCCCCGCCCCTCCTTGGCCTGGAGGCGTCCGATCCGTGGATAGTTGTCGCGGATCATCGCCGCGCAGGAGCCGGAGGGCGTGACCACGTACTCGTACCCCTCGAAGGCCTCGGCGGTCCTGCGCATCAGGGGTTCGGTGTCGCGGCGGTAGCCGGTGTTGTACTGCGGCTGGCCGCAGCAGGTCTGTGCGGCAGGGAAGTCCACCTGGACGCCGAGCCGTTCCAGGAGCTTCACGACGGCGATCCCGGTGGCCGGAAACACCGCGTCGTTGACGCAGGTGACGAAGAGTGCGACGCGCATAGGTCGGATGATATGCGGGCAATGGCCGCCCCGATAGGGCAACGATCAAGATCGCGTGATCACGGTTCCGCATCCCCCGGGCAGAGAAGGGTACGGAGGAACGAATGACCCACCCGGGGGAATTACGGGCGAAAGCTGCGGGAGCCGGGGAGGAATGTCGGCCAGGGGTACCCTTGGGGATTGCGCTCGGCCCGCACGCCTGCGGGCCGAACCGCCGGACAGGCTCTGGTCGTCACGCTCCCGGAGGACCCGTTTCGCACCGGGACCGGGCCGGGGCAGTAAGAGTGGCTCAGGTCACTTGATAAAAGGCGTAACGAAACAGCGCGGGTGCGCGATGAACCGACAGGTGCCGTCGCGCAGCCAGGCTTCCTGCAGAAGAAAGAGGCCCGGCTGGGGCCTCGCCCCGCCATCACACTTGTATTTCTCGCTACGAGAGGCTCTTCGTGTCGCTCAGTCCGTCCCGCCCGTTCCCACAGGAGATCGCCGAATCGCCGTCCTTGGTCTCGCTCATCGAGCGCGGCAGGGACCAGGGCCACATCAATGGCGACGACGTGCGCCATGCCTTCGAAGCGGACAGCATCCCGGTCGACCAGTGGAAGCGGGTCCTGCGCAGCCTGAACCAGGTCCTCGACGAGGAGGGTGTGACGCTCATGGTGACGGCGGCCGCTGCCGCCAAGCCCGCGAAGGCCGCCAAGCGCGCCCCGCGCAAGGCCGCCGCCAGCGGTGAGGCCAAGCCCGCCGTGAAGCGCACCGTCGCCAAGAAGGCCGCCGTCAAGAAGACGACGGCTGCCGTGCAGACCTCGTCCGCCGAGGTGGTCGCCACCGACGACGACCTCGACGAGTCGGCCGCCGGGGCGGAGAAGCCCGCCCCGAAGAAGCGCGCCACCAAGAAGACCGCGGCGGCGAAGAAGACCGCTGCCAAGAAGCAGACCGACGAGTGGGCGGGTGACGGCGAGGAGGAAGAGGAGACCCCCAAGCCCGGTACCGCCGGCTACGTCCTGTCCGACGAGGACGAGGACGACGCCCCGCCGCAGCAGGTCGCGGTCGCGGGTGCCACGGCCGACCCGGTCAAGGACTACCTGAAGCTCATCGGCAAGGTGCCGCTGCTCAACGCCGAGCAGGAGGTGGAGCTCGCCAAGCGCATCGAGGCGGGTCTCTTCTCCGAGCACAAGCTGGAGGGCGAGGACGGCGAGGCCGACGACCTCACCCCGCAGTTCCGCCGCGAGCTGGAGATCCTCGTCGAGGACGGCCGCCGCGCGAAGAACCACCTCCTGGAGGCCAACCTCCGTCTCGTCGTCTCCCTGGCGAAGCGTTACACCGGCCGCGGCATGCTGTTCCTGGACCTGATCCAGGAGGGCAACGTCGGTCTGATCCGTGCGGTCGAGAAGTTCGACTACACCAAGGGCTTCAAGTTCTCGACGTACGCGACCTGGTGGATCCGGCAGGCGATCACCCGTGCCATGGCCGACCAGGCCCGCACCATCCGTATCCCGGTGCACATGGTCGAGGTCATCAACAAGCTGGCCCGTGTGCAGCGCCAGATGCTCCAGGACCTGGGCCGCGAGCCCACCCCGGAGGAGCTGGCCAAGGAACTCGACATGACCCCCGAGAAGGTCATCGAGGTCCAGAAGTACGGCCGCGAGCCGATCTCCCTGCACACCCCGCTGGGTGAAGAGGGCGACAGCGAGTTCGGTGACCTCATCGAGGACTCGGAGGCCGTGGTTCCGGCCGACGCGGTCAGCTTCACGTTCCTCCAGGAGCAGCTGCACTCGGTCCTCGACACCCTCTCCGAGCGTGAGGCGGGCGTCGTCTCGATGCGCTTCGGTCTGGCGGACGGCCAGCCCAAGACGCTGGACGAGATCGGCAAGGTCTACGGCGTGACGCGTGAGCGCATCCGCCAGATCGAGTCCAAGACAATGTCGAAGCTGCGTCACCCGTCGCGCTCGCAGGTGCTGCGCGACTACCTCGACTAGGAGGACCTGCGGCCAAGCGGACCTGCGGGTCCGGGAGGCCCTCAGAAGGTCAAGTGCAGCGCCTGGGGCGAGCGGTGGATCAGAGTGGGTCGCATGACGGCCCGCTGGTCCGCCGCTCGCTCCAGGCGTATCCCGGGCAGTCTGCGGACGAACAGTTCCAGCGTGAGCCGCACTTGGGCCCTGCCCAGCTGCGAGCCAGGACACCCGTGCACTCCGTGGCCGAAGGCGACGTGGCGGGCGGGTGCGGTGCGGGTGAGATCGAAGGTGTCGGGGCCCTCGTGCCGCTGCGGGTCGCGGTTGGCGGACCCGTAGGCGACGAACACGACGGCGCCGGCCGGGAGTTCGGTGCCCGCGAGGGTCACAGGACGGGTGGTGACGCGGCGGAATCCCTGGAGCGGGCTGTCGTAGCGGGCGGCCTCGTCGATCGCGGCGGGGATCCGCTCGGGCTCCGCGCACAGCAGCTCCCACCGGGTGCGGTCGTGCAGCAGGTGGAGCATGGTGCTGCCGATCAGGGCGGTGGTCGTGAGGTGTCCGGCCAGCAGCAGGTTCTGGAACTGGGAGACCATCTCGCCGCGCTGCTCGCGGGTGAGGCCGCCGGTGCCGGGGACCAGAGCGGCGGTCATGGTGGAGATCAGGTCGTCGCGGGGGTGGGCGCGGCGCTCGCGGATGTAGTTGTCCAGCAGGTGCTGGAGGGCGACGACGTCGCGGGCGCAGGCGGCCTGCTCGTCCTCGGGCAGCGGGCGGAAGAGCAGTTCCTCGGCGCGGCGGCCGCCGTGGGCCGCGGTGCGGGCGTCTTCCTCGGTGAGGCCGAGGAGGCGGCCCATGACGTCGCCGGGCAGTTTCTGCGCGTACTCCCCCATCAGCTCGACGTGCCCGCGTGGCGCGAAGGCGTCGAGGAGTTCCTCGGCGCGGGCGGTGGCGTACGGCAGGACGGCGTTGACGCGGGCGGTGGAGAGACCGCTGTTGAGGGGTGCCCGGTAGGTGCGATGGGCGTCGCCGTCGGCGGTGACGACCGTGCCGCGCCCGCCGATGCCCTTCGCGAACTCGGCGAGGGCGGCGGGCCCTGGGCGCACGTCGGGCCGCAGCGAGTTCGCCGAGGAGAAGTCCTCGGGCCGGCGCAGGACTTCGCGCACGTCCGCGTCACGGGCGACGAGCCAGGAGTCCAGCTCGGGCACGAAGGTGAGTCCGTCGGCGCCCCGGGCGCGGGCGTAGAGGGGGTACGGGTCGCGTTGGATCGCGTCGAGGGCGCGGTGCTCGGCCAGGTCCACGAGGATCATCGTGCACGAGGGGGCGGGGCGGGGGAAGGGGTGCGGGCCGCTCGGCGCGGAGCAGGGTGCGGAGCAGGGTAAGGCATCACGGCTCGCGCCGGTGGGGGCGGGCGGTCCCGGGCTGCGCCCGGTCGGCGCCGGTGGGGGCGGGTGTTCCGGGCTGCGCCCGGTGCACGGCTGCGCCGCGCGTCCTCAAACGCCGGACGGGCTGAAGTACCCCGCACCCCCGCCCCTCCCTACTTCGACCTGCCGAAGACCGTCCGGACCCTCGTTACGAAGTCCTCGATGAACGGGTCGCCGAGCCTGACCCGGCCGAGCTGGTGGTGCTCCTTCGGATCGACGGTGATCTTCGTGGCGGCCGTGGCCCGCGCGTCCATCGCCCTGCGGGCGGTCTCCGCCTTCGCCGTGTCGCCGTTCTGGACGGCGGTCAGTGCGTCCAGCCCGTACCGCATCGCCTGACCCCAGAGCTCGGTGGCGTCCAGCCAGTTGGCGGCGTCGGCGAGGAAGAGTTTGTCGGGGAGGCCGCGGCGGAGTGCGCCGGGGACGCGGGTGAGGGCGTCGACGGAGGGGCGGAAGGCCAGGATCGCGCCGCGCGGGTCGGTCGCGTACCGCTTCCAGAAGGCCTCGGTCTTCGGGCCGAAGACCGGTGACTGCGGCTGCCACGGGGTGGTGCCGAAGGTGGGCGCGAGGTGGTTGAGGTCGACGAAGACCTGCATCGCGTCCGCCAACCGCTCGTCCCCGCCGGCCAGTTGGAGGGCGGCCTGGCGGCCGGAGCGGGTGCGGTCGTAGCCGCGGTCGTTCCAGGCGAAGTCGGACATGGTGAAGACGGCCGGCTTGCTGGCGGCCTCCTGGTTCATCGGGTTGGAGATCAGCCCGGTGAGGTGGTCGGAGAGGCCCGGCTCGCGCTTGTCGTACGGGGCGAGGAGGAGGCGTCCGGCGGTCCGGCCGAAGTCGTTGACCGGGTAGTTGTCCCAGACGAAGACCTTGCGGCCGAAGAGTTCGGAGGCCTTCTTCGCCTGGTCGACGGTGATGGACGGCGGCACGACGTCGGTGCCGGTCCACATCACCTCGACCGGCTTGTCGAGGGTGGAGCGCAGGATCTGCTTGTACGGGGAGTCCTTGAGGTCGCCGTACTCGGTGGGCACCATCTGGAGCGGCCGCATGCCGGGGTGGGTGGCGACGAAGTCCTTCTGGAGGGCGTTGAGGAGGCCGGCCTGGGCCTTCGCGGCGGGTCCCTGGCCGGGGGCGCCGAAGGCCGCCTTGTCGGCGTCGCAGTTCCACTTGGTGTAGCTGATGTCGTCGAGCGGGACGGAGACGGTGCGTACGCCCAGGTCGTACATGGCCTGGAGCTTGGCGGTGAGCGCTTTGGTGTCGGCGGGGTCCGAGTAGCAGATGGACGCGCCGGGCGAGACGGCGAAGGTGAAGCGGACGTGGTGCGCGGTGGCGCGCTTCACGAGCTCGTCCAGCTCGGCGGCCTTGTCGGCGGGGTAGGGCTCGCGCCACTTGTCGCGGTGGTACGGGTCGTCCTTCGGCGCGTAGACGTAGGTGTTGGACTTGACGGTGCCGAGGAAGTCCATGTGGTCGAGGCGCTCTGCCTTCGTCCACGGCGGGCCGTAGAAGCCCTCGATGGAGCCGCGAAGGGGCATCGAGGGGAAGTCGGAGACGGACGCTCCGGCGATCCGGGCCTTGTGGTGTCCGCCGCCCTTCGGGGAGACGATCAGCCGCTTCAGGGTCTGTACGGCGTAGTACTGGCCCGTGGCGTCGGTGCCACCGAGTGCGACGGTCCTGCGGGCGGCGCGCAGCGCGTATCCCTCGGCGTGCTGCGGGACGGCGGTGCCGGTCAGGGCGCGGGCGATGTCGGGGCGGGCGGCCGGGCCGAGCAGGATGCTCAACTGCGCGTGCCGGGACGCTCTTTCGCGTACGTCGACGTGGCGCACGCCGTGGGCGTGGAGGGTGTCGGCCAGGAGGGTACGGGCCGCCCGGTCGGTGTCCTTGCCGACGACGACCTCCACCCGGGCGGGGACAACGATGTCAGCACCGGCACGGGTGATGCTCTGCGGCGTCGGCGACACGACGGGCAGCGGGGAGGACGCGGCGGGGGCCGGTGCGGGCGCGGCCGGCGGGGGCACAGCGGTCGCCGCGGGTGCCGCCAGGGTCAGGGAGCCGAGCGCGAGGGTGAGCGCGAGACTTCGGGCGGCGAGGGATCGGGGTACGACGGACATGCGGCCTCCGGTGCGGACGGGGTGTGCGGCGGGGTGAGCAGTGGAGCGTGCGGTGGGGTACGCGGTGAGGTGAGCAGTAGAGCGTGTGTGGGGTACGCGGTGGAGTGTGCGCGGTCGTGAGCGGACCTGTGCGAAAGATCGGGTCTCTGCGAACTGCTGGACAGCGTCGACTACTTGGCAATGACCCGTCAAGACCATGAACCCCACCCGTCACGCGGTCCGGACCGTCCGCATGACGGACCCGCAAAGGCCTGTTACGGGACGACGCCCGTTTCCCGGCCACACACCCCTGCGTACAAATCAGCACCAACTGACAACTCCCCTGCCAAACAGTCGAGTTCAGGGACGGTAGGTGCACAGCACCGCGAATCATCGATAACGTAGCGAGACGGATACATGCTGATTACAGCGGAGAGATACGCCTGTATCCGCATTGCGTAACGCCTCGCCCGTACGCCTACCCGAGCGCCCCGCGGCGGGTCCACAGTGTGTGTTCTCGGCAACACGCCGGGACCCGCACCATCCCATCTCCGTTCCTGCCAGGGGCGGATGGGCAGTTCCCAGGGGGGATCTCCATGTCCACAGCTCGCAGTCGTACCACCCGCCGGCTCGCCGCGGCGGTCCTGGCGGCCGGTGCCGTAGTCGGCGCCATCGCCCTGCCTGCCACCGCCGCCACTCCTTCGGCTGCCGCTTCTTCGGCTGCCGCCCAGGCGACGAAGGCGCCCCGCCCGTCGATCATCATCGGCCAGGTCCAGTACAACAGCCCGGGTTACGACGACGGCTCCAACCGCAGCCTCAACGGCGAGTGGGTGGAGATCCGCAACCTCGGCCGCCACTCGGTCAACCTGCGCGACTACTCCCTCACCGACCGGCAGGGCCACCGCTACTACTTCGACCGCCTCCGCCTGGAGGGGCGTTCCAGCGTGAAGGTCCACACGGGTGAGGGCCACGACCGTTACGGCCACGTGTACCAGGATCGCCACCGTTACGTGTGGAACAACGACCGCGACACCGCCACCCTGCGCAACGACCGGGGCCGCCTCGTCGACTCCGTCTCGTGGGGCCGCGGCCGCCACTGATCCCGGCACCGCACCAACGGCACCGCACCACAGGCACAGGCACAGGCAGACGGGAGGGCGGCGTGCCGCGGCGTCCACGCACGCCGTCGCAGCCGACGGCAACGCCACCACGCGGCCGGAAGCACTCGAGACCTCAACAACGCGTTCCCAGGCTGCAATGCTCTG
>NZ_JBEZKB010000029.1:0-109963 GCF_040651475.1 Streptomyces sp. NPDC048442
GCTGGAACAACTCCCACAACCCGTCCGGGACCAGACGCTCGACCATCATCACGCGCCCAGACTACCCAATCGACCAAATGAGACGATCTCTAAGTGAGCAGCGTGGCGGGCTGTCAGCTCCGTATTTAGTCATGGCGAGCCGGTCACCAGGGACGAGAAGGCCCGGATCCGTGTGCATCCGGGCCCTCGTCAGTGCTTGTGGGACGCCATCCTGTCGGCGGCCCCCTCGTTACGGTTCCCTGCTGCTCACGCGCGGGGCTACCGCTTATCCTTCCGGCGTGCTTGCGGGGGCGGGGCTGCCGGGCGTCCGGAAAGACCTGAACCGTACGGGGGTAACGACTTACCGGACCGGCCCGGTCATCACCACTCCTGGTCGGTGATGGTCTCCAGCCGGAACTTCTGGTTGTCGCCGGTGCTCCGGTTCCACTGGACGAGCTGGGTGCCGTTCTCCACACTCGCCCCTGGGACGTCGAGGGTCTTGCCGCTGTGCTTGGGCACGATGTAGTGGGAGCCGTCTCCGGCCGGTTCGAGGGTGAACTTCTCGTTGTCGCCCCGGTAGCGGTCCCATTGGATGAGTTGGGCGCCGTTGTCCTGGCTGTTGTCTGCGATGCCGATGGCCTTGCCGCTGTGCTTGGGCACGATGTAGTGAGAGCCGTCTCCGGCCGGTTCGAGGGTGAATTTCTCGTTGTCGCCCCGGTAGCGGTCCCATTGGATGAGTTGAGCGCCGTTGTCCTGGCTGTTGCCTGCGACACCGACGGCCTTGCCGCTGTGCTTGGCGATGATCCAGGCCCTGGCGGGAACGGTACTGACAGGTGTGTCGGTGCCGGCCGCCGCCGGGAACTGGGCGTGGTGGAAGCTCTCGCCGTCGAACTTCAGCGGTGCGGCGACGACCGTGCCGTCGGCGCGCACGGCGCGGAAGGCGTAGGAGCCGACCCATAACGCACCGGCGGTGCCCTTCGGCGTGACCAGACGGCGGGTGACGGTGCGGGACTGGAACTGGGAGATGGCGGTGGAGGACTCGTAGCCGAGTGTGACGCTGACGGTCGCACTCACCTTCGCCCCCACCCCGAAGAAGCTCACACCGGTCTCCGCCGTGACCGAGAGACCGGTACTGCTCTGGAAGGTCTCGCTCCTGGTCTTCTCGACGCCGACGGTCACCGCGTCCTCAAGGGTCTGGTCGGTGCTGGTGGCGTTGTCGTTGAACAGCAGGAGCGTCCACCACACTTGACGTTCGATCGTGTAGAACGGCGACTTCTCGATCTTCCACGCGAGCGATTTGGCGGAATCCTGGACGGCGGTGAACGGCACGGTGACACGGTGGTCGGTCACCGGCGAGGTGGTCTGCGCCGGTCGGTCACGGCTGGTGAGGACGGGCTTGGTGAGTGTCACCGACTGCTTGGACGAGGGCAGCGGGAGGCAGAGGATGTTCATCTCCTCCCGGAACTGCGGCTGTGCGTAACCGGCGTAGCCCACGAAGGTCTCCGGCGCGATCATCGCTTTGCTGGCATCGGCCGTCTCGTCGATGTAGCTGGTCGGGGCGCTGATCTGCCAGGCACTGAAGTCGTGTTTGCCGCCGCCCGCCGAGTCGTTCCAGACGAGTGCCGAGGCGGCGCCGACTGCGACCAGGTCCTCCCGTACGCAGGTGACATCGCTCGGCGAGGGCTTGGAATAGGAGTTGGTGAAAACGTTGCCCAGCGCCTTGTACCCGGGCGGCGGGACCGGCCGCCAGCAGGTGCCGTCCATCTTTCCGCCGGTGCCGCTGTCGTCCCACACCCACTTGTAGTCGACCGCGTCGGCGAGCGGCGGGGTGGAACCGGTGTTTGCCGCGCGCACGCACACCGCCGCGACGCTCCCCTGCGGATCGGTGTAGTCCGGCCGCCCGATGCTGCCGAGCGCGCGGAAACCCTCCGGCGGCACCGGGTGGTAGAAGCTGCCCGCCAGCTTCGCACCGGTGCCGGAGTCGTTGTACCGAAGGGTGAAAGTACTGGTGAATGCGATGTCCAGCTCACCGAGCCGTACCGGGGTCACTGCCATGAAGGGTCCCTCTCGACGGATTCGCGCAGGCCGGTGGAGTGATTTCGCACACGGCCAGTGGATCAACGGTGACCCTAAGTTCACCCAGAGGGTCGCGCCAGGGTGCCTGGCCAATTCCGGCCACGCTCCGGGAACGAGTCGGTGCCGCACCTGCATCCAAGCCCTGCTGGGGCACAGCTCCTACGTGCTCACCGCATAGACGTACACGAGTCTGATGCCGCAGTTTGCCGAAGCCGAAGCCGAAGCCGAAGCCGAAGCCGAAGCCGAAGCCGAAGCCGAAGCCCAAGCCGAAGCCGAAGCCGACGTACCCGTCGCGCTCGTGCCACGCCGCACACCGACTTCGGAATCACAATCCGCGAACCCCCACCTCACTCTCGCCCCCCCGGAATCCCCCGACGGGCAGGACGTGGAGGTTGCCTAACGCGCTGTCCCCCCTCTGTCCCCCCGAGCTCGAAAACGACTCCCAGAAGTCAGTACTAGGAAGAATGTGTGCGATGAGTTGCGCGCCGGGATGAGAGCCGACGAGGCCACTCGGTTGTACTCGTGGGCCGTACCTGTCCGGAGCAGGTACGGCCCACGGTGGGGAGGCCAGGAGCTTGCGGGGAAGGAGCTCCTGGTGGGGTCAACGTCCTTGGAGGGCCTTGACGTTGTTGCCGAAGGTCCAGTTCTTTGAGCCGTCCCAGTTGAGGGACCAGGTCATCAGGCCCTTGAGCTGGTTGTTGTAGGTGTTCCAGGCCTGGGAGACGAGGCTGGGTGACATGTAGCCGCCGCCCGCGCCCGGTTGGGCGGGGAGGCCCGGGACCTGCTTGTCGTAGGGGACCTTGATGGTGGTGCCCTGGATGACGAGGCCTTTGTTGAGGCAGTCGGTTTGTTTGGTGAAGCCCTGGACGGTGCCGGCGGAGTAGGAGTCGCCGGAGCAGCCGTACATGTTGCCGTTGTAGTACTGCATGTTGAGCCACCAGAGGCGGCCGTTGTCCGCGTACTTCTTGATGATGGGGAGGTACGCGCCCCAGATCGAGCCGTACGTGACGCTGCCGCCGGTGACGTAGGCGGTTTCGGGGGCCATGGTGAGGCCGAAGTTCGAGGGCATTTGGGCGAGGATGCCGTCGATGATGCGGATGAGGTTGGACTGGGAGGCGGAGGGCTTGGTGATCTGGCCGCTGCCAACCAGGCCCGTCTCGATGTCGATGTCGATTCCGTCGAAGTTGTACTTCTTCAGGATCGGGACGATCGTCGCGATGAACTTGTCTGCCACTGCCGGGGAGTTGAGGTCGATGCCGGCCGCTGCGCCGCCGATCGACATCAGGGTGGTGAGGCCGCTCGCCTTGGCCTGGCACATTTCGGTGGGCGTGGCGACCTTCACGGTCGCGTCCATGCCGTCCTCCCACAGGGCGGTGCCGTCGTTCAGGATCACGGGGAACGCGGCGTTGATGACGTTGTAGCCGTGCTGGGGTATGCGGGGGTCGGTGATCGGTGTCCAACCGAACGGCGGGTGAACGCCGTTGGCGGCGCCGTCCCAGTTTTCCCAGTAGCCCTGGAGGACCTTCCCCGTCGGCTTGGATTTCACCGGGCAGGTGTCGGCGGCGGGGGAGGCTGAGGCTGCGGGGGCTTCTGTGGCGGTGAGGGGGATGACTGTGCAGGCTGCGGTCAGGGCCGCCGTCAGCAGGCGGGGGAGTGTGGTGGTGCGGGCGCGTGGGGACATGCTGGACCTCCTGGGTGGGGGAACCGGGAGACGCGGGGGTGCGGCGCGGGTGCGGCGAGCTTTGCGACGCGGGTGGGATGAGGGTGAGATGCGCCCACACGTTAAGTAGGTCCAGACCAATCGTCAAGAGGTCTGGACCAGGTTGGTACATGGGGTGGCGCGGCCGGTTGTCCGGCCGTTGCGCAGGGGGCTCCTGGGGGTTCGCGTGCCCCCTGCGTCCGGTGGGTCAGCGGCGTGCCGGCGCCTCCGCACCCGGGAGGCCGGGGAAGCTCGGCAGCTGGCCGAGGGCCGGCAGTTTCGGCAGCATTTCCTTCACCGAGCCGAGCCCGATCTCCATGAAGACGGTGGTGGCCAGTTGGCCCAAGTGGACCATGAGCGTCCCACCGGCCGTCGTGAGCGCCTCGACGTCCGCCTTCAGCGCGGCCTCCACCAGCGCCTTTGTGTCGGCCTTGATCAGCTCGACCGACGACTTGAGGTCGACTCGTGCGGGGGGCGCGCCGGCGCGGCCGTCCGTCGTGGCGGGGGAGCCGCCGGGGATGATGGCCATCAGGTTGTCGAGCTCCTGGTCGGAGTCCTTGCGGGCCTGCTGCAGCTTCTTCTCGTCCTTCTCGCCGTTGATCGCGAGCCCGGCGACCTTGCCCGTCTTCTGTGACGCCGCACCGAACTTGGTGGCGGTACGGAAGGTCGACGCGAGCTTCTCGCGGTCCTTGTCCTTGATGCTGGAGTCCTTGGTGTCGGAGTCCTTGGTGTCGGAGTCCTCGGTGCTGGAGTCCTCGGTGTCGGACGAGGTGACGGGGGCGGACGAGGCGGCCGAGGTGGATGGGGCCGTCCGTGCCTCCGGTGTCGCGACTGCAGCGGGACCCAGCGTCAGTACGCCGCAGAGGGCAACGGTGACGGAGGCGGAGAGGGTGGCGGTGTGGCCCATGGGGGTTGTTCCTTCCGGTGGTGCGGCTGTCCGGTGGTACGGCGATACGGCTGTCTCACCGATCACACTCAGCCACACCCCCGTCACCCGTAATCGGAGATCGGACCTCCGCAATCGGAGCGCACGCCCGGCAGTTGTCCGGGGTGGCCGCTCAGGGTGCAGCGCCGCCGTCCGTCAGTTCGAGGGCCAGTGCCACGCTGTCCTCCGCCGCCGCTCCCCGCTCCCAGGCCTCCTCGTACCCCTGCCGGCCGAGTGCGGTCCGTACCAGTTCCACCGTCTCCAGATGTACGTCGTGGAGGGGGCGCAGCCCGATCAGTGCGACCCCGGTGATCTCCCGCAGCCGGTGCGCCGCGCCCAGCAGGCGGGCCGCCCTGTGGTGGCGTCCGGTCGCCGCTACCGCCCAGGCGAGGGTCTCCACGTTCCACACCGGACCCCACCGGTCCCTGAGGCCGTGCTGCCGGACGAGTGCCCCGCGCATCGGGGCGATCGCGCGGGCCGGGTCGCCGTGCCGGAGTTCGGCCACCCCCGCACACCACTGGGCCCAGGTCTGCGCCCAGTAGGCGCCCGCGCGCTCCGCCTCCGCCACGTACACCTCACGGGCCAGGAAGGCGGTCTCCCGCTCTCCGAGGAAGGCGGCGGCCATCGCCCAGAGCATCGTGCACATGTGTGCGTCGCCGGTGTGGCCTGCCGCCAGGAACCCGGCGCGGGTGCGTACGAGGATGTCGATAGAGGCGGGTTCGCCGAGTACGAGCATCGAGTGCGCCCCCTCGATGAAGAGGGCCGGGGCGGCGGGACCGGCCGGACCCGGAGGGCCCACGCACTCGGCGGTCAGCGTACGGGGTGCTCCGACGTCCCCCTGACAGATCGCGATCCACGACTTCATGGCGGCCACCGTGACCCCCAACTCGGGTGGTAGGTCGCTGACTTGGCCGTGCAGACGCTCCAGCCAGTGGCGTCCCTCGCCCAGGGTGCTGCAGAAGAACCAGGAGCGGGTCCTGGTGAGGTTCACGGCGATCTCAAGACCGACGACGGCCCGCCCCGGCTGCGTACCGCAGAAGTCCAGGGCGGCACGGAGGTTGGGCAGGTCGCGGTCGAGCCGGGACAGCCAGTCCGCCTCGTCGGGGCCGCACCATTCGGCGGCGGCGCGCGCGGTCAGGGAGCGGTAGTACGCGCAGTGCCGGAGGCGGAGGGCGGTCGTGGCGTCCTGGTTTCGCCCCGGGTACTCGGCGGAGCGCAGTCGGTGCCGGCCGTACTGCCGGATGGTCTCCAGGAGCCGGTACCTGGCCCTGGGAGATGCTCCGTCCGCATCGGTCTCGACCATCACGATCGACTTGTCGACCAGCCCGGTCAGCAGGTCGAGCACGTTCTCGCGAGCGATGCCACCGCCTGCCGGTTCGCCCTCGCCGTCGTCTCCGTCTCCGTCGTCGCCGTCGTCTTCGTCCGCGCTCTCGTCCACGCCCGCGCAGACCGCCTCGGCGGCCTCCAGGTCGAAGCTGCCGGAGAAGACCGACAGCCGCGCCCACAGCAGCCGTTCGCCCTCCGTGCACAGGTCGTGGCTCCAGTCGACGACCCCGCGCAGGGTCTGCTGGTAGCGGGAGGGCGCGGTGCGGGTGTGCGGAACGGACAGCAGCCGGAAACGGTCGTCGAGCCGGTCCAGGATCTCCTCGGGAGCCATGGTGCCCAGGCGTACGGCGGCGAGTTCGACGGCCAGCGGAATGCCGTCCAGTCGGTGGCAGAGCTGGGCGAGAGCACCGCTGTTGCGGTCGGTGACGCGGAAGGCGGGCGCGGCGGCCCGAGCCCGCTCGACGAGCAGCCGGAACGCTTCCGACGTGTCGTCGCTGGTCCGGTGGGTGGCCTCCTGCGACGATCCGTAGGGCCTGTGGGGTGCGTGGGGTGCGTGGGGTGTGTCGGGCGGATGAAGCCTGCGGAACCCCTCAGGGCGGGGCAGCGTCAGCGACGGTACGAGCAGGACGTACTCGCCCGGCACACCGAGCCGCTCCCTGCTGGTGGCCAGCACCCGCAACCCGGGTGCTGCCCGCAGCAGGCGCAGTACCAGCGTGGCAACGGCTTCGACGAGGTGCTCGCAGTTGTCCAGTACGAGGAGGAGTCGCCGGTCGCGCAGATGCTCGGCCACCGCGTCGGCGGCGGGCCTGGCGGACTGGTCCCGCAGGTCGAGGGAGGCGGCCACGGCCCGGTCGAGCAGGGCCGGTTCGGTGAGGGGTGCGAGGTCGGCCAGCCAGACGCCGTCGGGGAAGAGGTCAAAGGGGCGGGCGGATCGACTGCCGACGGCCCCACCGGCGGCCTCCGCGGCGACCCGCAGGGCAAGCCGGGTCTTGCCGACACCGCCGACGCCGGTGAGGGAGACGAGGCGAGAGGTCGTCAGGAGCGCACGGGCATGGGCGAGTTGGACCTCACGGCCGACGAAGGTGGTGGTCTCGGCAGGCAGGTTTCCGGTGCACGGGGTGGGTGGATGGCCGGCGCGCGGGGTGTGCGGGAGGCTGGTGCGCGGGATGGGCAGGCTTCGGACGTGGGGGGTGGCGGGCGGGGCTTCGACGTGCGGTGCGTGCGGGGCATGTGGTGTGTGCGGTGCATGTGCGTGCGGTGCATGTGCGTGTGCGTGCGGTACGCGTGGGTCCGCAGCCGCAGCCCCACCCGGCACTCCCAGTTCCGGTGCCGCTGCCAGTAGCTTTCCGTGCAAGGTGCGTAGTTCGGCGCCCGGGTCCACGCCCAGCTCCTCCGCGAGGAGTGCGGTCGCCTCCCGGTAGCACTCCAGGGCCTCGCCCTGCCGCCCGCACCGGTAGAGCGCGAGCATCCGTTGCGCCCAGAAGCGTTCGCGCAGCGGGTGTGCGCAGACGAGCGTCCGCAGTTCCGGCAGTACGGCGTCGGAACGGCCCAGCGCGAGTTCCGCCTCGATCCACAACTCGTCGCTGTCCAGCCGCTGTTCGGCAAGGGCGGGGGCGATGTCCCGTACCAGCTCGGCCGGCAGGTCGCACAGCGGTTCGCCGCGCCACATCCCCCGGGCCTCGCCCAGCAGTACCGCCGCGTGTTCCACGGAACCTGACGAAAGCGCTGTACGCCCGTCCCGTACCAGGGCGTTGAATCGCAGGAGGTCCAGGCAGTCGGGCCCGGCCTCGATCAAGTACCCCTGGGAATGGGTGAGCACGACGCCGGGCCCCAGTGCGCGGCGCAGTCGCAGAACGTAATTCTGCAAGGTGTTGCGGGCTCGCCCGGGAGGGTCCTCGCCCCACAGCCGTTGCGTCAGGGTGTCGACGGGGACGACCCGGCCCGCTTCCAGGAGCAGGGCGGCGAGCAGTAACCGGAGCTTGGTGGCTTCCAGCGACACCGGGAGCCCGTCCCGGCGCACTTCCAGCGGTCCCAGCAGCTTGAATTCGTACCGTGCACGCATCGGGACGATCGTACGACGGAGAGTGACGGCACGGACGCGGAATGCGAGAGGGGGTGACCGGGCGGGTGACTGGGGAGTGACTGGGGAGTGACCGGCAAGAGAGCGGCGGCCGCGACGGTGGAGGCGGAAGCACAGCCGAAAGGAACCATTGTGAATCAGCGTCAGACCTCCCGGTTCGCCAGACTCGTCACCGGGATGTGTGCGGTGACAGCTCTCACCCTCGCCACTCTCCCCGCCGCCACGGCGTCGGCAGCCGCCGGCGTGCAGACGTTCAAGAACCGTGCCACGGGGGCATGTCTGGACGACTCGCAGCACGGCCTGCGGCCCATGCCGTGCGGCCCGGCGGACAACCCCCACCAGCGGTGGACCGTCTACGACAAGGGCGGCAACGTCCGCGTCCTCAAGAATG
This sequence comes from Streptomyces sp. NPDC048442, assembly GCF_040651475.1. Taxonomy (NCBI): domain Bacteria; kingdom Bacillati; phylum Actinomycetota; class Actinomycetes; order Kitasatosporales; family Streptomycetaceae; genus Streptomyces; species Streptomyces sp. NPDC048442. The sequence goes on from NZ_JBEZKB010000029.1 coordinate 8,477, forward strand.
TCGCCACGGGCGCCTGCCTGGACGACAGCGACGAGCACGGCCTGCGCGCCTTCGCGTGCGGCGACGGCACGGAGAAGTACCAGCGCTGGCAGCGCAGGGCCTGGAAGGGCGGCGTCGAGCTCCTGAACCAGGCGACCGGCCGGTGCCTGGACGACAGCCACGAAGGTCTGCGCACCTTCGCCTGCAACGGCGGTCAGCCCTACCAGCTCTGGTACTGACGGCCGTGAGGACCGGGGGCGGGAGTGCCCCGAACACTCCCGCCCCCACCCACTCCGTTTCCGTCCCTACGCTTGCGGCGCTGCCAGTTCCAGATAGCCGTGGAGGTGCTGCCCGGCCGCGAGCATCGCCCTGCTCCGGTGGGCGAGGCGGGTCTGCCATTCGGCCAGGACGTCGGTCAGCGCCCTGGTGGTGCCCGCGTCGTGCAGCCGGTCGGTGAAGTCCTTGATACGGGTCAACGGATAGCCGCCGCGCCTGAGTTGGCGTGCCACGTACGCCTCGCGCACCGCCTCGGGCGGGTAACGGCGGTGGCCCGTGGCGGGGTCGCGGCGGGGGTGCAGGATGCCTGCGGCCTCCCACTTGCGCAGCGAGGCGGGATGCATGCCGAGCTGGTGGGCGAGGGTGCCGATGGCGGGCTGGGCGCCGGGGCCCTCGTCGTACGGAACGGGCGCGGCGGTCAGCGCGCCAAGTGCGGCGGTGACCTCGTCGAGGGTGTCGCGTTCGCGCAGCAGGTCGGCGTGGGCGCGGTCGACGAGGCGGAAGAGGGTTCCGGTGTCGCCCCGGTGGGCGGCCCGCAGGATGTCCGTGGCCGTACGGTGCCCGAAGCCGGGGCGCAAGGCGAGGAAGGCGCGCAGGGCCTGGGCGTGCACGGCGGTGTAGCGCCGGTAACCGGAGGGGCTGCGTACGGCCGGCGGCAGGATGCCCTCGTCCTCGTAGTTGCGTACGGCCTGGGTGGAGAGGCCGTGCTCGCGGGCCAGATCGACGGGACGGAGAGCGCGGGGTGTCACGTGCCTCCTTTGAGGGTTTGGGCGCTGCGGAGCTTGGGACTTCGGTGAAAAGTCTCAATGGATTGTTCAAGGATACGGTGGAAGGGAAGGGGAGCGCGCCCCCTCGCAGGCCACTTTCGTCACCCCCGGCTTCCCTCTCGAAGGGGTTCACCATGTCCCGCCCTCCTTCCATTCCTCCTTCCATTCCTCCTTCCGTTCCTCCCTCCGTCCACGACCTCGGCCTTCGTCCCGGCGACGGGCCCGCTGAACTCGCCTCCGCCGTCGACCGGTTGCTCGGCACCTTCCCGCAGCCACCACTCCTCCTCGGCCTGGGCGAACCCACCCACGGCGTGGAGGTGTTCCCGCAGCTGCGCAACGACATGCTGATGCACCTGGTGCACCACCACGGCTACCGCTCCCTCGCCGTCGAGAGCGACTGGCTGGCGGCGACTGCCATCGACGATCACCTCACCGCCGGCACCGGGGACCTCGACCAGGCCCTGGCCATCGGGTTCAGCCACGGCTGGGGCACCTCGCCCGCCAACCGCGACCTGGTCGTCCGGCTCCGCGAGCACAACGCCCGCCTCGACCCCGCCGACCAGGTCCGGTTCCACGGGTTCGACGCCCCGATCGAACAGGGCGACACCCCGAGCCCCCGCACCGCCCTGCTGGCGGCCCACGCGTACCTGACCGAGCACCTGCCCGCACACCGCGTCCCGTACGACACGGACACCCTTCGCGCGCTCCTCGGCGACGACGAACCCTGGGCCGAACCGGCCGCCTTCATGGATCCCACCCGCTCCGTCGGAGACTCGGAGCGGGCCCGCACGCTGCGGCTCGCCGCCAACGACGTACTTGCGGTGTACGAGTCCGAGCTGCCGGGACTGCGGCGGAGCGACCCGGCCGGGGGCGCCTTCGACACCGCTTTCGACCGCGCCTTCGACCGCGCGTACGCCCACGCCCGTACCGCCAGGGGACTCCTGCGCTATCACGCGGCGCTGGCCTCCACCGCGCCCGACCGCATGTCGGTCGTCCTCGGGGTCAGGGGCGCCATGATGGCCGAGAACCTGCTGGCCCTGGCGGCGGCCGACGCCAGGCGCGGCCCGTGCCTGGTCTTCGCCCACAACATCCACCTGCAGCGCAACCTGTCCGTCATGGCCTTCGCGGGTACGGAACTGCGCTGGTGGAGCGCCGGCGCCCTCGTCGCGGCGTCCGCCGTCGGAGACCGCTACGCCTTCGTCGCGGCCCACCTGGACCCGAGCGTCCTGCCGGACCCCGTACCCATGTCCCACCTCACGAGGGACGAGGCCGACTGGGGCGGCATGGACGCCATCGTCTTCCTCGGGAGGAAAGAAGCGGGAAGAAGCGGGAAGAATCAGGGAGGCCCCGTCGCTGAATCCGGTATGACATCTCACAGCACGGGCGAAGCAAGCAAGGGTCATCGCATCACCGTCGAGCAGGGCACGGCGCACGTACGTGTCGTACGGGACGGGCAGTTGCTCGCGGAGAGCCGCCGGCCGCTCCTGCTGCACGAGACCGGGCTGCCGGTCCGCTACTATCTGCCGCCCGAGGACGTCCGTACCGAGCACTTGACCGCGTCGGACACCTCCACCCACTGCCCCTTCAAGGGCGATGCCTCGTACTGGTCGTTGCCCGGCGGAGCCGATCTGGTGTGGGCGTACCAGGACCCGAAGCCCGAAGTCGCCGCGATCAAGGGCCACTTCTGCTTCTACGACACCGAGGTCGTCGACACCGAGGTCGTCGAGGGCGAGTGAGGCTGCTCCACGCGCAGAGGGCCTCCCGGTGGATTCCGGGAGGCCCTCTGCGCGTGGGCTGTGTCGGCTGTGTCTTGGCTATGCCGGACGAGTCAGCTGTTCGACGACTGGTTGCCGAAGGTCGGGTTGAGAAGGCCGATCACGTTGACCGAGTTGCCGGTGGCGTTCACGGGGACGTGGACCGGGACCTGGACCAGGTTGCCGGAGATGACGCCGGGGGAGCCGATGGCCTTGCCGTTGGCGTCGGCGCCGCTGGTGGCCGAGGCGGCGCCCGCACTGGCGGCGATCATTCCACCGGCGACCATGGTGAGGGCAACGGCCTTGTTGAGCTTGTTCATCGGGGGTCCTCCTGGATATTCCTGCGGCCAGCCGGCCGCAGCACACAGAGAAGAACGCGCAAAGGCCCCGGAGGACACGCCGTTCACGAACTCTATTGATCAGCCGGGTTGTTGAGGGTCCCGCCGACGACGCCGAGCACGGCTCGGCGCACGGTTTCCGCCTCCGGTGCGGTGCCGGTCCTGTCGGCGAAGAGCAGGTGGCCGGTGCCAATGAGGGTGGAGGCGAGGGCGTCGAGGTCCGCGTCCGGTGCGATGCGGCCACGGGTCTGTTCGGCGGCCAGGTAGGCGGCGAGTACCGCCGTGGCCTCGGTCAGCAGCGGGAGGCCGACCGGGGTGGTCTCGCGGAGCCGGGCGCGCAGGACGTCCCGGGAGACCACGAGGCCGACGGCCGCCACGGCGACCGGCCCGAAGAGGCCGGTCAGGGCGTGGGTGAGGTTGTCGGCCACCGTTCCGTTTCCGACAGCGCCGACCAATTCGGCCGCCTGGGTGCCGAGTTGGGCGATGCGTTCTCGGATCAGCCCGGCGAGGAAATCATCGAAGTCGGCGAAGTGCCGGTGCAGAACCCCCTTGGCGCAGCCCGCCTCGTCGGTGACCGCCCGGCTGGTCAGCGCGCTCGGCCCGTCCCTGAGCAGTACGCGCTCCGCCGCCGCGAAGAGCTGCTCACGTACATCCCGGATGGCTACCCCAGTCGGCACCGCATGCCTCCCCAACGTCCTTCCCGCACACGCCGATTGACGAGTGGGCATCTGCCCACTCATAGTGGGCGCATGCCCACTCTACCTTCGGAGCGTACGCCCGAGCCCGCGCCTGATCCCGATTCCTCTCCTGATCCCGATTCCTCTCCCGAGCCCGATTCCTCTCCCGAGCCCGCACCTCACCAACTCCGTGGCACGGCCGAGTCGTTCGGCATCGACGCCGAACGCTACGACCGGTCCAGGCCCCGCTATCCCCAGGCCCTGATCGACCGGGTGGTGGGCCTCGTGGCGGAGGATGCCCGCGACATGCCCGACGTCCTCGACGTCCTCGACGTCGGGTGCGGTACGGGGATCGCGGCCCGCCAGTTCGAGGCGGCCGGGTGCCGGGTGCTGGGGGTCGACCCCGACGCGCGGATGGCCGAGTCGGCGCGGAGCCGCGGGCTCGCCGTCGAGGTGGCGGCCTTCGAGGACTGGGACCCGGTGGGCCGGGAGTTCGACGCGGTCGTCTCCGGGCAGGCCTGGCACTGGGTGGACCCGGCGGCCGGTGCCGCGAAGGTGGCACGGGTGCTGCGCCCCGGCGGTCCGTTCTCCCTGTTCTGGAACGGGGGCAGCCCCGCCCCCGAACTGGCTCGGGCCTTCGCCGAGGTCTACCGCCGGGTGCTGCCCGGCTCGCCGGCCGTACGCCATTGGGAGAAGTCGGCCACGGGACCGTACGAGACGGTGTGTGACGGGGCGGCCGAAGCGATGCGCGGGACGGGCGCGTTCGGCGCACCGCAGCGGTGGCGCTTCGACTGGGAGCGGGCCTACGCCCGGGACGAGTGGCTGGAGCAGGTCTCCACCACCGGCGTCCACACCACGCTTCCGGCCGATCTGCAGGCCGCGGTCATGTCCGGCCTCGGCGCGGCCATCGACGAGGCGGGCGGCGCTTTCACCATGCGGCACAGCACGCTCGCCGTCACAGCCGTACGTACCGGCCCCGTGCGTACCTGCCCCGTACGTACCGGCCCCGTGCGTACCAGTCCCCGTGCACACCCGTAGCGCCGACCGGCCGGGTGCGATGCCCCGGGATTCCTCAGTTGGCTCAATTCAGGGCGGTTGTCTTCACGGCCCCTCCTTACTGTGACTGAATGACCGTCACATCTGCCTCCGCCGCAGCATCCTGTCGAGTCGTCACGGGAGCAGTAGCCGTACTGCTCCTCCTGCCCGCGTCCCCCGCATTACTCGCCACCCCCGCAGCCGCCTCCGTCGCCTCTCCTTCCGCCTCACCCGGTACCTCCGCCGCACCTGGTACCTCTGACGCAGCCGAGCCTCTGGCCGGTGCCCCGGGCAGCCGGGCCGCCCTGAGCAAGAAGGTGTCCGCCCGCGCGTGGATCGTCGCGGACGCGAAGACCGGCGCCGTGATTGCCGCCCACAACCCGCATACGAAGCTGCCTCCCGCCAGCACCCTCAAGGCCCTGTTCGCGCTCGCCGCACTGCCCCGCGTTCCCGGCAAGGCCCTCCGCAAGGTCAGCAAGAAGGACCTGGCGGGCGTGGGCGAGGGCAGCAGCGTCGTCGGTGTGAAGGCCGGCCGGACGTACCGGGCGGCCGACCTGTGGCGCGGCACGTTCCTGCGCTCGGGCAACGACGCCGTGCACGTCCTGGCCGCCATGAACGGGGGCTGGAAGTCCAGCGTCACGCAGATGCAGGCCAAGGCCCGCGCGCTCGGCGCCCGCAACACCCGGGTCGTCACCGCGGACGGCTACGACGCACCCGGCCAGTACTCCACCGCGTACGACCTGGCACTCTTCGGGCGGGCCGGGCTGAAGAACTCCCAGTTCGCGCAGTACGCCGCCACCGCGTACTCCCGCTTCCCCAGCAGTACCCGCGCGGACGGCAGCCACATCTCCTCGTACCCCATCCAGAACACCAACCGGCTGCTCACCGGAGCCGACGGCGTCGGCCGCTACCCGGGCCTGATCGGCATCAAGAACGGCTACACCAGCAAGGCCGGCAACACCCTCATCGCCGCCGCCCGCCGGGGCGGCCGGACCCTGATCGTCACCGTCCTCAACCCCCAGCAGGGCAACGGCCTCGCCGTCTACCGCGAGGCCCGCGCCCTCCTCGACTGGGGCTTCAAGTCCGTCGGCCACGTCAAAACGCTCGGCACCCTCAACCAGCCCGAGCGCTGACGGGGACGGGGTCCGATGGGACGGTACTCACTCGGGTCCGGTGGGACGGTACTCGCGGAGGCGGTCACTCGCTCCAGCAGTCGGGGCGGGTTCCGTCCACGTCGGTGAAGCCGTACTCCCGGGCCAGCTCGGCGGACGTGACGGAGCGCTGGTTCCAGCGGGAGCGGGCCGGGTCGGCGGCCATCGCGGCCACGGCCCGGCCGACGTAGCGCGGCGATTCGGACCGCACGAACCCGGGCGGAGCGGTGGGACGGCCGGGGTCCGGCCCCGGCCCCCGCCCCGGCCCCCGCCCCGGCTCCGGTCCCGGCGTGAGCGCGGAGCGCCAATTTGCCTCCGTCACACCGTAGTTGTCGAGCATCATCTCCGAACGCAGCCAGCCGGGCGTGACGGCGACGGCACTTGCGCCGTACGGGGCGAGCTCGTGGCCCTGGGAGAAGGCCAGCCGGTTCACCGCGGTCTTGGCCAGGTCGTAGAAGACGGAGATGCGGTAGCGCGAGGCGTTGTACTCGGCGGAGCCGTCGGTGACCTCGACGAGGAGCCCGCCGGGTTCGGCGACGAGCAGCGGGAGGAGGTGGTGGGACGTGATCAGGTGTGTGTGCACGGCGAGTTGGACGATCCGCAGCCCGTCGTCGAGGTCGTGTTCCCAGACCGGGGTGTTCCAGTCGGCCGGGCCGCCCTTGAGGACTTCGCCGCCCCAGATGTCGTTGACGAGCACGTCGAGCCGGCCGTGCGTGTCCCGGACGTACGAGGCGAGGTCCTGCACCTGGCCGCTGTCCAGGTGGTCGACGGGAACGGCGACGCCGGTGCCGCCGAGCCGGGTCACGAGCTCGGCGGTCTCCTCGATCGTCTCCGACGGCCGGTCGTAGTCCGAGCGGGTCGTGGCGCCTGGGGAGCGGCTCGTACGCCCCGTACAGATGACGGTCGCACCGGCCTCGCCGAGCGCGGCGGCGATGCCGCGCCCGGCCCCGCGGGTGGCCCCGGCGACGAGGGCGACGCGGCCGTGGAGGGCTCGGGGGTCGGGGGACCAGCGGGTGGGGGCGGGCGTGTCGGCCGGTGCGGGGTCCGGCGTGGGGCTCGCAGGGCTCACGGGGCTCGCAGGACTCGAGGGGCTCATGGGGCTCGCAGGGCGCGGAGGGCTCGCAGGGCTCATGGGACGAGCTTCGCGGTGGCGCCGCGGGGTGACCAGTCGTGCCGCGGAAGCAGGAGCGGAGTGGCCAGGGCGAGCAGGCCGGCGATCGCGATGGCCGTACGAGGGCCGGTGACGCCCGCCAGCAGTCCCCACAGAGCGGTCAGCGCGGCGACGGTGGTCTTGCTGGTGACCGACCAGGCCGAGAGGGTACGGGCGACACGCTCCGTGGGGGTCCGTTCGAGCCGACAGGCGGCGAACACCGGGTTGAACACGCCCATGCAGGTGATCAGGCCCAACTCGACAGCCATGACGAGCACGAGCCCGGCCACGCCAGGACCGACGAAGACCAGCCCGAGCAGCCAGCAGGCCCGCAGCGTCCCGGCGGTGTACATGACCCGGTGCTGCCCGAACCGGGTGACGAGCCGGCCGGCCAGGCGCGATCCGAGCAGGCCGCCGATGCAGGGCACCGCGAAGGCAAGACCGTACTGCCAGGGTGCGAACCCGAGGTGGCTGAGCATGAGGACGGTGAGCAGCGGCTGGATCGCCATGATCAGGCCGCTGACCAGGATCGTGTTGCAGAACAGCAGACGCAGTACCGGGTCGGCCAGGATGTACCGCCACCCGGCGAGCAGGTCGCCGACCCGTAGTCGTTGCGGGGCTCGGGTGAGTGCGGGTCGCGGTTCCCGCCCGCCGATCGCGAGGATCGCGAAGGCGGAGAACAGATAGCTCACGGCATTGGTCAGCACCGTCAGCACCGGTCCGAACAGCCCCAGTACGGCCCCGCCCAGCGGGGGTCCGAGCATGGTGGCTGTCCAGGTTGTCGACTCGAACCGCCCGTTCGCGACGACCAGGTCCTGCGGCCGTACGAGCGCCTTCAGACACGCGCCGCCGGCCGCCGTGAACGCGATGTCGGACGCACCGACCACCACCGACACGAGGAGGAGCTGGACGAAGCTGCGCGCACCGAGCGCGAACGCCGCGGGGACGCTCAGCAGTGCCGCGAACCGGCCCAGGTCCATCGTGATCATCACCGGCCGCTTGCGCCGGAACTCCACCCACGGACCCAGCGGCACCGCGACCACCGCGGAGACCGCCAGCCCTGCGGCGGCCAGCACCGACACCTCGGTCGCCCCGGCGTGCAGTACGTAGATCGCGATCAAGGAGAACGAGTCGAACGCGAGCCACGTGCCGAGCGCGCTGACCGCGTACGCCGTCCAGAGCCACCCGAACGCCCGCCCCAACGACCGTACGGCCACCATGCCCCGCACCCCCGGCTTCTCGTCCGAACGACCCCACACCGACCAGCGAGATCAAACCGAGAAGCACACCAGCGGGTCAAACAACCGATCGGCGGACCTGCGCAACGAAATGTTGTGCCGGCTGACAGGGCTGTGCCGGCTGCCCTGCCGACTGCCCCGGTTGCGCCGGCGGGAGGGCTTATGCGGCCTTATGCGGTGCGTGAGTGGGCGACGGCGTCGATGCCTGAAGCCCTCAGTTGCCGGGCCAGGAGTTCCATCTCGGGGAGGGTGCCGGTGTACTCCCCGAGCCGGATCCGGTGCAGTGCGGCCTTGGCGGCTGTCAGGTCGAGGCCGAGTTCGGCCCGCAGTATCTGCATGACGGGGGCGCTCCTGGCGGCCGGGTTCACGTGCAGCGTGGCCGGGCTGTGCTCTTCGAGCAGCTGCTCGCGCAGCTTGTCCGGCAGTTCGTCACCGCAGACGGCCAGGCGGAATCCGCAGGCCGGGCAGGCGCATTCGGTGTCCCAGGTGAGGGAACCGTTCAGCAGGACCTGGACGCCGTGCCACCTGGCCTCGGCGCCGCAGTCCTGGCAGACGGCGGCGTATTGGGTGGACGCGATGACCAGTTGTTCCATCTCTCCTCCTTCAACCAGCTTGTTTCCGGCGGGCGTAGCTGCCGTTTACCCTTTCCGGCATGACTGTTTCGGCTGGTGTCGTGGGCCCCATCGAGCTTGTGATCTTCGATTGTGACGGTGTCCTGGTCGACAGTGAGCGCATCTGTGTGAAGGTCGACGCGAGGATCACGGCCGACTTGGGCTGTGCGTTCACCGAGGCCGAGATCATTGAGAAGTTCGTCGGCTCCTCGGACGAGGTTTACACCGCCGCCATCGCAGAACGTCTCGGTCGCACCCTTGAGGAGGGCTGGCGGCAGCCGTACGAACACCTCTATGAGGAGGCGTTCGCGGCGGAACTGACCGCCGTCGACGGCATCGGCGAAATCCTCGACCGCCTCGGCCGTTCCGCCACGCCCTTCTGCGTCGCGTCCAACGGCCGTCACCAGGACATCCGTCGCAGCTTCGGACTCACCTCCCTGACACGCCACTTCACGGGCGACCGCATCTTCAGCGCCACCGACGTCCCCCTGGGCAAACCCGCCCCCGACCTTTTCCTGCACGCGGCCCGCTCGCTGGGCGTGGCCCCCGAGCGGTGCGTGGTCGTCGAGGACAGTCCGTACGGGGTCCAGGCCGCCCACGCAGCCGGAATGCGCGCCCTCGGCTACTGCGGAGGCCTCAGCCGGGCCGCACGGCTGGAGGCGGCGGGCGCCGTCGTGTTCGACGACATGGGCGCACTTCCGGCCCTGCTGGGCATTCCGGGACTGCTGGACACCGTCGGAGTGTGACCCGCCACGGCCCCGGCCGCCCCGTGGCTGCCGACCCCAGATACGGCACCACGTCATCCGCCCGCCCGAGTCGATGCAGCTGCGGAGCGCTACGGCGAGAACATCAAGCTGCCGATGTACGGGGGGAGTTACCTGCCCCGCCCGGAACGAGGCGGGGGCGAAAATGGGGTGCGCGGTGTTTGTGCCGCGCACTACGGTCCCACGAATGGACTCAAGTGAGAACCAGAGCCCCGAGTCGGACGCACCGGAGGACGGCTACTTCGGTGCGTCGGTCGCGGCGAGCTACGACACCCCCACGTCGGCTATGTTCACCCCCGAAGCGGTGGAGCCCGCCGCCGATCTCCTCGCCGGACTCGCCGCAGGCGGCCCCGCCCTCGAATTCGGGATCGGCACCGGCCGCATCGCCCTCCCGCTCGCCCGCCGTGGCGTACCCGTCCACGGCATCGACATGTCCCGCGCGATGGTGCGCAAGCTCCGCGAGAAGCCGGGCGGCGACGCACTGGGCGTGACGATCGGCGACTTCGCCACCGCCGAGGCGGAGGGGCGGGGGAAGTTCTCCGTCGCCTACCTCGTCTTCAACACCATCATGAACCTCACCACCCAGGACGAGCAGGTCGCCTGCTTCCGTAACGCCGCCGACCACCTCGCCCCCGGCGGCACCTTCGTCATCGAAGTCGGAGTCCCGGAGCTGCGGCTGCTGCCGCCGGGACAGGACGCCGTACCGATGCAAGTCACCCCCACCCGCTGGGCGTTCGACCACTACGACGTCGCCACCCAGTCGATGAGCTCGAACTACATCGAGGTCGTCGAGGGCCGCGGCTCGTACCGCTCGATCCCCTTCAGGTACGTCTGGCCCGCCGAACTCGACCTGATGGCCCGGCTCGCCGGAATGCGGCTGCGCGATCGCTGGGAGGGGTGGGGGAGGGAGCCGTTCACGAACGAGAGCGGCACGCATGTTTCGGTCTGGGAGAAGTCGGCCTAGAACAGGGGGTGTTCGGCGTGGCGCGATGCTCTCTGCCCGCTGACACCGGACTGCCCTCCCTTAGTCTCTCCTTCGGTCCCTTTTGGAAAAGTGCAGGTCAAGAGATGTTCAAGAGGATGAGGAGGGCCTGTGAGGGACTCAAAGGGACTGGCTTTCCGAATTGACGTGGGCCTTGCCCTGTCACTCGGCTGGCGCAGCGCATCGCGCCCGTTCGAGCCGTAACCAAGGCGTCGCCGGCCCGGGACCTCCCGGGCCGGCGAGTCGTTTCCATGACCCTCTGTCCTGCGACTGTCCGTGCTGCGGCTACCTGTCCTGCGACAGCTCCAGCAGCTCCGCGAAGAGGCCGCCGCCGTGCACCAGGTCCTCGTAGCGGCCCTGTTCGGTGATTCTGCCGTTCTCCATGCAGATGATGCGGTCCGCGATCTTCGTGTTCTCCAGGCGGTGCGTTACCACGATGGTGATGCGATCGGCGGCGATGGCCTTGATCCGCTCGAAGATGCCGTGTTCGCCGCGCGGGTCCATCTGTGAGGTGGGTTCGTCCAGGATGAGCAGGGGCGGGCGGCGGTACAGCGCCCGGGAGCAGGCCAGGCGCTGCCACTGGCCGCCGGAGAGTTCCGCGCCGCCGAAGACCTCGCGGGCGAGGAGAGTGTCGAGGCCGTGCGGGAGGCGGTCGACTGCCTCGCGCATGCCGACCGCGTCGATCGCCGCCCAGACGGGTTCGTCGTCGTGCGTACGGGGCCGGCCCAGGGTGACGTTCTCGCGGACCCGCAGGGGCCACTGGGCGAAGATCTGCGGGACGAGGCCGGTGTGCTGCCAGATGGTGGCGGGGTCGGTACGGGTCAAGTCCGTTCCGTTCCAAGTGACTTGGCCCTTGTCGGCGAGGTAGATGCCGGTCAGGAGACGGGTGAGGGTGGACTTTCCCGAGCCGTTGACGCCGACGATCGCGAGGATTTCGCCGCGCCGCAGGGTGAGGGAGATGTTGTCGACGGCGGGGGTGTCCTTGCCGGGGTACTGGTACGTGACGTCGCGGAGCCGGATCTCCTCCACGGGTGCGGTGGCGGCGAGTTGGCCCCGTGCGGTCGTGCGGCGGGCCGCGTCGTCGAGGAAGGCCCGCATGTCGCTCAGGTAGAGGCTGGTGTGGAAGACCGCGGCGCCGCTGATGACGACCTGGGCGAGGGCGGCCAGGCTCGTCTGTACGGCGACGACCGCCGTCGCGGCGACGGACAGCGGGATGCGGCCGGTCGCCGCCAGCCAGGCGAGTGCCGCCCAGGCGGCGACGGCGAAGAATCCGCCCACCGCCGCGGAGACGAGCGCGATGCGCAGCGTACGGGGCGTCGCGGCGAGCGTGCGCCGGTCGATGCGCGCGGACAACGACCGGTACCAGTACAGGAGATAGCCCGTCATGCCGTTCGCGCGTACCTCGTCGGCGTACTTCGGGGTGGTCGACCACCAGCGCATCGTGGAGCGGACGTTGCGGTCGGAGACGTTCGCGTAGTGGATCTCGTAGTCGATGCGTGCGCAGAGCACGGCGCCGGCACCGGCCGGAAGCACGGCCAGGAGTAGCAGCGGCAGCATCGCCGGATGCAGTACGGACAGCACGCCGCCCGCCGTGGCCATCCTGACCAGCGCGGACAGGAAGCGCTGTGCGTCCGCGACCATGACGTGGGTGCGTACCACCCCCATCTCGGCGGCCTCCTGGCGGTCCGCGAACCCGTCCACGCCGTACGCCGCGGCCTCCACCCGGCACACCGCCTCCACCAGCGCGGAGTCCGCCCGGGAGGTCAGCTCCGGTGTAATGCGGCGCTCCGCGAACGTACCCAGAGCGGTGGCGGCCCGGGTGCAGGCGGCGGCGCAGGCGACGACCAGGAGGGCGGGGAAGGCCTGCTGGAGTCGGTCGGCGACCGGACCGCCGCCGAGGAGGGGCTGCATGGCACGGGCGGTGGCGGTCAGCAGGACGCCCGCGGCCAGGCCCGTGAGCAGCTGGCAGGCCAGGAGGAGGACGACGTTCCGGCGGTCGATGTCCCAGGACATCCGGGCGATGTGCCGGAGCACGGAGGGGAGCCGGCCGCAGAGGTGCCGGAAGGAGACCTGGCCGAGGGGGTTGGCGGAGTGCTTGCCGGTGAAGGTGAGGTCAGCGGGTGGCGGGGGAGGGGGCGCGGCGGAAGGGCCGGCGGTGGGTTCGGGCTCTGCTTCGTGCTGGGTGCGGTTGGTGCGGTTGGTGTCGGAAGGGGTCAACTGGGCTCCCTGGGCAGGTAGTTGATCAGTGCGTGGTCTCGCTCTGGTCAACGTCGTGCCCCTCCGTTTCGAACACACGTGTTTGAGACGAAGCGACTCCCGTGCCCGCGTACGGCGAGCGTCGGCGGCCGGATACATCGACCCTTGCGGCACCCGGAACTCCCTCCGAGGGGTGGTGGCCGAAACGCGGAGGGAGGGGGATTGTCAGACCCGTGGTGCACGATCGGTTGTGTCGGCCCGTTCCGTGTGCCGGCTCGGCGGGAGAGATGGGGTGCTGACATGTCGTCGGTGACGAACCAGCAGGTGAAGGACCGTGTGTTCCTGCGCGCGCTGTACGGGTCCGACTACTACCCGGAGCACGTTCTGGACCGGGGCAGGGCGGTCCTGGCGGGCCTGTGCGAGCGGATCGAGGCGGAGAGGCCTGCGGATCTGGCTGCGCTGTATGTGCTCACGGAGGTGGCGACGGAGCAGTTCAACGATCTGGAGGCCGAGTTCGACGAGGCGGGCAGCGAGATCGACACCATTGCGCGCGAGGAGATAGCCGGAGAGTTCCGGTTCGTGGCGAAGGCGTACGGCTTCGCGAACGCGGACACGGAGGAGTTGGTGGCTGCTCGGGAGTGGTGAGAGGGGTGGGGGAGGAGTGGGGGTTCAGTCCGTGTCGAGGCCGCCGACCAGGCGGTCCAGGAAGCGGGTGAACATCGCGTCCGGCGAGAGGGGGCGCGGCGGGGCCGCGAGTACTTCGGCGAGTTCCGGGTGGTGGCCGTCGGCGGCGACGGCGGTCAGATAGCGGATCTCGGCGGCGGTGCGGTCGGGGTGGTCCGCCGCCGCGGCCTGGGTGATCTCGTGGCCGACGTAGCTGGAGACGAAGCCGGTCAGCTGGCTGAAGACCTCCAGCTTCGCGGCGCCGTCCAGTCCGGTGGGGCGCAGGGCGGCCAGTGCGTGCTCCAGGAAGGCCAGGGCGTTCGGGCCCAGTGAGCGACGGGTGGACAGCGCGGCCGGCAGCCAGCGGTGGCGCAGCATCTGGGCGCGCTGGAGGCGGGCGACGGACTTGAGGTCCGCGCGCCAGTCGCCGGTGAGGGGGGATGCGGTCGTGGCCGGGGCGAGTTCGGCGCTGACGTGGTCGACCATCAGCTCCAGCAGGGTTTCCTTGTCGGGGGCGTAACTGTAGAGGGACATGACCCCTGCCCCGACCTCGGCTGCCACCCGCCGCATCGTGACCGCGTCCAGCCCCTCCGCGTCCGCAAGGGTGACCGCCGCGGCAGTGATCGCCCCGCGGGTGAAGGCGGGCTTGCGGCCCCTGCCGGACCGGGCGGCTCCGATGCCGAGCCAGAGCTCTTGCGGGTCGACGGCTGCGGGGGCTGGGTTGTCGCCGCGGGTCATGGTCGCTTCTCGATTCTCGGGTGGCCGGTTCTCGGGTGGCCGTGTGGTCCCATCCAAGCATCCGCTATTCTCGTACAGCGTACGGAAATAATGGAGAGGGGCTGCGATGCAGAACGAACGTGATGTGGCGGGCGGGGTCGGCGGGGCCAATGGGACTGGCGAAGCCAAAGAGGCCAGCTGGGCTAGCTGGGTCAACGGGGTCGACGGGAGTGAGTGGGCCGCGTCGGCCGCCAAGCCGCCCCTGGCCTCCCGGCTGATGCGGGCGACCTGGCGCAAGCTGCCGGCCAAGCGGTACGACGTGGGATGGCGGCCGGGGCTGGAAGTGCCGGGGGCCGACGGCAGCACGCTGATCACCGACCACTACTTCCCGCGCGGAGAGGGCGACTTCCCCACCCTCCTGGTCCGCTCGCCCTACGGGAGGAGCATCCCCTGGTCGCCCCTGTACGGGGTTCTCTTTGCCGAACAGGGCTTCCATGTCGTCCTGCAGAGCTGCCGAGGCACCGGCGGCTCGGGGGGAAGCTTCCACTACTGGTGCAACGAGCCCGCCGACGGGCGGGCCACGGTTGCCTGGCTGCGCCAACAGCCGTGGTTCAACGGTAAGTTGGGCACCGTCGGCCCCAGCTACCTCGGATACGTTCAGTGGGCCCTGGCCCTCGATCCGCCCCCCGAGCTCAAGGCGATGGCGATCCAGGTCGGCATGCACGACCCGCACACCCTCTTCCACGCGCCCGGCACCGGCGGCGCCACAGGGGCGCTCCAGCTGGAGTACTCGCTCGTCGGTGGCATGGGCGTCGCGTACCAGCACCAGGGCATCCGACCCTTCATGAAGGCGATGATCCGTCTCAAGCGCCACCTCGGCCGGATCGTCGCCGCCCGGCCGCTGCGCGGGGCGTACGAACCCACCCTCGGTGAACTGCCCTGGCTGGAGGGGGTGATGGCCCATCCGGATCCCGACGACTCCTACTGGGAGGGTGCCTCACTCGCCGCCGTGGCCGGTCGGACCACCGTACCCACCAGCCTGGTCACCGGGTGGCACGACGGCCTGGCCGACCAGACCCTCCAGGCTTACGAAGGGCTGCGGGCGGCCGGCTGCGAGACTGCGCTGCTCGTCGGCCCGTGGACACACACCACCGCACTCCAGCAGGGCTGGCCCGAGGTGTTCGCGGAGACACTGGCCTGGCTGCGCGCCCACCTGTACGACGACCCGTCCGGGCTGCGCCCCACGGCGGTGCGCGTGCACGTCGGTGAGGGCGGGGGGAAGGGGGGAGGGGAGTGGAGGGACCTCGACGAGTGGCCGCAGGGAGCGGACGGTGTGGGCGGCGTGTCCGGCACGTCCGGCACGTCCGGCACATCCGGCACGTCCGGCACATCCGGTAGGTCCGGTGCATTCGGTACGTCCGGCACCCCCTGGTTCCCGGCCTCCGGCGGGCACCTCATTCGGCAGGCACCCACGGACGACGACCCCGTGGCCTCCTTCCGCTACGACCCGGCCGATCCCACCCCGTCCGTCGGAGGGTCGCTGATCTCTCCGGCCGCCGGCGCCCGCGACAACACCGCCCTGGAGGCGCGCGACGACGTCCTCACGTTCACCGGCCCGCCGCTGACCGAACCCCTGGAAGTCCTCGGCCCGGTCTTCGCGCACTTCCGGATCTCCACCGACACCGGTTACGCCGACGTCTTCGCCCGCCTCTGCGACGTGGACCCTGCGGACCGTTCCGTCAACGTCTGCGACGGCATCACCTCGCTCCGTACCGCCGGAGACCCGTCGGCGGCCACTGTCGCGATGAGCTCCACCGCGTACCGCTTCGCCGCCGGGCACCGCGTACGCCTCCAGGTCAGCGGCGGTGCCCACCCGCGCTACGCACGTGGTTCCGGTACGGGCCAACTCCCGTTGGATGCAACAGAGTTCAAGCCGGTACGTATCACGGTGCACGCGGGCTCGGCGCTCGGCCTTCCGCAAGGCCTTCCGCAAGGTCTTCCGCAGGGCCCTCCCCAGGGGCGCTGACGGTCGGGCGGGCGGGCGCCTCCGCTTTCCCGGGCGGCGTCAACTTCCCGTGCCTGCCGCATGCTGGGGCCACGACGAGCGAGGGAGAGCAGGCCATGAAGGCGATCGTTCACCACACCTACGGTCCGGCGGGTCTACTGGAACTCCGGGAGGTCGAGCGGCCCCGCCCCGCCGACGACGAAGCGCTCGTACGGGTTCATGCGGCCGGGATCGACCGGGGCGTCCTCCACTTCATGACGGGCCTGCCCTACCCGCTGCGCCTCGCGGGAAATGGCATCCGTACCCCCAAGTCCCCTTACCTAGGGCGGGAGTTGGCCGGTGTTGTCGAGGAGGTCGGCAGCAAGGTGACAGACCTCCGCCCCGGCGACGAGGTCTTCGGCATCGGCGAGGGGACTTTCGCGGAACACGCCTGCGCCAAGGCCGCCAAACTCGCCCCCAAGCCCGTCAACCTCACGTTCCCGCAGGCCGCCGCCCTCGGCGTGTCCGGCCTGACCGCCCTGCAGGGACTGCGCGACCACGGCCGCATCGAGCCGGGGCGGCACGTCCTCATCACCGGCGCGTCCGGCGGCGTGGGCACCTTCGCCGTACAGCTGGCGGCAGCCTTCGGTGCGGAGGTCACCGCCGTCTGCCGTACGTCCAAGACCGACCTGGTCCACTCCCTGGGCGCCGACCACGTCATCGACCACACCCGAGAGGACCTGCTCGGCGCCCAGGGAAAGCACCGCTACGACGTCATCCTCGACCTCGCAGGGAACCCCTCCCTCTCCCGCCTGCGCCACGCACTCACCCCGAAGGGCACGGCCGTCATCGGCGGCGGCGAAACGTCCGGCCGCTGGCTCGGCGGCTACGACCGCCAGCTCCGCGCGAGCCTCCTCAACCCCTTCGTGGCGCAGCAGTTGAAGTCGTACATCTGCACGGAGAAACGCGAGGACCTGCTCGTCCTCAAAGAACTCTGCGAGGCCGGGAAACTCACCCCGTCCATCGACCGTACGTACCCCCTGGCCGAAACGGCCGCAGCCCTGCAGCACCTGGAACAGGGCCGAGCCCGAGGCAAACTCGTCGTAGTCCCCCTCGCACCCACCACTCCCTGACGTGGCAGTACTGCCGCCCTCAGACCCTTCCCGCTCGCGCCAGGGCGGTGTCGGCCTGCGCGGCCAGGGCGGCGACAAGGTCGGCTGCGGGCGGCAGGTCGGTGATGAGGTCGACGGCCTCGCTCGCCCAGACCGGCAGGGGCGGCGCGTCGCCTCGTGCCACAGCGCTCTGGTAGTCCAGCTGGGCCTCGGGGGCCGCCGCGAGTTCCGCCTCCCGGCCCTGCCACGGGGCGAGGGAGGGATGGCCGAGAGTACGAGCCGTGTACTTCGACGACGGCCAGCGGGATCCGCGGGCGATGTCGGAGACGCTGCTGCGCTCCGTGTCCTGCCCACGTCCCTCGACGATCGCCCGAGCGGTCGAGGGGTCGACAAGGGCCTCGGCCGTGGCCTGGAAGCGGGTGCCGATGAGGGCCCCGGAGGCGCCCAGAGCCAGGGCGGCGGCCACGCCGCGGCCGTCGGCGATCCCGCCGGCTGCCAGAACGGGTAACGGCGCGACCAGATCCACCACGATCGGCACGAACGGCAGCGTGGACCGCCCGTGCCGGGCACCGTGCCCGCCGCTCTCGGTGCCCTGCGCGACGATGACGTCGGCGCCCAGGTCCACCGCCTGCCGTGCTTCCTCCAGGTCGGTGACCTGAATGATCACCGCCGCACCGGCCGTACGGATACGTTCGACGAACGGGCCCGGATCTCCGAAGGACAGCATCACCGCCCCGGGGCCGTGCTCCAGCGCCTGCTCCACCGCACCGGCACCGATCGCCCAGCTCAGAAAGCCCACGCCCCACGGCTTCCCGGCCCCCGCCACCACCGGCAGCTCCCGGGCCAGCCACTCCCGCTCCCCGTACGCACCACCCAGCATCCCGAGCCCGCCGCCACGAGAGACGGCCGCCGCCAGGGCACCACCGGCCGAACCCCCCATCGGAGCCGACGCGATGGGGTGGAGCACGCCGAACAACTTCGTAAACGCCGTCGACAAGGCCATGACCGCAAGGATCCCGCTTGCCGGTACGCAGGACAATGCCCCGGGCGCCGGGGCAACGGGCGAGGCGATCAACCAGCGTGGGCGCCGATCCGGTCGGCGATGGCCTCGGCCCCGTTGACCCGTAAGCCCGCATGATCCAGGGCTCTCGCGGCCCGGCATTCTCGTGGACGCTCGGACATCTTTCGAAGACCGGAGGATATTCAGCAGCTCGTTCAATCTTCCTAATGTGGAGGCAGACGAGGGGCGATCGCCCCGAAATCACCACCGCAACAGGGAGTTTCACCATGCGTGCTGTCACTCAGAAGTCCTTCGGCGGCCCCGAGGTCCTTGAGCTCACCGAGACCGACAGGCCCACCCCGCTCGGCGGCGAGGTCCTCGTCCGCGTCCATGCGAGCGGCGTCAACCCGGTCGACGTGGCTGTGCGCTCCGGCGCCTACCCGCTGCTCGGCGAGCCGCCGTTCGGTGTCGGCTGGGACATCTCTGGTGTCGTCGAGGAAGCCGGGCCCGGCGCCCGCTTCAAGCCCGGGGACGAGGTCTTCGGCATGCCGTTCTTTCCGCGCGCCGCCACCGGCTACGCCGACTACGTGGCCGTGCCCTCGCGCCAGGTGGCCCGCAAGCCCGCGACGCTCGACCACGTGCAGGCTGCAGCCGTGCCGCTCGCCGCGCTCACCGCCTGGCAGGGCCTGGTCGACGCGGCCCGGGTCGCGGAAGGGCAGCGGGTGCTGATCCACCGGGCGGCCGGTGGAGTCGGCCACTTCGCGGTGCAGATTGCCAAGGCGCGCGGCGCCCACGTCACCGCCCTGACGAGCGCCGCCAACCACGATTTCGTACGCGAACTCGGGGCGGACGAGATCATCGACTACCGCACCACCGACTACACCGAAGCGGCCAAGGACATCGACGTCGTCTTCGACTCCAGCTCCGAGGGCGAGCGTGCGCTGAGCGTCCTGAAGCCCGGCGGCACCCTGGTCAGCATCATGGAGCACTGGAACACCGAGCTCGCCACCCGTGTCGAGAACGAGGGCCGCCGCTTCGCCGGGGTCTCGGTCGAACCGGACTACGCCTCACTGGAGGCGATCGCGGCCCTGATCGACGCCGGCCGCATCCGCCCGCACGTTTCCGCGACGCTCCCGCTCGAACAGGCCGCGAGCGCTCATGAGCTGGTCGGTTCCGGCCGTACCCGCGGCAAGGTCGTTCTGACGGTGGTCTGAGCAGGGCGGGTTAGAGTGCGGAAGAAGAGCGGGGAGAGCCGGAGTCAGAGAACCGGGGATCGCCGGGGAGAGGGGCGGGAGTTGGACATCCTCACCGAGGCGCTGGCCTCGATGCGCACCGGCCGGCCGGCATCTGTCCGGACCACCGGACGGGCGCCCTTCGGGCTGCGGCTGCCCCCGGTGGCCGGTGCGGGGTTCCACGTGGTGCTGTCGGGTACGTGCTGGCTCGTCCCGCTGGAGGACGCGGCGCATCAGCAGCCTCTCCCGCTCGGCCCTGGCGACGTGATCTTCCTGCGGGACGGGCACGGCCACATCCTGGCCGACCACCCCGACACCCCGGCCGAGGACGAGCGGGCCTGCCAGTTCAGTCCTGGCTCACCGCTCGGCACGGTCACCGTCGGCGGCGACGGCCCCCGCACCCACCTGCTGTGCGGCAACTACCACCTCGACCAGGCCCGCCCGCACCCCCTCGTACGACAGCTTCCGGAGATCATCCATCTGCCCGCGAACCACGTCCGGTACCCCGAACTGGCCGCGGCCGTCCAGCTGTTGCGCATGGAACTGGAACAGCCGCGGCCGGGCTCCGTCGGTATCGTGCCCGCGCTGATCGACTCGCTGCTCCTGTACATCCTGCGCGCCTGGCTGGAGGAACGTCCGGCCGGGCAGGCCAAGGGCTGGGCCGCCGCGCTCGGTGACACGGCGGTCGCGCCGGCCCTGGCGGCGATCCACGAGGGGCCGGGCGCCCAGTGGACCGTGGAGTCGCTGGCCGCCCGCGCGGGCCTGTCCCGTGCGGCCTTCGCCCGCCGGTTCAACGACCTGGTCGGCGAGCCGCCCATGGCATACCTGACCCGCTGGCGCATGACGACCGCCGCACGGCTGCTGCGAGAGTCCGAGGTCCCGCTGTCCGCGGTCGCCGCGCGCACCGGCTACGGCTCCGAGTACGCCTTCGCCAAGGCCTTCAAGCGCGAGTACGGGCAGGCCCCGGGCGGTTACCGCCGTGAGGTACGCGCGGCCTGACCGGGCCGCGCCGCGTCAGCTCCGTCAGGCGCGGTCCGACGTGCGGCCTCCCGGACCCAGCCGGGCCGCGAGCCCGTCGAGTACGCAGTCCAGGCCGAACGCGAACTCGTCGTCGGGGTCGGGTTCTTCGGCTTCGAGGACGCGCCGGGCGAGCATCGGGTGCTCGCCCGCCGCGAGGACCTCTCTGATGTAGGGGCCGACGCTGCGCTGCCACTCCTCCTCGCTGAGCCCGGTGCGCTGCTCCGCGCGTCTAAGGGCCTGCTGGGCGGCGACCGAACCCAGTACGTACGCGTGCACGGCGCCGAGTGCCTGCGAGGCCAGGGTGATGTCGGGCGCGAGCGCGACGGCGGCGCGCAGCGCGGACTCGGACCGCCGCAACGAGTTGGGGCCGAGCGCGGGCCTCCCGGTCAGCTCGCCCGCCAGCCAGGGATGGCGCAGCAGCGTCGTACGCAACGCGTGTGCGACGGCCCCCAGCGCGGCGCGCCAGTCCTCAGTGGGCTCGGGCAGCGGGTCCTCGCCCTGCACCGCGTCGACCATCAGGTCCACCAGCTCGTCGCGGTTGGTGATGTACCGGTAGAGCGAGGCCGTCCCGGAGCCGAGATCGCCCGCGACCCGCCGCATCGACACCGCCGCCAGTCCCTCCGCGTCCGCGACGGCAAGCGCGGCGGCCACGTACTGGTCCACCCCCGGCGCGCGCCGGCGTGGCTCGGGGCGCGGCCGGGTCCACACCGACGGGGGAACGGGCTCGGTCATCGGGGCGGTTCCTTTCCTCGTTGACCCGCATCCTACCTTCTGGATACGGTGTAGCCATGACAGCCACAGCGTACCCAGAAGTGCCCACGCCAACGCCGGCGCCAGTATCAGTACCGGTTCTCGTGGTCGGAGGCGGCAGCGTCGGCCTGCTCACCGCCGCGCTGCTCGCCCACCACGGCGTCCCCGCGGTGCTCGTCGAACGCCGGTCCGCGCCCTCGGTGCACCCACGCGCCACCGGCATCGGACCGCGCACCGTCGAGGTCCTCCGCGAACTCGGGCTCGACACCGCCGTCGACGCCGCCGCGGTCGATCTTCGGGGCGCCACGGGCAAGGCGGTGGCGCGGACCGTCGTCGAGATGGGCGCGGGCGACGTCGTGACCGTGCCCATGCCGGCCCCGTCCGCCGACGAACTGGACGTGACGCCGTTCAGGCTGCGCGGCGTCTGCGCTCAGGACCGGCTCGACGCCGTCGTGGCGGCCGACCTGGTACGCCGCGGAGCCGACCTGCGCTGGTCGACCCGGCTGATCGGCATCGCGCAGGACGCCGACGGGGCCGACGTCGAACTGGAGGGCCCCGACGGCCGCTACTCGCTGCGGTGCGCGCGCGTGGTCGCCGCCGACGGCGCGCACAGCACCGTGCGGACCGCGCTCGGTGTGGGCATTTCCGGGCCGGGCGACCTGGGCAAGTCGATGATCAACATCCTGTTCCGCGCCGACCTCCGACCGCACCTGCGGGGCATGTCCTTCGCCACCTGCACGATCACCACGCCGGAGGCGCCCGGCCTGCTGGTCACCGTGGACGGCGAGACGAACTGGGTCTTCCACGTCCCCTGCGACGTCGACGGCGGTGAACGCCCCGAGGACTTCACGTACGAGCGCTGCGCCGCGATCGTACGGCTGGCGGTCGGCGACCCCGGCCTCGACGTAGAGGTGCGCAGCGTGCTCCCGTGGCGGCCCCGGAGCGCGGCAGCCGAAAGCTTCGCCGTCGGCCGCGTGTTCCTCGTGGGCGACGCCGCGCACACGGTGTCGCCCCTGGGCGCGTTCGGCCTCAACACCGGGGTCGCCGACGCACACAACCTGGCGTGGAAGCTGGCCGCCGTCCACCGCGGCGAGGCCGGTGCCGGGCTGCTCGACACCTACGCGCACGAACGCGAACCGGTCGCCGCGGCCACGCTGGACCAGGCGATGCGCAGGCTCGCCGACCCTCAACTGCACTGGGGACGCGGGCCCGAGGCCGACGCCGCCAGGGTGGCGGCGGGGGTGTGGGCGGCGCCGGTCGTGCACCTCGGCCAGCGGTACGACTCGGCCGCCGTGGTCGACCCGCGGCCGGAACTCCCGTCCACAGTGGACCTGGTGCTGGACGGATCGCCGGGTTCACGAGTGCCCCACGCGTGGGTCGACGGGGTTTCCACGCTCGACCTGGTGGCGTCCCGGTGGACCCTGCTGGTGGGCGTCGCCGGCGAGCGCTGGCTCGGCGCCGCGGCGGACGTCGGACTCCCCGCGCACCTCGTCGCGGCTCCGTGGCTCCCTGACGGAGGGGCCCTGCTCGTCCGTCCGGACGCGATCGTCGCGATGCGCGCCACGGCGCCGGTGACGGATCCGGCACGGTTCCTCACCGAGGTCCTGGACCAGGTGCTGGCCAGGCCGGTCCCGGTGCGGTGACGAACCACCACGCCCCATGCCAGGACCGCGCCGCCCACCGGCTGTCTCCACGGTGGCGGTCCGGGTCACGCGAACAGGGCTTGGGCGAGGGCGATGCCGACGAAGACGGCGCCGAGTCCTGCGACGATGGAGGCGGCGACGTTGGCTGCGGCGAAGAACTTCGCGCCGCTCTCGGCCAGGCGCAGCGTCTCGTACGAGAACGTCGAGTACGTGGTCAGAGCCCCGCACAGTCCTGTGCCCAGCAGCAGTTGCACGGTGTGCCCCGCGGTGCCGGACAGGGCGGCGCCGGTGAGGATGCCCAGGATGAGAGAGCCGACGACGTTGACGCTGAAGGTGCCCCAGGGGAAGACGGTGTCGTGGCGGGCCTGGACGGCCCGGTCGGTGAGGTAGCGCAAGGGGGCGCCGACCGCGCCGCCGATGGCCACCAGCAGGAAGTCGCTCACCGGCCGGCCGCCTGCGTACTCCGGCTCATGATCGACTCCACTTCGCCAGGATGCGGCGCGTGCTCCACGTGCCCACGGTCACCGCGGTCAGCGCGGCCGCGGCTGTTGCCGCCAGGTAGGTGAGCGCGATCCCCGTACGGCCACCGGTGACGAGGCGCTCGATGTCCACGCAGTAGGTGGAGAAGGTGGTGAAGCCGCCCAGCACCCCGGTGCCGAAGAACGGCCGCAAGAGGGCGTGGGCGGAGAAGACCTCGGTGACCGCGACGAGGAAGACACCGATCGCCAGGCACCCGGCGGCGTTCACCGCCAGCGTGGTGAAGGGGAAGCTGCCGGCGGCGGTCGGCCATGCCTGGGCGGCGCCGAATCGGGCGAGCGCGCCCAGCGCCCCGCCGCACGCGATCACCAGCAGGACGCCGTAGTGCGAGCGCCGCAGTTCGCGGCGCTGCCCGGCATCCGTCAGGTCGACATCGGGATCGATGGGCTCTGCCGCTCTCGGCAACCCGGCCCCATCTCTCGGCAGTTGGTGGCAGCAGTGCCGCGGTTCGGGTACGGCGAGCCCCACCGCCGCGCGGCGCACAAGACAGCCGCATGCGCCTCAGATTACCGCGCGCCGCGCCGCACACGGGGCACCCGCCCGGCACTCGCGGGGCGACGGGGCGATGTGTCATGCGCGCGAACGACGTGGTCACCGGCGAATGAAATCGATTGTGCGTTCGAATCCTGAGCTACAGTTATCGAACGACCGTACGATTGAACTATCGGGCAGATGGTTCAGAAGGGGGCAAAGTGATGGAGGTGCGACATGGCGGGCTTCGCGCACCTGCACGTCGCGTCCGGTTACTCCCTGCGCTACGGCGCCTCCCACCCCGAGCGACTGGTTCGGCGGGCGGCTGAGCGAGGTGTTCCGGCGCTCGCGCTCACCGACCGGGACACGGTCACCGGTTCGGTCCGGTTCGCGCAGGCATGTGCCGCCGAAGGGGTCCGGCCGATCTTCGGCATCGACCTCGCGGTGGAGGCCCTCGCGCCCCCTCCTCCCGTACAGCGGCGCCGCACGCCCGCCCGTGGCGGTGCGCACGTCGTCGAGCCACCCCTGCGGTTCGTGCTGCTCGCGCAGAACCGGGCCGGATGGGCGCGGCTGTGCCGTATCACCTCGGCCGCCCATGCCCACGCTCCGAACGGGATGCCGGTCGTGCCGTGGGAGGCGCTGCGGGAGTACGGCGGGGCCGGTCTGACGGTGCTGCTCGGCCCCCTCTCGGAACCGGTCCGGGCGCTGTCCGTAGGCAGAGAGGACGTCGCGAGGAAACTGCTGGCTCCGTGGCAGGAGATCTTCCGAGGCGGTGTACGGCTGGAGGCCGTCGCGCAGAAACGTTCCGGCACCGGTCCGGGGTCGCTACGGCTGGCCGCCCGCACGGTGGCCCTGGCCGACCGCACCCGTACCACGGCCGTGCTGTCGAACGCCGTCCGCTATGCCGACCCCGATCAGCACCGGCTCGCCGACGTACTGGACGCGGCGCGGCTGCTGCGGCCCATCGACCGACGCCACCTGGACAGCGGGCAGCGCTGGCTCAAGGACACAGGAGCGATGACGGGCATCGCGCGGATGATCGCCGAATCTGCGGGCGCGTCCCCCCGGCGGGCGGAGCGCCTGATGGCGGACACCGAGGCCGCGGCTGCCGCGTGCGCCGTGGATCCCAAGGCGGACCTGGGTCTTGGCGTACCGCACTTTCCCGAGCCGCGACTGCTGGGAGCCGAGCCCGGTGCGAACGGCGCGGCTCAGCTGCTGCGTCAGCGGTGCGAGGCGGGCATGGCCCGGCGCGGCCTCGACCGCGACCGTGTCGCACGCGACCGGCTGGACGAAGAGCTCGCGGTGATCTCCCGGCTGGACTACGACTCGTACTTCCTCGCCGTCGGCCAGGTCGTGGCCGACATCCGGGAGAAGGGCATCCGGGTCGCGGCCCGCGGCTCGGGCGCGGGGTCGCTGGTCTGCCACACGCTGGGCATCGCCACCGCCAACCCCCTCGAACACCGCCTGCTGTTCGAACGCTTCCTCAGCGTGCGCCGGGCCTCGCTCCCGGACATCGACATCGACGTGGAGTCCGCCAGAAGGCTCGAATGCTACGACGTGATCTTCGACCGGTTCGGCAAGGAGCGGGTGGCGGTCACCGCCATGCCCGAGACCTACCGGGCCCGCCGTGCCCTGCGCGACACCGGCCTGGCCCTGGGGATCGCACCTGCCGAGGTCGACCGGATCGCCAAGAGCTTCCCCCACCTGCGGGCCTGCGACATCACCGGTGCCCTCGCCGAGCTGCCGGAACTGAAGCAGCTGTCGGCCGAGGCGCACCGGTACGGGCCGCTGTGGGAGCTCGCCGAGGGCCTCGACTCGCTGGTGCACGGCATGGCCATGCACCCCTGCGGCGTGGTCATCAGCGACGCGACGCTCCTGGACCGGCTGCCGGTGCAGCCCACCCCCCAGGGCGACTACCCCATGGCGATGGCGGCCAAGGAGGAGATCGAGGCGCTGGGCAACATCAAACTGGACGTCCTGGGCGTCCGGATGCTGTCCTCGATGGCCCACGCGGTCACCGAGATCGAACGCACCACCGGCAACCGCATCGACCTGGACGACCCGCGCCAGGTGCCGCTCGACGACGTCTTCGCGTTCAAGCTCATCCAGGACAGCAGGACCCTGGGCATGTTCCAACTGGAGTCGCCGGGCCAGCAGGACCTGCTCTCCCGCCTCCAGCCCCGCGACCCGCAGGACGTCATCGCCGACATCAGCCTCTTCCGCCCGGGGCCGGTCGCCGGAGGCATGCCCGAGCGGTACATCGCCGCCCGCCACGGCGGCACCCCTTCCTACGCCCACCCGGACCTGGAGCCGGTGCTCGCCGACACCTACGGCGTGACCATCTGGCACGAGCAGATCATCGAGACGCTGTCCGTGCTGACCGGCTGCGACCGCGCCTTGGCCGAGATCGCCCGCCGGGCGCTCGGCGACAAGAACCGGCTGCCCCGCATCAAGGACTGGTTCCACCGCCAGGCACGCGCCCGCGGTTACGACGCCGCGGTCCGCGACGAGGTGTGGAGGACCGTCGAGGCCTTCGGGGCGTACGGCTTCTGCCGCGCGCACGCGGTCGCCTTCGCCGTACCGGCCCTGCAGAGCGCCTGGCTCAAGGCCCACTACCCGGCCTTCCTGCTGGCCGGCCTCCTCGAACACGACCCCGGCATGTGGCCCAAGCGCGTCCTGGTCGCCGACGCCCGCCGCCACGGGGTGTCCGTCCTGCCCCTCGACGTCAACCACTCCAAGACGAGGCACACCGTGGAGCGGACCGACGGCGAGCGGTGGGGCGTGCGGCTCGCGCTGAGCGACGTACGGGGAATGAGCGAGGAGGAGCGCGTACGGATCGAGGAGGGCCAGCCGTACGGATCCCTGTCGGACTTCTGGCAGCGGGCCCGCCCCAGCCGGCCGGTCGCCGAACGCCTCGCGGAGATCGACGCCCTGCGCTGCCTGCACGACGGCCGCCTCACCCGGCGCGACCTGATGCTCCAGATCGCCGAACTCCACCGGCAGTCCCGCAGCCGGACCACAGGGGACGGCCAACTGCCCTTCGCGATGGCCGCAGTTGGCGGCGAGGAGCCGAGCGGTCTGCCGGAGCTGACCGGACGCGAAACGCTGGGCGCGGAGCTGAACACGCTCGGCATCGACGTCTCCAAGCACCTGATGGAGCACCACCACCGGCTGCTGCGCGAGATCGGCGCGAGCGACGCGACGCATCTGGCCGGGCTGCGCGCCGGACAGCAGGTCCTCGTCGCGGGCGCACGGGCCTCCACGCAGACCCCGCCGATCGCCAGCGGCAAGCGGATCATCTTCGTCACCCTGGAGGACGGCGCCGGTCTGGTCGACCTGGCCTTCTTCGAGGACTCCCACGCGGCCTGCGCGTACACCGTCTTCCACAGCGGACTGCTGCTGGTCCGCGGCACGGTCCAGGTCCGCGGCACCCGGCGCACCGTCGTCGGCACCATGGCCTGGGACCTGGACAAGATCGCCGCCGCCCGCCGCGACAACGGACCGGAGGCGGCCCTCGCCCTCCTCGGCGAGAGCCGTCCGCACCCGACCCCCGCCCAGCCCCGGCGCACCCTGACCGACGGCACCGCCGGCGCCCGCCTGCACCCGTACGCCGACCTGCAGCCCGCCGGGAGCCGGTCGGCCGACCTGAGGAAGTTCGGACACACGAGCCCGGGGAGCGCGGGATGACCCCTCACCAGAGCACCCGGCCCCGGTACATCGCCCACCTCCACCTGCACGCCGCGCTGAGCGAGGACCAACTCGCCGACGTCATCGAGCTGTTGTCGGGCATCACGCCGCACGTCCACGCCGTCCCGCCGCAGGCCGTACAGCTCGACCTGACGTCGGCCCTGCGGTACTTCGACCTGCCGCCGTACGACGTCGTCCAGTTGGCGATGATGCGACTGAAGGGTCACCACGGCATCGACTGCAGCGCCGGCCTCGCGCCCAACCGCATGCTGGCCGCCATGGCGTCGGACACCTCCGCCCCGGGAGACACCACCCAGGTCACCGAGGGACGCGCCGCCGCCTGGCTGCGCCCCCGCCCGGTCACCGCGCTGCCGGGCGTGGGCCGCAGTACGGCGGAAGTACTCACCAAGTACGGCCTGTACACCATCGGCCAGGTCGCGGACCTCCCCGGGAGCACCCTGCAACGCCTCCTCGGCGTCGCCCAGGCGAGGCTCCTGGCCGAACGCGCCCGCGGTCAGGACCCCCGCCCGGTGACGCCCAAGGAACCGGCGGCACAGCTGACCGCGGATCTCGTACTCGACCGGGACTGCCTGGACCCCGTACAGCACCACCGGGCCGTCCTGGAACTCTCCGAGCGGATCGGCCAACGGCTGCGCGGAGAGAACCAGGTCACCAGCCGTCTCACCCTCACCGTGCGCTACGCCGACCGCACCTCCACCACCCGCACCCGCACCACGGCCGAACCCACCGGCCACTCCGCCGCCCTCACCGCGGACGCCCTGGCCCTGCTGGCCGGCCTGGGACTGCAACGTGCCCGCGTCCGGGCCTTCGCCCTGCGTGCCGACGGCCTGTCATCGGCCGACGGCGCCTACCGCCAGCTCTCCCTGAACCCCGGTGACGAACGCGCCCGCGCCGTGGAAAAGGCCGCGGACAGTGCCCGCCGGCGCTTCGGACCGCGAGCCGTGTATCCCGCCGCGCTGGCCGGTGCCGCGACGATTCGATGAGGTGCTGGGGAGTGCGATCCAGCTGCTGTGGGCGTGCCGTGGACGTGCCGTGGGCGGAACGGAGACCGGGAGGTCCTGACACGACGAGTAAGTTCACCGAGCTGGCCCTCGCCCTGTTGGCCACGTTTCTCCTGGCCGCTGCCGGGGGTCAGTGCCGTGCGGCCGGGAGGGTCTTTCCCAGGCGTCGCAAGGGGGACAGGGCCATGAACAGCGGGGAGAGGGCGAGTGCGGACGCGGTCGCCAGCAGGGCGGTGTGCAGGCCCCACCACTCCGCCAGCTGACCGCCGAGCAGTGAACCCAGCGGGGTCAGCCCCATCCCGACGACGTTGATCGTCGCCACGACCCGGCCCTGCAGCCGCACCGGTGTGCGGGCCTGTCGTACGGCCATGACGGTGACGTTGACCGTCTGACTGCCCATGCCGAAGAGGAAGTTGACCGCCATGAGAGTGAGGACCGTCGTCCAGGAGGATCCGGCGGAACCGGGCAGTGCGGGCACGCACAGCATCACCCCGTCGCCCAGCACCGCCGCCCCCACCATCACCCGGCCGTAACCCCACCTCCCGGGCAGCTTCGCGGCCAGCAGCGAGCCGAGCACCGCCCCGGCCCGGCCGCCGCGAGTACGAGCCCGACGGCCGTGCCGGACAGGTGCAGTCCGCGCGGCAGGAAGACCAGCAGCACGGTCAGCAGGGCCGCGAAGGCGAACTGGAAGAGCGCGGAGGCCAGCCCTACGGACCTCAACAGGGCATCTGTGAAGACGAGTTGGAGCCCTTCGCGTACGCGTGACCAGAGGTGCGGTGACGGCCGCTCCGTCCGCGTTCGTACCCGCTCCGCGGCCTCACTGGTCTCCTCGCGTCGGCGAATGCGCCGGATCGACAGGAACGACACCGCGAAGAACAGCGCCCCCGCCCCATTGGCCACCGGCGCCGACAGCAGCGACACCAACGCGCCCCCGAGCGCCGGCCCGCCCGTCTGCGCGGCGGACTTGCTGCCCTCCAGCGCACTGTTCCCGCGCACCAACTCACCGCGCTCGACCAGCCGTACGAGAGAAGCCTGGCAGGCCACGTCGAAGAACACGGACAGCACCCCGACGAGGAATGCGACCAGCAGTAGCAGCGGGAAGCCGAGCCCGCCGATCACGCACGCGATGGGAATCGCCGCGAGCGCGAGGGCGCGGCCGAAGTCCGCCCACACCATCACGTCATGGGTCCGTCGGCGGTCCACCCACGCCCCGGCGAACAGCGAGAACAGCAGGATCGGCGCCTGCTCCACCGCACGCAGGACGCCGAGCCGGCCGGAGTCCGCAGCGAGTGCGACCACGGCCACGAGCGGCAGAGTCACCTGACTGGCATGCGCCCCGAGCTGCGAAAAGGTCTGACCGAACCAGAGCTTGAGGAAGTCGGCGTCCCGCCACGGGGCGGGCGACACGGAAGGAGGGTGGGGCGGGAAAGGGCGGGGTACGGGCGGCACGGGGCTCCCTGGAGCTGCGCAGAGCGGCACCGCCCGTCGGCCGGTCGCACGGTCAGGTGCGCAGGCGGAACGGGGGCGCGTGGAAGAGCTCGCTGTGCCGCAACTCGAAGGCAGCACGCGATGACGGGTCGATCGCGACCTACGACGTCAACGCGTGCTCGTGAGACCGGGACTTCGCACTTCAACTCCTCTCCGTTCAGGCTCTGTTGCAGGCTACCGGAACAGGAAGAGAATCCCTGGGGCGACGGGCGCACCCCCTGCTACCTTCCCCCTCATGGGGATACGGGGGAAGAAGTGGCGGCCCGGTGCGACGGCACCCGCCGCCGGGGAGAACACCGGAGGCCCGCAATGACGGACGGTGCGCAAGGCCAAGGTCGAGGGGAAGAGGCGCAAGGGCCGCCGCATGGGCCACAAGCGCTGAGCGCTGCGCGGCGGAAGGTCGACGAGTACCGGCGGCGGGCCGGTGACGACCCCCGGAGGAGCCTGTCCGATCTCGGCTACGCGCTGTACGAACTGAGCTATTTACTCATGGAAGTACCCGCACTGCACGGCGAGTTGGCCGAGGTCCTGGCGGAAACGGTGAAGGTGTGCCGCCGCCTTGCCGTTCAGGACGCACGCACCTGGCTGCCGGGCCTTGCCCTGGCGTTGGATCAACGCGCCCGTGTCGTAGGCCTGTTGGGGCGCCGGGGTGAAGCGCGCGAGCTGGCTCAGGAGAGCGTCGGACTGTACGAGGGACTCGCGCGGCAGGACCCCGGAACGCATCTCCGCTCTCTGGGCGAGGCGTTGGCCAACCTCGGCAACCAGCTCGCCGAGCTCGGACAGCACCACGAAGCGCTCGACCGGATGCGTGACTCCGTTGACGTGTCCCGCCGCATCGCGGCCCGGAGCCCCGGCGAGGGGGAGGAGGAACTCGCCTCGTCGATGTCGGAGTTGGGGTTGAAGCTGGGGGAAATGGGGCGCCGGGAGGAGGCGGTCACGGTCCTGTGCGAGGCGGTCGAGCGATATCGGGCGTTCCACGGGCGGCAGCAGGATGGAACGAGGTTCGGCAGGCACAGTCCCGGTGCCGGTGCCGGTGCCGGTTCCGGTACGGGCACCGGCCCTGGATCCCGCTCCGGTTCTGGTATGGGTTCCGACACGGGCTCCAGCATGGGCCCCGGCTCCCGGTCCGGGGCGGGTTCCGGTACGAGCTCCAGCGCGAGCCCTGGCTCCCGGTCCGGCACGGATTCTGGTACTGGCCCCGGCTCAGGTACGGGCTCCGGCTCCGGTTCTGGCACGAGTTCCGGTTCCGGTACGGGCCCCGGTTTCCGCTCCGGCAGGGGTCCCGCCCCCGGCCCCCGTGCCCGCACGGGTTCCGACCCCCGTTCCGGCGCGGGCTCCAGCGTGCATGGTCCCGAGTCGGCCGTTGGGCTGGCCGGGCAGTGGGTGGCTCTGCTTGCCCTTGCCCGGGAGCTTCCGCATCTCGGCCGTGCCGACGAGGTGCGCCCGTATCTCGACGAGGCGGCGGATATTTTCCGTCAACTCACCCGCCTCAACCCGGAGTTCCTCGCTTTCCTGACCGCGATGGCGCGCAAGCAAGGCATCACGATCACCGAGGACGGTCGGTTCGCCGAACCCGATCCCGTGGAACACCTGCGCCGCACCACCACCGCACCCCCGGAGCCGGGCGCGCTCGCCCGTATCCAGAAGCTCAACGAGAACGCCCTCCGGCTGGCCACCAGCGGCAGCCTCGACCTGGCTGTCGGCATGGCCCGTGACGCGGTCGACCTGTGCCGGGAGGCCGCCCGGACGAGCCCCGGCGTGAAGATCGCCCTGGCCCGCTCCCTGCACAACCTCGCCCTCGTCCAGTCGTGGAACGGGCAGCTCGCCGATGCGCTCGCCGCCGCCGACGAGTCGGTGCATCTGGGCCGGCGCATGCTCGCCGCGGCCCCCGAGCTCGTACGTCCCCTGCTCGCGGACGCACTCGACACCCTCGCCACCCGGCTCGCGGCGGTCGGCCGTCCGCACGACGCGCTGCCGCCCGCGGAGGAGTCCGTCGCCCTTCACCGGCAGCTCGCCGCCGCCGACCCGACATTCCAACTTGCAGGTATGGCAAGGGTGTTGAACAACCTGAGCAACCGTCTCGTCGGCGCCGACCGGCACGCCGAATCACTCGCGACCACGCAGGAAGTGGTGGCCCTGCACCGGCGACTGCGCGCGGACGAACCCGGCAAGCACCTGACCGGACTGCTGCACGGTCTGGCCAACCTCGGCATCCGGCTGCACCGGATGGGACGCGAGGGTGAAATCCTCGCCCCCACCCAGGAAGCCGTGGAACTGCTCTCCGAACTCACCGAACTCACCGAAATTCACCCCGGCAACGACCTCGCGGGCCTCGCGGAGTCCCTGGCCTGGCTCGGCGACCGCCTCGCCGAACAGGGCCACCGCCCGGAGGGCCGGGCCGCCGTCCGGGCGGCCAAGGACCTGCGGCGCAGGGTGCGCACCGGACGGTAGGGGCTGTTGAACCTCACCGGCCACGGGCCATCGGCCACCGGCTGCGCGTACCGCCCGTAGTTCCGTACGTCCGTACCGTCGAGGGAGAGGTCGCGCCCTGCGAGCTCCCGGTAGTCCCGCCCGGCCCGGCCGAGGAGGGCGGTGAGGGTGTCGGGGCTCGGCTCGGCTCGGCGCTCATGGTGGCGTTGGTTCCTCTCGCGTGGGGAGGCCCGGTGCCTGCCCGGCTAACGGCCCGCGCCGGTCACGAGTACCACCTTGCCCAGATTGCGCCGCTGCTCGATCAGGGCGTGGGCCCGCGCGGCCTCGGCGAGCGGGATCTCCTCGTGCACGGCGGTGCGCAGGGTGCCGGCGTCGCGCAACTGCCACAGCTCGCGCAACCAGCGGTCGTACAGTTCGGGTTGGCCGACGGCAATGGCCCGCATCTGGAAGCCGATCAACGAGGCGCCGCGGACCAGGAGTTCGAACGCCTCGACCGTTCCGCCGCCGGAACTGTAGGCGACCAGCCGGCCGCCCGTCGCCAGCGCCCGGACTGCCGGGTTGAGCAGGTCGCCGCCGACGCCGTCGAGGATCACGTCGTACGGAGCGCCCCAGTCGGCATCCTCGTAGAGGACGATCTCGTCGGCGCCCAACTCCCTGACGAAGTCCGCCTTTTCCGGGCGGCCGACTGCCGCGACGACGCGTCCCGCCCCGCCCGCCCTTGCGTACTGGAGGGCGAGCGTGCCCGTCGCGCTGGCCGCCGCCGTGACCAGGACCGACTCGCCGGGCTGCATGCGGGCGGCCTCGTACGCGCCGCGTGCCACCAGGCCGCTGCGGACGAGGGCGACCGCTTCGGCCGCGCTTGCGTCGGCCGGGATGCGGGACGTCATCGCCGCGCCCAGGACGGCGAACTCGGCGTAGGCGTCGGAGAAGCACAGCCCGGTGACGCGCTCGCCGACGGCGAAGCCGGTGACTTTGGGGCCGAGGGCGGCGATCTCCCCGGCCACCTCACCGCCCAGCGTCGTGGGTTCGCCGCTCGCGAGGACCTTGCGCACGGCAGGCAGGGTCACCCCGATCGCCTCGACCCTGACCAGTATTTCTCCGGGCCCTGCCCGTGGCACATCGGCCTCTTCGACGAACAGCGCGGTGGGACCGCCGTTGACCTGATGGTGGATGCGCAGCACAGGACCTCCCGGAATCGACCGTAAAACCCGTTGGGAGTCCCCACGGTAGAGGAAAGTCATAGGGAGGTCCAATGAAATATTGGATAGGATCCAGCCATGACTTCGGACGCTGTCCCCACCCGGCCCGCTTCGTTCACACCAGCCCTCCAGCACATCCAGTCCCTGCCCAGCTGGCTCGTCGGCCGGGTCGCGGCGCGCGGCCGTGGCCTGGTCGCCGACGCGATCGCCGCCGAGGGGCTGAAGCTCATGCAGCACGCGGTACTCGCCGCGACCGCCGAGTACGGTCCCGTCGCCCAGGCCGAGTTGGGCCGTCGGCTCGCCGTCGACCCCAAGGACATGGTCGGCATCCTCAACCACCTCCAGGCGGCGGGTCTGGTCCTGCGTACCCCGGACCCCGTCGACCGCCGCAAGAACGCCGTCACCGTCACCCCGAAGGGCACCGCGACTCTCGGCCGCTGCGCGGACCTCGCCGAAGCGGCCAACGCGGAGCTGCTCGCGCCGCTCTCACCGGAGGAACAGGGGCAGTTGCTGGCGCTGCTCGGGCGGCTCCACAAGGCGTCGTAAGGATCAGTAAGGGGCAGCAAGGGTCAGCATGGGTCAGTAAGTAAGCCGGAGCGCACCAGAGTTCACGGGGGGGGGAAGGCCCCCGTCCCGCAGTGGGGGCGATCGGCTGGTGGGGTTCCGCCGTGGCGCGGGAGGGTGGTCGGGACGAGAGTTCCGGGAAGCGCGTACGGATGAGGTGCTGGCGAATGTTCGGGAGTACGGGGCGACCGGGAGCGCGTACGGCGACGAAGTGGGGAGCGGTCGCTGTGGCGGCCGCAGCGGCTGCCACAGCGCTGGTGGTGGTGCCGACGGGCGCCGCGGCGCAGGATGCGCGGCCATCGGCCGGGAGCGGCGCGGGTGCGGGTGCGGCGCTGGAGGGTGCCTGGCGGAGTGACGGGTACCAGCAGTATGTGACGGTGCACCAGGGCAAGCTGCGGAGTTACGAGTTCTCCGCTGCGGGGTGCCTGCCGGGGCAGATGCAGTTGAGCGCGGGGAAGGCCGCTGCCGGCAAGGGCGGCGTGCCCTTCCGGGACAAGGACGGGGTGCGCTGGCTGACGCTTCGTACGGCAGGAGCCGACAACGCCCGCCTCGCGCCTGCCGGTTCGGTGGGGGAGTGGCGCCTGGAGCGGATCGCCGCACTGCCCGCCGGCTGTGCGCTTCCCCCGGCTGCCGACCCGGTGCACACCTTCGACGTGTTCTGGTCGACCCTCCGCGAGAACTACCCCTTCCTCCGCGCCAAGGGCGTCGACTGGGACGCGATGCGGGCCACGTACCGCCCCCAGGTGAATGCCGGCACGAGCGACGACCGGCTCTTCGAGATCCTGAGCGCGATGATCGAGC
Organism: Streptomyces sp. NPDC048442; assembly: GCF_040651475.1. Lineage (NCBI taxonomy): Bacteria > Bacillati > Actinomycetota > Actinomycetes > Kitasatosporales > Streptomycetaceae > Streptomyces > Streptomyces sp. NPDC048442. Next base: position 43,715 of record NZ_JBEZKB010000029.1, read on the forward strand.
CGCTGCACGACATGCACACCCAGCTCCGCGACGCCACCGGCAAGCGTCACACCCTCAACGTCCGGCCCGGCACCTTCTTCGGCGACGAGAAGTACCGGGAGCGGGTGGGAGCTGTGACGCGCGCCCAACTGCCCGAGAAGATAGAGGAGTTCGCGGACGGACAGATCCAGTACGCGGACCTCGGGCGCGGCACCGGTTACCTCCGCGTCACGATCTTCGCCGGGTACGGAGGCAAGGACGGGCCGGTCGGCCCCGATGCGGACGCCGCCGTCCTGGACCGGGCGCTGGCCGCCGTCTTCACCGAGAAGCGGGTGCGGGCCATGCGCGGCCTGGTCGTCGACCTCCGCCTCAACGGGGGCGGCGCAGACGCGCTGGGCATCAAGATCGCGGGGCGACTGACGGACCGTGCCTACACCGCGTACACGAAGGTCGCCCGCAACGACCCGGACAATGAGGGGAGTTGGACGCCTCCGCAGCCGATCACGGTCCGCCCGGCGGCAGGCCCCCGCTTCACCGGGCCCGTCGCCGTACTCGGCGGCCCGCTCACCATCAGCGCCGGAGAGTCCTTCGCCCAGTCGCTCATCGGCCGCACGCCCGCGCCGATCCGTATCGGCGAACCCACCCAGGGAGTCTTCTCCGACACCATGCAGCGCGCCCTGCCGAACGCCTGGACCCTGACCGTCCCCAACGAGAAGTTCCTCGACAAGGACGGCAGGACCTACGACGGGGCAGGGATACCACCCACCCACCCCGAACCGGTGTACAAGGAGGCCGACTTGGAGAATTTCCGTGACCCGGCTCTGCAGAGGGCGTTGCGGGAGCTGCGGGCTCGCTGAGCGGGCGGACGGGGGGCGGACGGGGGCGGGCGGGGGCGGCTCAGCCGGCCACGTACTGCGCCAAGTGCTCGCCCGTGAGGGTCGCGCGGGAGGCGGCCAGATTGGACGGGGTGCCCTCGAAGACGATTTTGCCGCCGTCGTGGCCCGCGCCGGGGCCGAGGTCGATGATCCAGTCGGCGTGGGCCATGACCGCCTGGTGGTGCTCGACGACGATGACCGACTTGCCCGAGTCGACCAACCGGTCGAGCAGGCCGAGGAGTTGCTCGACATCGGCGAGGTGAAGGCCGGTGGTTGGTTCGTCGAGGAGGTAGATGCCGCCCTTCTCGGACATGTGGGTGGCCAGCTTGAGGCGCTGCCGCTCGCCGCCGGACAGCGTGGTGAGCGGCTGCCCGAGACTGAGGTAGCCGAGTCCGACGTCGGCGAGGCGGGTGAGGATGCGGTGCGCTGCGGGGGTGTGGGCCTCGCCCGAGGCGAAGAACTCCGCCGCTTCCGTCACCGGCATCGCGAGCACCTCGCTGATGTCACGGCCGCCGAAGCGGTATTCGAGGACCGACGCCTGGTACCGCTTCCCCTCGCACTCCTCGCAGGGGGAGGAGACGCCGGTCATCATCCCCAGGTCGGTGAAGATGACGCCCGCGCCATTGCAATTCGGGCAGGCGCCCTCGGAGTTGGCGCTGAACAGCGCCGGCTTCACTCCATTGGCCTTCGCGAACGCCTTGCGGATCGGGTCGAGCAGTCCGGTGTACGTCGCCGGGTTGCTGCGCCGCGAACCGCGGATCGCGCCCTGGTCGATGGAGACCACACCCTCGCCCTTGGGCAGCGAGCCGTGTACGAGGGAGCTCTTGCCGGAGCCCGCCACGCCCGTGATCACGCAGAGCACCCCGAGCGGGACGTCGACGTCGACATCCTGGAGGTTGTTGGTGGTGGCGCCCCGGATCTCCAGCACGCCGTCGTGCCCCCGTACCGTCTCCTTGAAGGTGGCCCGGTCGTCGAAGTGGCGGCCGGTGACGGTCTTGCTGGTCCGCAGCCCTTCCACCGTGCCCTCGAAGCAGACCGTGCCGCCCGCCGTGCCGGCGCCGGGGCCGAGGTCGACGACGTGGTCGGCAATCCGAATCGTCTCCGGCTTGTGCTCCACGACGAGGACCGTGTTCCCCTTGTCCCGCAGCCGGAGGAGGAGGTTGTTCATCCGCTCGATGTCGTGCGGGTGCAGGCCGATGGTGGGCTCGTCGAAGACGTACGTGACGTCGGTGAGCGCGGAACCGAGGTGGCGGACCATCTTCACGCGCTGCGCCTCGCCGCCCGACAGGGTGCCCGACGCCCGGTCGAGCGAGAGGTAGCCGAGGCCGATCTCCACGAAGGAGTCGAGGGCGTCCCGCAACGCGGTGAGCAGCGGAGCGACAGTGGGGTATCCCCTGCTCGAAGAGCTTGGGGAAGGCTCCTGCAGACCGCGTACCCACTCGGCCAGGTCCCTGATCTCCATCGCGCAGGCGTCCGCGATGGAGAGCTTCTTGATCTTCGACGACCTGGCGAGCTCGCTCAGCCGGGTGCCGTCGCACTCGGGGCAGACGGCGAAGGTGACCGCGCGGTCCACGAACTCCCGGATGTGCGGCTGCATCGACTCCCGGTCCTTGGCCAGGAACGACTTCTGGATCTTGGGGATGAGCCCCTCGTAGGTGAGGTTCACGCCGTCGACCTTCACCTTGACCGGCTCGTGGTGGAGGAAGTTCTCCATTTCCCGCTTGGTGAACCTGGCGATCGGCTTGTCCGGGTCGAGGAGGCCCGACTCGGCGTAGACCCGCACGGTCCAGAAGCTGTCCGACTTCCAGCCGGGGATGGTGAACGCGCCGCCGGCGAGAGACTTGGAGTCGTCGTACAGCTGGGTGAGGTCGATGTCGGAGACCGAGCCCCGGCCCTCGCAGCGCGTGCACATGCCGCCGGTGCGGTTGAAGGTCGCCTTCACTGTCTTCTTGTGGCCGCGCTCGACGGTGATCGCACCGCTCGCATGGACCGAGGCGACATTGAACGCGAACGCGCCGGGCGAGCCGATGTGCGGCTTCCCGAGCCGGCTGAAGAGGATGCGGAGCATCGCGTTGGCGTCCGTCGCGGTGCCGACCGTGGAGCGCGGGTCGGAGCCCAGCCGCTGCTGGTCGACGATGATCGCCGTCGTCAGCCCTTCGAGCACGTCGACCTCGGGGCGCGCCAGCGTCGGCATGAAGCCCTGCACGAAGGCGCTGTACGTCTCGTTGATCAGCCGCTGCGACTCGGCGGCGACCGTGTCGAACACCAGTGAGCTCTTGCCCGAACCGGAGACGCCGGTGAACACCGTCAGCTGGCGCTTCGGGATGTCGATGCTGACGTCCTTGAGGTTGTTCACGCGTGCGCCGTGCACCCGGATCAGGTCATGGCTGCGGGCGGCGTCTGAGCCTGTCGCCGTCCTCGTGGCCTTGCTCATGGTGTCTCCATCTGTCGTGCGGGCCGCTTCCACGTCCTCGCCGGCGTCCATGCAGGTCACGCTAGTGCGGCTGGGGTCTTCTGCGCTTCTCGAATCCTGACCGGTACGGTCGCGCCGTCGCCCCCGGTCGGGGAGCTCGACCGGGGGCGAATCAAGTGCCACTCTCCCAAGTAGACGCTCTCTCAAGGGAGTTGGCATGGGAGCTGTGGCGACGGAGTGGCGGCGGGCACTGCGCCCGGCCGTGGTGTTGGCGTGCGTCTGTGCGGCGGGAGTGGCGTGCAACGGCGGGGAATCCGGATCCTCAGGCGGCGGGGCGGCAGCACCGGGAATCACGGGAGGGCTGACGGGAGGCGCTACGGGCGGGGACGGCGGGGATGGTGGGTCCGACGGGTCCGACGGGGGCGGGAGTACGGGTGGGGCTGGTGGGTCCGGTGGTACGAATGGGACCAGTGGTGCTGGGAGCTCCAGCGGTACGGGCGGTACGGGCGGGCCGGGCAGCACCGGCGGGTCCGGTGGGGCGAGTGTGGGCAGTGGGAACGCCGGGAACGGCGGGGGCAGCGTCGGCGGACGCAGTGGCACTGGTGGGAGCAACGGCAACGGCAACGGCGGTGGCAACGGCGGCAACGGTGGCAACGGCAATGGCGGCGGCAATGGCAACGGCGGCGGGCCGAAGGTGCCGGGGTCTCCGATGACCATTCCGGACATCAACAAGTTCGAGGGGCGACCGCTGGGGGACGATGCCGAGGGGCGCGCCAACTGGGCGGTCCTGAAAGGCAAGTTCCAGCAGTGCGACGGCGCCGTCTGCGTGCGGCTCGTGCGGACAGCGGTGCCGTACGACCTGGGTCAGCCCTGCGGATACCTGGACGCCGTGCCTCCCCGGAACCCGTACTACCGGGGCGACGTCATCCGCATCCACGTGACGGCCCCCTGTCCACCCACCTCCTCACCCACCTCCTCACCCACCAGCGGTACGACCACGCCTCCGCCGGTAACCGGCACCCCCGGCGCCGGCACCCCTGGTCCCCCTACTGCCCCCGGCACCCCTCGCACCCCCAGCTCGCCCGCTCCATGACCACGGCCAGAACCCCGCCCGACGACCCCGCCCAGCCGCTTCCCGGCCCCGGCCCCGACTCCGGCATTCACCGGTTCGGTGCGCTCTTCGGGGCCGTCATCGCTCCGACCAGCTTCGTCACCGCGCTCCTTTACTACTTCGGTCTGAACCAGGCGTCCTGGTTCTACGCGTACTTCGGCGTCAACTCCACCACCCTCGGTCTCGGCACCACCGACTACCTGGTCATCAGCGTGGACGCCATGTTCAACCCCATGGTCGCCACCGCCGCCGGCGGCCTCCTCGCCTTCTGGGGCCACGATCTGCTCCGCACCCGCCTCGCCGCCGGTGGCCGGCCCCGCGTACTGCGGCTCCTGCTTCCCGCCCTTGCCGCTGTGGGTCTGCTGCTGGCGGTCGGCGGGCTCTTGAGCGTGTTCGACCGCGACTTCTTTCTCCGCAGACAGTTCGTCGCGGCCCCGCTGAGCCTCGCCGCCGGAGTGATCCTGCTCGCGTACGCCCTCCACCTGCGGCGCACCCTGGGACCGCCGCCGCCGCCGCGGCCGCCGGAAACGGAGCCGGAGCCCACCCTCGTACCGCCAGATGGCGGAGGGGGAGAGGGGGAAGGAGCGAGGGGAGAGGGAAACGCCGCTCCTCCTCCCGCCCCCGCACCCCCGCGCCCCTCAACTGCCGTTCCCGCCACCCCCCTTCCCTCCCCGCTCCTCCGCCCCGAGTGGGCCGCCGTCGCCGAGTGGGCCGTCATCTTCGTCCTGGTCGGGCTGAGCCTCGTCTGGGCCGCCACCGACTACGCGGCCGCCGTCGGCAGGGACCGCGCCGACCGGTTCGTCTCGAAGCTCCCCACCTCCACCACCACCGTCCTGCGCAGCACCCGCAGCCTCGGCCTCGACGTCCCCGGCGTACGCGAGATGCGCTGCGCCGACACCAAATCGGCTTACCCGTACCGCTACGAGGGCCTGGTCCTCGTCATCCAGTCCGCCAACCAGTACGTCTTCCTCCCGCGGTCCTGGAGACCGGACAACGGCGTCGCGGTGATGCTGCCGCGCACCGACTCCGTACGCCTGGAGTTCGTTCCGCACCGGGCCGGCGGCGCCCTCGGCCGTCCCACCTGCTGACGTGCCGGCGCGAGGACACGAGTATCTATAAGTAAGTGTTTGTCATATAAAGGCGGTAATGTCCGGCAATCCGGTTCATCAGGAATGCAAGGAGACAGCCGTGACAGCCGTGTTCGCTGAAGTCAGGGTGCTGATGGCGGAAACGCTGCGGATCCCGGCGGCCGACATCCGTCCCGACGGGTCGCTGGACGACCTGCAGGTGGATTCGCTCGCGATGGCGGAGCTCTGCGTCGTACTGGAGAGCACCTACGGCAGCAAGGTGGACGGCGACCGGCTGGCACGGGCCAGGACCGTGGACGAGCTGGTCACGCTCGTGGAGAAGGGCATCCGCCGGTGACGGAGACTGCCGTGGTCACGGGGCTCGGTCTGGTCACTGCGGCGGGCATCGGCGTACCGGCCAGCTGGGAGGCGATCTGCGCCGGGCGCGGCACGGCGACCCTGGGCAACAGCCCCGGCAGCCCCGGCAGCCCCGGCAGCCCCGGCAGCCCAGGCCCCGAGGCCGGCTCCGGGCAGGCCCCCGGCCACCTCACCTGCCGCGTCCCCGGTTTCGACGCCGATTCCCTCCTGGGTGCGCGTGAGGCCCACCGGCTCGATCGGTTCAGTCAGTTCGCGCTCGTCGCCGCCGCCGAAGCCCTCGCGGACGCCGGACTCGACACGGACTCCTGGGACGGGACGCGGGTCGGCGTCGTGCTCGGCACCGCCTTCGGCGGCGTGAACGCGTACACCGTCGCCCAGCAGGCCCTCGACGGCCGGGGCGCACACGCCGTCTCACCCCTGCTCCTCCCCCTGTACCTGCCGAACATGGTCGCCGGGCAGACCGCGATCGCCCACCGCGCCACCGGCCCCTGCCTGGTGGTCAGCACCGCCTGCGCCTCCGGGGCCAGCGCCATCGGCGTCGCGCGCGACATGCTGCTCGCCGGGCGCTGCGACATCGTGATCACCGGCGGCAGCGATGCCGCGCTGACCCCCGCCGTGCTGTCCGGTTTCGCCCGCCTCGGGGCGCTCTCGGGGCCCGGCGACGGCGACCCGGCTACCGCGTCCCGCCCCTTCGACACCGCCCGCGACGGCTTCGTCGCGGCCGAGGGCGCGGGCGTGCTGATCCTGGAGCGCGAGTCCCACGCACGTGCGCGCGGCGCCCGGGTCCAGGCCCGGCTGGCCGGTTACGGGGCCAGTGCCGACGCCCACCACCCCGTGGCCCCGCACCCGGACGGCACCGGTCTGGAGTCGGCGGTACGGGGCGCGCTGGCCGACGCGGGACTGGCGGCGGGGGACGTGGACCACGTCAGCGCCCACGCCACCAGCACGCCCCTGGGCGACGCGGTGGAAGCCGCGGTCCTCGCCCGGCTCCTGCCGCACCGCCCGCTCGTCACCTCGGTCAAGGGCGTCATCGGCCACGCCCTGGGGGCCGCGGGTGCCATCGAGGCGGTCTGCTCGGTGCTGTCCGTGACGCGCGGGACGGTGCCGCCGACGGCCAACCTCACCGCGGCGGACCCCGAGTGCGACCTGGACATCGCCCGTACCGTCGTACGGAGGAAGGTGGACGCGGTCCTCACCACGTCCGTCGGCTTCGGCGGCCAGAACGCGGCGTTGGTGGTGACCGCACCGTGAACCCCCGCCGCGGCCTGTCCTGCCACCCCCACCGCCTCCCCCGGGTCCGGGCGTCCGTGCGCGGGCTGAAGCTGCTGGGTGCGTACGTCACCCGGTTCGAGGCCCCGGTGCTGCTGGCCGTACTGCGCGGCCGGGCCTCGGACACGCAGGAGTGCGAGCGGCTGCTGGCGCGGCTCACCCACCGGGTGTTCACCGAGGGACTGCGCCGGGCCGGGCTCACCCTGGACACGGGCGGCGGCCTGCCGCTGCCCGCGCCCGACCGCCCCGTTCTGCTGCTGATGCGGCACTCCGGGCCGCTCAACTTCCACCTCGCGGGGCTGCTCGGCTGCCACCTCCTGGGCCGGGGCCTGCTCAGCGTGGGGCGTACCCTCCCCGGCCTGGACCCGGCGGTCGGGCTCCTCGTCCGCAGGCTCAGGGTGGACCTGATCCGCTGGAACAGGAGCGGCCCGGCCCGCGCCATGCGGGTGCTGATCCACCACTCCCGGGACATGGGGCTGCGCGACGTCCTCGCGTACTTCCCCGAAGGCGTGAACATGACCGCCGCAGGGCGCCGCAGGAGCCTCGCCGCGCTGGACCGTGCCGATCCCGAACGGGCCCGCTGGGCAAGGAAGTTGAGGCATGTGCTGCCGCCGGTTTCCGCCGGCGCCGCGCGCGTGCTGTCCCAGGCGACGGAGGCGGACGTGCTCGTCGTCGGCCACACCGGCCTGGAGGACCTCGTTGGCGGCGTCGTCGACATCGGCTACCCGCCGCCCCCGGTGGACGACCGCCGCATCCACCTCACCTGGTGGCACACGCGGGCCGAGGACGTGCCCCGCGAACCCGCGGCGGCGGCCGCCTGGCTCGACGGGCAGTGGGCGGCCATGGACGAGTGGATCGCCCGCAAGCGCGGTGCGCCGGGCCCGGCGCCCGAAGAGGTCCCAGCCCCGGACGTCCCGTACACCCCGGACATCCCGTGCACCCCGGACGTCCCGTACGACCCGTACATCCGAAACCGCACCCCAGTGGGAGGCCCCGGCCATGACTGACACACCCTCCCCCCGCGTCGCCTTCGTCCTGGGCGGTGGCGGGCTCCTCGGCGGCTATCAAGTGGGCATGGTGCGCGCCCTGTTCGAGCGCGGCATCACCCCCGACTTCGTCATCGGCACGTCGATCGGCTCCGTGCAGGGCGCCATGATCGCAAGGAATCCCACTCCGACCGTGTACCAGGAGATGGAGAACTTCTGGCGGGACCTGGTCGCCAGCAAGACGATGCGGCTGAACGCGCGCAGCATCCTCAACGCCCTGTCCCTGCGCCCGGCGCTCAACTCCAACGAAGTGCTCCGCAGGGTGCTCACCAAGCACCTCGGCGCCTCCACGCGCATCGAGGACCTGGCGGTGCCCTACCAGTGCACGGCCGTCTCCATCGAGCGGGCCACCGTCCGCTACTTCGACTCGGGCCCGCTCGTCCCCTCCGCCATGGCGTCCGCTGCGATCCCGGGGCTGTGGCCGCCCATGCGGATCGGCGACGAGCACTACGTCGACGGTGGCGTGGCCGAGTCCGTGCCCATCACGCGGTCGATCGCCCACGGCGCGACGACGGTGTACGTGCTGCGGATGCGGCAGAAGGAGAAGCAGCTGCGACCCGCCCGCTTCCCCTGGGAACTGGGCGGCACGGTCCTGGAGCTGTCCCGCCGCCACCACCTCCACCACGCCCTCAACAGCAGGCCGGACGGCGTTTCGGTGCACGTCCTGCCCAGCGGCGAGGACCTGATGGAGCCGCCGGACAACGGGGCGTGGACCACCCGGCGCGAGGAGCTCGCCACCATCCACCGGCGGGCGGAGAGCGGCTACCGGGCGGCGGCCCGCTTCCTCGACGAGCAGGAGAACCGGCGGCCGACGGCCCCCCGCCGCAGTGCCCCCGCCGTGTCGTCCGTACGCAGGCCGCTGACGCCGTTCGTGGAGCGCAAGCTCCGCGCGCACTTCGACGTGTACGACACGGAGGCCAACGGCGTCGTCTCCGGTACGGACTTCCGGCGGGCGGCCCGGCGGGTCGCGGGTGCCTTCGGGCACGGGGAGGGCGGTGCGCACACCCTCGCTCTGGAGCGGGAGTTCACCACGTACTGGGAGAATCTCGCGGCGGCCGCAGGGGCAGCGCGAAAGGCCGCGGGCGCAGGCCCGGGTGCGGGCCCGGGTGCGGGTGTCGGCACGAGTGGCGGCGTGGACGCGGTGACGCTGGAGCGGGAGCCGTTCTGCAAGGCCCTGGCCAAGATCACGTCGAGTTCCGCCGCTTACACCACGCATCTGCTGCCCGTGGTGGCGGCGATCCTGTCGGCGGCCGACCACGACAACGACGGCTTCCTGAACGCCGCCGAGACCGGTCGCCTGCTGCGCGCCCTGGGCGTCGCCGAGGCCGAAAGTGGCACGGTGGCACGGCGGTTGGACACCAACGGCGACGGGGTCACCAGCCTGGACGAGCTGGCGGAGGCATTCCACGACTACTTCACGAGCAGCGAACCGGGCTGCGTGGGAAACCAGTTGTTCGGCACCGACTACCAACTCAAGGGAAAATAGCGCTCGCGCCCCACACCGCCCGCGCCCCACACCGCCCCGCCCCGCCCGAGGGGCAGCGGTGCGGATCCGAACTCGTTGCTGATACCGCACGTCCAGCGCATACCGGACGAGGCGCTCCTCAGGCGGCAGCCCTCAGGGCCAAGGTCGCGATGGCCAGCACAAGGAACGGGTACTGCAGACCGAAGGAGTAGTCGCGTGCCCTCCAGTGGGTCACGACGGCGGCGGCGAAGAAGAGAACGAGACCGGCCGCCGCAGCCATGGCGATCACCGGTATCCAGAAGCCGATGAGCAGTCCGAGTGCGGCCGCCGCCTTGGGGACTCCGAGCCAGGGCATCCACGACCGAGGCACGCCGACCGTGTCCATGGCGACACCGACACGCTCCCAACGTACGAAGTCGGCGCCTGCCGAGAACAGGCAGTACGCGATGGTCAGTGCGGTGACGATTGCATAGGCAACGGTCATGGGGCTCAGCTCCAGGGGTCCCGGCGGACAGGGCACTTCTGCCTCTATGACGGATGAGCCGGTTCAGATGTGACGGGAGCCGGGCCGATCGCCTGTCTTCACCGCTGCTCCCACCTTGTTCGATCTTGCCCGGTGTCATGTGTTCGGATGCTGGAATCCCCCTGAATACGGGGCTTCCGCTTCGTAGGGTCTGCAGATATGACCACCACCGCAGCCGTTCCCGCCCTTGCCGCCCGTACCGCCGCCGTCGGAGGGTCTCCCGTCCGGGAGATCCTGGCGCTGACCGACGCCCCCGACGTCATCTCCTTCGCGGGCGGTCTGCCCGCTCCCGAGCTGTTCGACGCCGTGGGCATACGGGCCGCGTACGACGCCGTGCTGCGGGAGTCGCCGCGGCGGGTGCTCCAGTACTCGACGACCGAGGGCGACCCGGCGCTGCGTGCGGCCGTCGCCGCCCGGCTCGCCGTGCGGGGCCTGCCGACCGACGTCGACGACCTGCTGATCACCAGCGGCTCGCAGCAGGGGCTCTCGTTGCTCGCCTCCGCCCTCCTCGAACCCGGCGACACCGTCCTGGTCGAGGACCCCACGTACCTTGCCGCGCTCCAGTGCTTCGGGCTCGCGGGCGCACGGATTGTTCCGGTCCCCACGGACGACGAGGGCGTCGTCCCGGACGCCCTGGACGCGCTCGTCGCCTCCGAGCGGCCCAAAATGCTCTACCTGGTCCCCAACTTCCAGAACCCCACCGGCCGTACGCTCCCCCTCGCCCGCCGTCGCGCCGTCGCCGAGATCGCGGCCAGGCGCGGGCTCTGGGTCGTCGAGGACGACCCGTACGGCGAACTGCGCTTCGAGGGCGAGCCGGTGCCGTGGATCTCCCAGTGCCCCGGCGCGGCGGACCGTACGGTCCTGCTCAGCAGCTTCTCCAAGGTGATGGCCCCCGGGCTGCGGCTCGGCTGGCTGCGCGGACCGGCCGCGCTCCGGCGGGCCTGCGTGATCGCCAAGCAGGCCGCCGACCTGCACACCCCGACCCTCGACCAGGCGGCGGCGGCCCGCTACCTCGCCGACAGCGACCTGGACGCCCACCTCGCCGTCGTCCGCGACGCCTACCGCGTGCGCCGTGACGCGCTGCTGGCCGGACTGGCCGGCGCACTGCCGCCCGGCAGCACCTGGAACCATCCCGAGGGCGGCATGTTCCTCTGGGCCCGCCTCCCCGAGGGGAGTGACGCAACTGCCCTGCTGGAGAAGGCAGTTGCCCACCAGGTGGCCTACGTTCCCGGTGCCCCGTTCTACGCGGGCAGCCCGGACCCGGCGACCCTGCGCCTCTCCTTCACCACCCACACGCCCGACGAGATCGAGATCGGCCTGACCCGGCTGGCCGGGGCGCTCGGCTGAGCAGGACCCGGTCGCGGACCCGGTCGCGGACGGGGCCGGTGCGCTGGGTGGGACCGGTGTGCAGGGCGGGTTCGGGCGGCCCTGCATACTGGCCCCGCCCTGATCAGCACGGCTCCTTCAGGAGGAGAACCACAGCAATGGCAGCAACCTTCAAAACCGTCATGGAAGTCAGCCCCGAGCACCTCGAACAGGCCCAGGCCGTCGACCGGCTGTTCCAGCAGGCGATCGCCCCGGCCACCGTCAACTTCGACTTCGGCCACATCCGGGAGGCCGCCGCGGCGATCCCCGACAGCTCGATCGTCAAGCTGGTACGGGGCTGGGGCCTCCAGGAGACCGCCCCCGTCGCGGTCATGGCGCTCTCCCTCAAGGAGGCGGTGCGCCAGGCGCTCCCCGGGGAGTTCGCCGAGGCCTCCTTCTGGGGCACCGTCGAGCGGGAACTCGTCGGCGCGTTCACCGGCCTCGCCGCCCAGGAGGGCGCGCCGGGACTCTCGTACTACGAGGAGACCCCCGACCGCACCAGCTACTACCGCGACCTGTTCTTCGCCCTCCAGGGCGAGGAGACCGGCGACCACCTGTACGCGATCGCGTTCTGCATGGACGTGACCGTCGGTCTGGACCGGGCGGGCGCGGGCGCGCTGGAGCTCACGGACATCGCCCCGTACCAGATCCGCCTCAACGCGATCGTCGTACGTCAGCAACTGCGCCTCGCCGCCTGACCGTTCACACCACTTGCCTCACCGTCCCGCCGTCCCGGGCCGGTTCGGCGAAGGGCCTCGCCCACTCCGCCGAGAGCGAACCGTCTGGGCGGGCGGTGCTCACGGTGCTTGGGTGGAGCGATGGAGATCTTGATTCTGGGCGGAACAGCGTGGGTGGGCCGGGAACTGTCCCGGCAGGCGATCGCGCGCGGCCACCGGGTGACATGCCTCGCGCGCGGCGAGAGCGGTGACGTCGCGGACGGGGCGGAGCTGGTGGTCGCCGACCGGAGTGAACCTTCGGCGTACGAGGCGCTGCTGGGCCGGGACTGGGACGCGGTCGTCGAGGTGTCGTGGCAGCCCGACTTCGTACGCGGGGCGCTCGACGCCCTCGGTGCCAGGGCCGCCCACTGGAGCTATGTCTCCTCCGTCAGCGCGTACGCCTCGCACGGGAAGCCGGGCGCGGACGAGTCCGACGCCCTGCTGTCGCCGACCGAACTCGGCCTGGTGGAAAGGGAGTTGTACGGCGAGGCGAAGGTGGCGTGCGAGCAGGCGTCGGCGGCCGTCGTGGGCGACCGCCTCCTCGTCGCACGTGCCGGACTGATTGGTGGTCCCGGCGACCACAGCGGACGTACCGGCTACTGGGTGGCGCGTGCGGCGCGCGATCAGCGGGGCCCGATGCTGGTTCCCGACGAACCGGCCCTGGCGACCCAGACGGTCGACGCGCGGGACCTCGCCTCGTGGCTGCTCGACGCCGCGGAGAAGCGGACCGTCGGGACGTACAACGCCGTGGGGCCTGTCGTTCCGCTGGGGGAGTGGATCGAGCTGTCCCGTACGGCGGGCGGGCACACCGGTCCGGTGGTCGCCGCCGAGTCGGCGTGGCTGCTCGCGCACGACGTGGCCTACATGGGCCCCGGGTCGCTGCCGATGTGGGTGGCCGAGCCGGGCTGGGAAGCATTCGCGGCCCGCGACGGGTCGGCGGCGCACGCCGCGGGGCTGCGCCACCGGCCCCGGGCGGACATGCTGGCCGACACGCTGCGCTGGGAACGCGAACAGGGCCTCGACCGGGAACGACGGTCCGGGCTGAGCGCGGAGCGGGAGCGCGAACTTCTCGAAGCACTCGGTTCCTGACGCGGCCTGGCGGGCGGGGCTGGAGGCGGCCGGCCTGGTCCGGGTCAGGCGCGAGGGCCGCTACAAGTTCCACGACCTGAACACCCGGCCGCTGGAGCGCGTCATGGGATGCTGACTCACCCCCGGCGCAGGCGTCCCGGGCTTCGTGAAGAAGCACGAGGTTCCGCTGGGCGAGTACCGGTGGCTGACCGTCGTGTCGCCCGAGAACCCCGAAGGCACGGAGCTCCTCCTCGAACCAGACGCGCACCCCGCGGTCAAGCCGTACCGGAGCGCACTGGCCGACGACGGCATCCCGGTGGCCCAGTTCGCCGTGGGCGACGTCCACGCGGAGTTCCGCAGGCTGGCTGCGCTCGGGGTGCGGTTCACGCAGGAGCCGATGGAGGCCGGCCCGGTGACCGTCGCCGTACTGGACGACACCTGCGGCAATCTGATCCAGATCGCCACGGTGCCCGAGTAGGTCGCCGGGAGCGGGCCGGCCGTCTCGATCGGCTCAGGTGCTGGCCACCTCGATCGGCGCAGGTGCCGGCCACCTCGATCGGCTCAGGTGTCTGCCGTCCCGATCGGCTCAGCTGCCCGGCGCCGGCGTCAGCGACATGTTCCAGAAGTCGGCGTAGCGGCCGCCGCCGTGCAGCAGCTCGTCGTGGCTGCCGTCCTCCACGATCCGGCCGCCGTCCAGGAAGACCACGCGGTCGGCGTCCCGTACGGTACGCATCCGGTGCGCGACCATCACCACCGTCCGGCCCGCCATCAGGCGCTCGATGCCCTCGTGGACGGCGGCCTCGTTGACCGGGTCCAGTGCGGAGGTCACCTCGTCGAGGAGGACGACGGGCGCGTCCTTCAGGAGCGCCCGTGCGATCGAGACGCGCTGGCGTTCGCCGCCCGAGAGCAGTGCGCCGCCCTCGCCGACGTTCGCCGCCCAGCCACCGGGCAGGCGCTCGATCACGTCGTCCAGGCGCGCCGCGGACGCTGCCGCGCGCACCTCGGCCTCGGTGGCGTCGGGCCGGCCCAGGCGTACGTTCTCCTCGATCGTGCCGTCGAAGAGGTAGACGTTCTGGAAGACGATGGCGATCTGCGCCATCAGCACCTCGGTGTTGACGGCGCGTACGTCCACGCCTCCCATGCGCACCGCGCCCGCGTCCACGTCGTAGAAACGGGCGAGCAGTTGCAGCAGCGTGCTCTTGCCCGCGCCCGAGGGGCCGACGACGGCAAGCCGCTGCCCCTCGGGGACGGTCAGCGACAGGCCGTCAACCACCGTACGGGTGCCCTCGCCGTGCCGGAAGGTGACGGAGTCGAACTCCAGGTCATGGCGGACGGGGAGGACCGGATCGGGGGCCTCCGGCAGCGGCTCGGTGCGCAACACCGTGTCGAGCCGCGTCAACTCAGCGCGTGCGGAACGGAGTTGGCCGCCCATGTCCGCCAGTGACAGCAGCGGCTCCGCGCAGCGGGCCGCGAGCACCAGGATCGTCAGTACCTCCACCGCGCCGACGTTCCCACCGAGCGCGAGGTAGGCACCGAGAACCAGCAGCACGGTGAACATCGCCTGCACCACGAGCGTCAGAGCCAGCACCCCGGGCAGCGCCGCCAGCGCGGAACGGCGGGACGCGCGCTGGACTTCCTGCAGCGAGTGGTCGAGCAGCCGGAAGCGTTCGGCGGTCCGGCCGCCGGCCCGGAGCACCGGCTGGGCCTGGAGGTACTCGATGACCCGCCCGGTGGCCTCGTGGTCGCGTGCGGCGCGTTCCGCGTCGCCCGCGGCCATCGAGCGTCCCGTACGCACCTGGATCACCGCGACGAGCGGTACGGCGACCAGCGCGGCCAGCCCCAGCTGCCAGCTGAAGGCGAGCATCACGGCAACGATCACCAGGGGCGTCACACCGGCCGAGATCAGCGGCGCCAGGATGTGCGCGATCACGCTCATCGCCTCCAGGACGCCACGACTGGCCAGCACGGACACCTCCCCGACGCGGCCGGCGCTGTACCAGCCGATGGGCAGCCGGGCCAGATGGTCGCCGAGCCGGTGGTACATGCCGCGCAGCAGCGTGGTTCCGGCGCGGAAACCGGACAGGTCGCTGAGGTAGCGCAGCACCGCGTAGGCCGCGACGGCGGAACCGAAGGCGATCAGCCAGGGCCACGCTTCTGCGGGCGCGGGCCCCAGCAGCGCCCGCAGCACGGGCACCAGCAGGGCGTAGGACAGTCCCTCCGCCACGGCGGTCGTCGTCATCAGGGCCACGGTGCGGCGCACCGGCCGGGCGTACTCGTTTCCCAGTACGCGCAGCAGCATTCGGATCATCGGGCATCGTCTCCTTGCGGTACGCCGCTGGAAGTGCTGGTGGTGTCGCTGCTGGTGATGCTGGTGGTGCCGCTGCTGGTGGTCGCGTCGGCTGCTGCTGATCGGTGGGACTGCCAGAAGGCGGCGAACTTCCCACCCCGGGCCAGGAGTTCGGCGGGCCGACCGCGCTCGACGACCGTCCCGTTCTCCAGCATCACGACGGTGTCGGCGTCGGCGACCGTCTCCAGCCGGTGGGCGATGACGAGGACCGTCCGGTCGTCGCTCAGCGCCGCCAGGGACCGGCGTACGGCCTGTTCGGTCTGCGGGTCGGCGAAGGAGGTCGCCTCGTCGAGTACCAGTACGGGCGTGTGGGCGAGCAGTGCGCGGGCGAGCGAGATCCGTTGGGCCTCGCCGCCCGAAAGACCGGCGTCCTCCCCGACCACCGACTCGTATCCGCGGGGCAGTTCGAGGATGCGGTCGTGGATGTTCGCCTGCCGGGCGGCGCGCACCACGTCGTCGAGGTCGGCATGCGGCACCGCGAGTGCGATGTTCTCCGCGATCGACGTGCGCAGCAGCCGTACGTCCTGGAAGACGAAGGAGACCGTCCGGTAGAGCTCCCGGCTGCCGAGGTCGCGCAGATCGACACCGCCGACGGTGACTGAACCGCGGGTCGGGTCGAAGAACCGCGGCAACAGCTGCACCAGCGTGGACTTTCCGCTTCCGGAAGGACCGACGACCGCGGTCGTCGTCCCCTGCTCAAGCACCAGGTCGATGCCGCGCAGCACCTCATGATCGTCCTCGTACCCGAAGCGCACGCCGCGCAGCTCCACCCGGTGACCCTGTGGTGCGGCCGGGTGCACGGGCTCCGGCAACGACCGCACTGCGAGTACGTCCCGGATCCGGCCGACCGCGCGCCGGGCGTTCTGCATGTCGTCGAAGCCGTGGCCGAGGGCCGCCACGGGCGCGGTCAGGCCCAGACCGAGAAGGAGGAAGGGCAGCAGATCGGCCGGGGCCAGGCCGCCACCCGTGATCAGGGCCGCGCCGCCGATCAGTACGACCAGCAGTACGAACGGCGGAGACAGCGCCAGCTGCATCCCCGCGGCCGGCCCGGCCATGCCGTGCACCCACCGGTTGAAGGTGGCGACGAAACCGTCCGCGGCGTCGAGGAACCTGCGGTGCGCGCGCCCCGCCCCGCCGAACGCCTTGACCACCGCGATGCCCTGCACGAACTCGATGACGGAACTCGAAATCCGCCCCATGGCCGTGTCGAACTCCCGCTGCTCGCGCAGCCGGTCCTGCGTCATCATCAGCGGAACCAGCGCCACCGCCAGCGCCACCGGAATCAGCGTGATCAGCGTCAGCCGCCAGTCGATGGTGAACAGATAGATCAGCGACACCAGCGGCACGACGAACGCGGAGACGAGCTCACCGGGGGCGTGGGCGATGAACGGGTGCACGGCACTCACGTCCTCGCCCACCACCTTCGCCAGCTCGCCGGTCCTGCGCCGGGAGAACCAGCCGATCGGTACGCGCCCCAGCCGGGCGGCCAGCTGCCGGCGGAACGACAACTGCACTTGGCCGTCCAGGACATGGCCGATGCCGGTCGACGCGGCGGCGAACAGCAGCCGGACGAACAGGCCGACGGTACCGGCGGTCACCGTGGTCCAGACGTGGCCGTGATCGACCGGCCCCGGCAGCAGCAGCGCACGGCCCAGTTCGACGACGGCCAGCAGCGGCGCCAGGCCCGCGAGCGCGCCGACGACCTGCAGGATCACGACGGCGGCGAAGCTGCCGGCGTGGGGGCGCAGGAGCGCCGCGATGCTCTGCCCCAGTTCTTGTTCTTGTTCTTGCGCCGGGGTCGGAGCCGGAGCCGGAGCCGGAGTCGCGGCGAGGTCGGTGGCAGTCATCGTTCTCCAACTCCGTTGCGTGCACTCGTGATTAAGTTTCGGAACATGTTCCGAAAGTACCATCGAGGTCGTCCGGCGGGAACGGGAAAGCCGCACCCGCTTCGGGGCGGGGAGCAGCAGCGCGGCATGATGGGGTGATGTCGCGACTGTCCGCCTCACCCGCCTCACCCGCGCCGCAGGGCCGCACCGGCCGGCCGCCCGTGACCTCCCGCGCGGAGATCTTGGTGGCGGCCCGCCGGATCATCGACGAGGACGGCTGGGAGAAGCTGACCATCCGTCGGCTGGCCGCCGAGGCCGGCATCGGGGCGACGACGCTGTACCACCACATCCGGAACAAGGACGATCTGGTGGTCCTGCTGCTCAATCACCACGTCGGCCAGATCGAACGCCCCGAACTGCCCGGTGAGCCGCGCGAGCGCATCGTCACGGCCGCCACCGCGCTGCGCGACGCCCTCGCGGCCTGGCCGTGGGCCGCGGAAGTCCTCTCGGCAGACGGTTTCGTCGGCCTGCTCGACGAATCGGCGATGTGGATGGTCGAAGCCGTCGTGGCCGGCGCGGAAGGCTCCGGATGTACGGTCGAACAGAGCATCGACGTGTTCCGCAACATCTGGTTCTACACGGTCGGCGAGGTCCTCGTACGCGCCCGCTCCGCCCGCCGACAGGCCGCCGGCGAACCCTTCGCCTACCGTGACGACCTGGACACGTCCCAGGTGCCTCACCTGGCCGCCATCGGCACCCGGTGGGGCCCGCAGGTCGCACGGGACATCTACCCCGTGGGACTGCGCGCGTTCGTCGACGCACTGCTCGCGGAGGCCGCGTCGGCGAACCGGTCGGGTACCGGGTAGGCGCCGGTGTGGCGGGTCAGTTCCGGTCGAGGGTCACGATCTCGTCGAGGGGCACGATCTTGTCCAGGGTCACGATCTCGTCGGCGGCCGCCAGCCCGGACTGCTCGTGGGTGACGAGGAGCGTGGTGCGGCCCCGGGTGGCGTCGAGGATGTCGGCGAGTACGGCGGCGGCGGTGTCCGGATCGAGCCCCTCGGTGGGCTCGTCCAGGACCAGTACGGGCGGATCGGCGAGCAACGCGCGTGCCAGCAGCAGGCGTTGGCGCTGACCGCCCGACATCGCGGCACCGTCCTCGCCGAGGAGGGTGTCCCAGCGGTCGGGCAGCGATTCGATCCAGTCGAGGAGCCGGGCCCGCCCGGCGGCCTCGCGCAGTTCGGCCTCGGTGGCGTCGGGGCGGGCCAGGACCAGGTTGGCGCGGATCGTGGTGTGGAAGACGTGGGCGTCCTGGGTCATGCCGGTGATCGCCCGGCGTACGTCCGCGCCCGCGCAGTCGCGCAGTTCGCGCCCGCCGACGCGGATGCTTCCCGCTTCGTACGGTACGAACCGCATGAGCGCCGCGATCAGCGTCGACTTGCCGGAACCGCTGGCGCCGAGGAGCACCACCCGTCGGCCGGGCGGCAGCCGCAGGTTCACCCCGTCCAGGGCCGGAGGCACGTCGGGGCGGTGGCGTACCCGCAGCCCGGTGATCTCCACACCGAGTGGACCGCCGAGCGGACCCCCGGGCGGACCCCCGAGCGGATCCCCGGGCGGACCCCCGGGCGGACCCCCGGCCGGAAGTGAAACGGGAACGGCCGGCTCGGCCACGGGCGGAGGCGTGTCGAGTACGCCCGCCAACCGGCGTGCGGAGGCCTGTACTTCGGCGAGCCGGCGGGCCGCCGCGGGCAGCGGTGCGAGGGCCTCGAAGGAGACCAGTGCGAGGACCGCGAGCACGGTGAGATGCACGACAGGCAGCTCACCGGCCGCGTGGGCACGCAGCGCGAGCAGGGTGACGCCGACCACCGCCCCGCCCTGGAGCAGCAGTACGACGGCAGAGGCGAGCGAGGTGGTGAGGGCTTTGCGGCGCTCCAGTACGCCGATCCGGGCAGAGGCGCGACGGGCCCGCTCCTCGGCACGACCCTGCGCACCGTACGCGGCGAGGTCCGCCGCGCCCTGGACCAAATCCACTGCGTACGCGGCGAGTTCAGCGCGCACCGCCTTCTCCTCCCGCCCCGCCCGACGGGACAGCGCGAGCACCAGAACGGGAACGAGGACCCCCGCCACGACCAGCACCACCCCGAGCACGGCACCCGCCCCCGGCAACAGCACCGCCGCCGTTGAGGTGGCAGCCGCGCCAACCACGCAGGCGGCGGCCACCGGAATGAGAACTCGCAGCAGCAGATCCTGGGCGGCATCGACATCGTCCACCAGCCGGGTCAGCAGATCACCACTGCGGAACGCAGGGATGCCGGCCGGAGCGAGGGGCACCAGTGCCTCGTACACCCGGGTACGGAACCCGGCGACGGCCCGCAGCACACCGTCGTGCCCGAGCAGCCGGTCGCCGTACCGCAGCACCCCACGCCCCAGCGCCAGCGCCCGCACGGCAACGATCGCCAGCCCCACGGAGGCAATCGGCGGCTGCTCGGCGGCCCGGGTAATGAGCCAGGCAGCGACAGCCATGAGCGAAACCCCGGCAAGCTCACTCCCGGCGGCAGCAACAGCCCCGGGCAACAGCCGCCGCCAGTGAGGAAGCAACTGCCGAAGAACCCAAAGGGCGGGCCGATCCCCCACCCCCCACCCGTGCGGGCCCCTTTGGGGCCCCACCGCAGACCCCCACTCCGACTGCGCTGCACACAAGTGCACTGGCCCGGCTGCACGGACATGCGTCGGCTCGGTTGGGCGTCCATGCTCGGGCCCGGTTGGACGTACACGCTCGGGCCGGGTGGGGAGTACGTGCTCGGGCCCGACTGGGCGCACGCGCTCGGGGGCAGCCGAGGGCACGTGCGCAGGCCTGGGTGCACACACGGGACTCGGCTCCGCTGGGGGTGTGCGCTTCGGCTCGGCTGCGGGCGATCCCACCCGCTCTGGCCCGGCTTTGTGTACGCGCTTCGGCTCCGCTGCAGGAACGTGTGGAGGCCCGGCTGTCCGCATATGCTCCGGCCCCGCTGTGAGCACGCGTTCCGGTTCCGCTGCGGGGACGTGCTCCGGCCTGGCCGTGCGTACGCGCCCCGGCCCTGCTGAGGGCACGTGCTTCGGTCCTGCTGACGGCGACCGCTCCGGCTCCGCTGCGCGCACGCGTTCCGGCTCCGGCACCGCCGAGGGTACCCGCTCCTGCTCGGCCGTGGACGTTCGCTCCGCCCACGCTGTGGGCATTGGCTCCCCCCACGCTGTGGGCAACTGTTCCGCTGGGGCGAGTGGGGTCTCCCCTGCTCGAACGGAGTTGAGAGCTTGGGGAAGGGTGGGCACAGCGGAACCCCTCGCTCCGGGCAGGAGCTCGTCCGCACCGCCCGTACCCCCGTTCCGAACGCCGCCTCCGCCTCGGCTCGCCGGATCGATTCCTCTCCGGCCCCGCGCACCCCACCACGCCCTCACGAGCCCATCACCCCTTCCGTAACCGCGAGTTGAGGAACACCCACGCTCCCCCCACGTACCGTGACCACCCGATCCGCATGCGGCAGCAACCCCGCCCGATGTGCCACCACGATCGACGTCCGCCCGCGCATCAGCCGGACCGTCGCCCGCGTGACCACCGCCTCGCTCTCCGCGTCCAGATGTGCGGTCGGCTCGTCGAGGAGCAGGACGGGGGCGTCCTTGAGGAATGCGCGGGCCAGTGCGATCCGTTGCCGCTGGCCCGCCGAGAGCCCCGCGCCGTGCTCCCCGAGCACCGTGTCGTACGTCTGCGGCAACGCCTCGACGAAGCGGTCCGCCGACGCCGCGCGGGCCGCCTCCCGTACCTCGGCGTCGCTCGCCCCGGGGCGCCCCAGCCGGATGTTGTCCCGTACGGAAGCCGCGAACAGGTGCGGCCGCTGCGGCACCCACGCCACCTGCGCTCGCCACTCGTCCGGGTCCAGGTCCGCGAGGTCGGCGCCGCCGACCGTGACCCGGCCCGAGGCGGGAGCCACGAAGCCGAGCAGCAGCGCGAGCAGCGTCGACTTGCCCGCGCCGCTCGGCCCGACCAGGACCACGTGCTCGCCGGGGTGTACGGAGAGGGAGACGTCCCGGAGCGCGGGCGCGGCCCGGCCCGGGTACTGGACGCTGACCCCGTCGAGACGCAGGTGCGACGTGCGGGCATCGGGGGTAGGCCTGCGTGCCGGTCCGCGGTCGGGGGAGTCACCCCCACTGGTGTCGTCGACCAGCGCGAAGACCCGCTCCGCCACCGCGATCCCCTCCGCACTGTCGTGGAATGCCGCCCCCGCCGCGCGCAGCGGCAGATACGCCTCGGGGGCGAGGAACAGGACGATCAGCGCCGTACGGAGATCCGTCGTGTCGCCGAGCAGCCGCAGCCCGACCGGGACGGCGGCCAGCGCCACCGAGAGGGTGGCGACCGTCTCCAGGACGAAGGAGGAGAGGAACGCCACGCGCAGCGTCCGCATGGTGGCCCGCCGGTGGGCGTCCGCCATCTCGCCCACCACCCCGCTCTGGTGCCGTTCGCGGCCGAACGCGCGCAGCGTCGGCAGCCCGGCCACCACGTCGAGGAAGTGCCCGCCGAGCCGGGACAGCAACTGCCATTGCCTGGCGGTGCGTTGAGCGGTGTGCATACCGACCAGCGCACCGAACACCGGGATCAGCGGCAGCGTCACGACAACGATCAACGCCGATGTCCAGTCGGTCCACGCAAGCCAGCCGACGACCACGAGGGGTACCACGACCGTGGCCGTCCTCGTGGGCAGGTAGCCGACGACGTACGGGTCGAGGGCGTCGAGGCCCCGGGTGAGCAGCGTCGCCGTTTCGCCGTGCCGGAGGGCTGTGAGCCGCAGGGGGCCGGTGTGCCGCAGGCTGCCGGTGATCCGGTCGCGCAGCGCACGCTTGGCGTCGGCCGCGGCGCGCTGCGCGAGTGCCCCACGGGCCCAGGCCAGCAGCGCGCGCAGCGCCATGACGGAGCCCAGGCCGGTGAGCAGGGTGGTGAGCGGGGTGGTGAGCGGGGCGCTCGGGAGTCCGCGGAAGCCGTCCGCGAGCACTGTCGCCAGCAGGCACGCCTGGGCGACGATGAGCCCGGCACCCAGCAGCGCCAGTACCGCGGAGTACGTCATGTGGTGTCGCAGCAAGGGGAGTTCGCGCAGCAGTCGGCGTTCGGCCGGCTTCATCTCAGGGCCCTTCGGATCAGAAGTAGCTGGGGTGTCGGCGGCCCGTCCGCCCCCGGAAGGCCCACCAGTTCCACGACTGGTACGCGAGGATCACCGGGATCAGTACGACCCCGAACACGGTCAGGATCTTCAACGTCGCCCCGTCCGTGACCGCCTGATGGATCGTCATCCCATCGCCGGCCGAGTCGATCAGTACGTACGGGTAGTGGCCTGCCCCCACGAGCAGCACGGGCAGCAGTACCGTGCAGCAGGTCGCGGCGAACGCCCGGACGCGGTGCCCGCGCACGAGGCACCACCAGGCACCGGCGAGCGCCGCCGCGCACAGGAGGGCAAGAACCGCCGAGGTCGCGCGGTTCGTCATGGCGGCGCCCGCACCGAAGAGCGTCAGCAGCAGCGCGAGGGCGCCTGCGGCGCCCGCCGCACGCAGCAGGCCCGCGCCCAACTGGCGGGCAGATGCGGCGAGGTCAGGGGCGGAACGCAGCGCGACGAAGGCCGCCCCGTGCGCCGCGAACAGCAGCGCGGACGTCGCACCGCAGGCCAGTACGAACGGCGTGAACACTTCGCCGAACCCGACGTGGAAGCTCCCGTCCGCCCGGCGCGGCACCCCGTGGAGCAGCAGACCCACGACAAGTCCCCAGCACACGGCGGGCATTGCGCCGCCGAACACGATCAGGGCGTCCCACCACCGCCGGCCACCGACACTGCGGGCGCGGCCGCGCAGCTGGACTCCGGCATTGCCGAGCACCAGGCCGACGAGGATCGCCGCGATCAGCGGGTACAGACCGGGCAGGAGGGCGCCCTCCAGGTGCGGGAAGGCTCCGAACAGGACGCCGGCGAAGGCGACCAGCCAGACCTCGTTGCCGAGGAAGAACGGTGCGATGGCGTCGAGGGCGGCGTTCCGGCCGGGGTGGCGTACGCGCCTGTCGTCCCTGCCGTCCCGGTCCTCCTGGCCCCCGCCGAGGAACGGGTGCAGCATCTGTGCGCCGTAGTCGTAGCCGCCGAGCACGAAGTACCCGCCGAGCAGCAGCCCGAGGAGAGCCAGCCACAGTGTCTCCAGACTCATTTCGCTCAACTTTCTTTCCATACGCGGCCATACGCGGCCATACGCGGCCATGTGCGGGAGTGGACTCCGTCAGTAGGCCGGGACCGTCTCCTGCTCCCTCTCGTCCGCGAGCGGCTCCGTAACCCCGAGCTGTACCGCGCCCGGACCACGGCGGACGAAGCGAACGATCAAGGTCCAGTTCACTGCCGCCAGCGCGAGGAAGAGGGCGATGAACACCACGCAGGACACGGCGAACAAGGCCGTACTGACGTGGGAGAGCGCGTCCTCGACAGTCAACTCGCCGTAGACCAGCCAGGGTTGACGTCCGACCTCGCGGAAGACCCACCCGCCCACGGAAGCGATGAAGGGGAACGGGATCATCGCCGTCATCAGGTACGCGAGAGGGCGCCAACGCACCAGCCGGTCCTTCCGTAGCAGGAGGAGAGCGACGAGCGTGATGGTGGACACGGTGTTGCCGATGACCGTCATCGAGTCCAACGAGAACTGCAGCCAGCCACCGCCCTCGATGGCGGCCGCCTTCTCGGGCTGGTTCTCACGGATCAGCGGAAACTGCAGGTCGCCGACGATGACGACGAAGAAGGAGGCGACGGTGGAGACCACGACCCCTGTCCGCAGGGAACCGCGGAAGAGTTCGGTCTCGGTGGTCCTGCGCGCGAAGTGGTACGCACTGATCCCGGCGACGAAGACGCCACCCGTCGTCAGCGCGGCGAGCGTGATGTGGGCGAACGCGAGCAGGGCGTTGGGGTTGGTGAGCAGCGCCCCGAAGTCGGTCAAGTACGCGGCGCCGTCCCGGACTTCGTACCCGACGGGATGCTGCATGAAGCCGTTGGCGATCAGGATCCAGTACGCGGAGGCGTACGCGGTCAGGGCGACCAGCCAGATGAGCGTCACGTGTACGCCCTTGCTCAGCCGGCCCCAGCCGAAGATCCACATGCCGAGGAAGGTGGACTCGGCGAAGAAGGCGATGAGGGTTTCGAGAGCCAGCGGGGCGCCGAAGACATTGCCCGCGAACTTGCTCAGCCCGCTCCAGCTGAGCCCGAACTGGAACTCCATGACGAGGCCGGTGGCGATGCCGACGGCGTAGTTGATGACGTAGAGCTGTCCCCAGAAGCGGGTCGCACGCTCCCGGACGGCTCGCTTCGCGGGATCGCGGGTGAACGCGGCCCGGGTGTGCATGACCGCCACGAGGGGGACGAGCCCCATGGTGAGGATCACGAACAGCCAGTGGATGCCGGTCGTGGCCGCGAACTGGAGCCGGGCCAGATCCGCAGCGCTCATGAGGTGACCTTTCTGGGCGTGGGGCGGTGGTGTGCACCGGGCTCTCGCTTCGCGTGTGCAGGCGCCGGGCGTCGTGACCCGTCCACCTGTGCGGTGACCCGATGAGGACGACCGTAGAGAGAATTGCTTATGCGTTCCAAGACTTGTTCTGCAATGTGAAGATGACTCTGAAGGCATAAGCGAAGACCGACCCACGGGAGGCGGGCCATGGACCTGCTGCAGTTGCGCTACTTCCAGGCCGTCGCCCGTTACGAGCACATCAGCCGCGCCGCCGATGAGCTGCGAGTCGCCCAGCCCTCGCTCAGCCGCACCATCGCGCGTCTGGAGGCCGAGCTCGGCTCACCGCTCTTCGACCGGCAGGGCCGCCGGATCAAGCTCAACCAGTACGGCGCGATCTTCCTGCGCCACGTCGACCGCGCCCTGAGTGAGCTCGACGACGGCCGCAGGGCCGTCCGCGAGGCCCGCGACACCGGGCTCGGCCGGGTCGCCGTCGCCTCCGAGACCCTTCTGACGGTCACTCACCTCCTCGGCAGCTTCCGGGCCGCGCACCCCCGTGCCGACGTACGGCTCTTCCAGTCGAACGTGGTGGAGATGGGCCGCCAACTCCGCGCCAGGGAGGTCGACTTCTGTGTCGCCTCACAGCCGCTGACCGGCGCCCACCTCGAAACGGTCGAGCTCTTCCGCGAGGAAGTGCTGCTCGCCGTACCGCCCGGTCACTGGCTCGACGGGCGGGAGAGCGTCACGGTCCCCGAGATCGCCGACGAACCCTTCGTCTCCACCCGCCCGGGCAACTGGCAACGCACCCTCCTCGACCGGCTGTTCGCTTCCGAGGGGCTCACACCGCTGCTGTCCTGCGAGGGCGACGAACCGGGCGCCAGCCAGGACATGATCAGCGCGGGCCTCGGCATCGGCCTGATCCCGGGGATGTCGCGTCAGCTCGGTACGACCGCGAGCGTTCCCGTCGTCTGGGTGCGCCTGGCCGCGCCCGACTGCCACCGCGTGCTCACCCTGGTGTGGAACGGCGAGGCCCACCTGTCCGAAGCGGCGCTGAAATTCCGCGAGTTCGTCACCGGCACCCCCTTCATGCACCACCGCATGCCGGAGCCTGACGCCACTTCGTGAACCTGGCGCGAGGAGCCTGACGCCACTACGTCAACCTGGCGCGAGGAGCCTGACGCCACCTCGTGAACCTGGCGCGCCGGGAACTCCTTCTGGTACGTTCCCACGTGCTGCCGCATCCCCGGCCCAGGACGTCGTGTGTCCGAACGGCCGGTCGGTGAGGCCGATTCGGCAGGGGTGTCGCGTCCCCCGCCGGCCACCGGCGGCGCCCTCCACACCTTCCGCGCCCTCCGCGCCTTCCACTTCCCACCTGATGCTCCGGTTGCTCCGGTTGCATCGAGGAGTTCTGCCATGCCCAAAATCACGTACGTCACCGTCGACGGGACCGCGCACCCGACCGAAGTCCCCGTCGGCACGAGCATCATGCGCGGCGCCGTCCTCAATGACATCGACGGCATCCTCGCCCTCTGCGGCGGCAACGCGCTGTGCGCCACCTGTCACGTCTACGTCGACGAAGCCACCCTCGACAAGCTGGAACCGGCTCGGCCGAACGAGGACCACATGCTCGGCCTCGCCGCCTCCCCACGTCTGCCCAACAGCCGGCTGAGCTGCCAACTCCCGGTGACCGAAAGCCTGGACGGCCTGACCGTCCACCTCCCCGAGCAGCAGCTCTGATGGCGCGCGACACCCCGACGGCGTACGACACCCGGCCGGCGCACGACACCCGGCCCGCGTCCGTGGTCGTCGTGGGGGCCGGGCAGGGCGGCTACCAGACCGCGGCGTCGCTGCGCGAACTCGGCTACCCGGGGCGCATCACGCTCATCAGCGCCGAGGACGCGCTCCCGTACGAACGCCCGCCGCTGTCCAAGGCATACCTCACGGGCACGGCGGACGAGACACAGCTGTGGCTGCGGCCCGTGACCTACTACGTACGCCAGTCGATCGACCTGGTCAACGGTACGGTGACCGGAATCGACCCGGCCGCGCGTACGGTCCGCCTCGCCGACGGCTCCGAGTACGACTACGGCCATCTCGTCCTGGCCACCGGTGCCCGCCCGCGCACCCTCGACGTGCCGGGGGCCGGACTGCGCGGAGTGCCGGGCAGCGCGCTGCGCGGCGTGCACACCCTGCGCACCGCGCAGGACGCCGCCGCGCTGCGGGCTTCGTTGGCTGCCGCACGGCGTGCGGTGGTGGTCGGAGCCGGGTTCATCGGGCTCGAATTCGCAGCGGTGGCAAGGGAGTTCGGCTGCGAGGTGACGGTCGTCGAAGCGCAGGGGCGACCGCTCGCGCGGGCCGTCTCCGTACGGACGGGCGAGTACTTCACCCGGCTGCACGAGCGGAGAGGCAGCCGGCTGCTGTTCGGCCGGAGCGTCGCCGCCCTGCACGGCGACCGGCGCGGAGCCGTGCGGGCGGTGGAGCTGGCCGACGGCCGACGGCTGCCCGCCGACCTGGTCCTGATCGGCGTCGGCGTCACCCCGCGCACCGAGCTGGCCGCCGCAGCCGGCCTCCCGGTGGGCGACAGCGGCATCACCGTCGACTCCCGCCTGCTGACAGCCGATCCGTACATCTCAGCCATCGGGGACTGCGCGGCGTTCCCGCAGGTACGGTCCGGGAACCGGCTGCGGCTCGAATCGGTCCAGAACGCCGTCGGCCACGCCCGGCTGGTCGCCGAACGGCTGACCGGGACGTTCCGTGCGTACGACGAACTGCCCTGGTTCTGGAGCGACCAGTTCTCAACGAACCTGCAGATCGCGGGACGTGCAGAAGGACACGACACGGAGGTGGTGCTCGGTGACGACCCCGAAGCGTTCTCGGTGCTCCTCCTCAGAGGGACGAGACTGCTGGCAGTGGAGTCGCTCAACAGCCCCGTCGACCATCTGGTGTCTCGTCAACTCCTGCGAGAGGAGGTCGACTTGAGCCCGGACGAGGTGACAGCGGAGGGCTTCTCCCTCACTTCGCTGATGCGGTGACGTTCCCGCTCCCGTCCCCGTTCCCGTCCCCGCCGTCGCCGTCGCCCTCGCCTTCGCTCTCGTTCCCGCTCTCCTCGGTGCTGTTCTCGTTGTCGCTCTTGCTCTTCTCTGTGCTGCCGCTGTCCTTGCGCCGCTTGAGGGCGAAGGCGACCGCGCCACCCGCGACCAGCACCGCCGCGCCGATTCCGGTCCAGCCGAGTGCGCCCGGTGACGCCGAGCCGGTGGCCGTACCGGCCTCGCTGGTCGCGGCGCTGCCCGTGGCGGGGTTCGGCCCGTGGGCCGCGGCGGTGGGGTTCAGGGTGCCGATCGGGGTGGCCTTGCCCGCCGCGGCGAAGCCCCAGTCGAGGAGCTGGCGCATCTCGTTGTAGACCTCGTCGTGCTTCTGCTCCTGCGGGTTCATCACCGTGACCAGGAGCGTACGGCCGTCGCGCTGGGCGGCCTCGGCGAGGGTGTTGCCCGCATGGGTGGTGTAACCGTTCTTGCCGCCGATCAGACCGGGGTACTTGGTGACCCCGCCGAGCCCGGACAGCATCCGGTTGGTGTTGGAGATGCCGAACGGCTTGCCCTTGGTCTGCGGGCCGCCGGGGAACTTGGCGTCGGCCGTGGAGCAGTACTCCTTGAAATCCTTGTTCTTCAGCCCTTCGCGCAGGAACAGCGTCAGGTCGTACGCCGACGAGACCTGCCCCGGGGCGTCGTAACCGTCGGGGCTGAGGACGTGGGTGTCCTTCGCGCCCAGCTCCACGGCCCGCTTCTGCATGTCGGTGACGGTCTTCGGGACTCCGCCGTTCATCGCGGCGAGCACATGCACGGCGTCGTTGCCCGAGCGCAGGAACACTCCGCGCCACAGGTCCGCCACCTTGTACTGCTGCCCCGGCACGATGCCGACCGCGCTGCTTCCCGAGCCCATTCCCGACAGGTCGGCGTCGGTGACCTTGTGGCTGGTGCCGTGCGGCAGGGCGGGCAGCACGGTGTCGGCGAAGAGCATCTTCAGGGTGCTGGCAGGCGGGAGCGCCCAGTGGGCGTTCGACGCCGCGAGGACGTCCCCGGTGTCGGCGTCCGAGACGATCCACGACAGCGCGGAGAGCTTCGCGGGCAGTGCGGGCGCCCCCGCGCCGACCTGCGGGCCCGGCCTGCCCAGCCGCTCGCCGCCGACAGTCGACATCTGCGCGGGCGGCATTTTGCCCTTCGTCCCTCCGGCGTCCGGTGCAGTGGTCGCCGGGGCGGCCGGCGCCGGCATGTGGTGCGTGCTCGCGAGGGCGGGGGAGACCCCGGCGAAGGCGCTGACCGCAGTCGCGGTCAGGGCCACGAACCCGCGCCGGACCTGCGGGGATATAGAGGGACGCATCGCCCGAACGTATCGCAGCCGATGAGGTGCGAACGACGCGTCGGACGTGATCGGGAAGTGGAATTTGCCACGGACCGACGAGGGAACGGAACGGCCCCGGATCCCGTCAGGCCGCCGGTGCCTGGAGGGGAGGCATCAGAAGGCGCCGGGAGCGTGCCGGTGAGCCTATCCCGCCCGGAAAGCGGCCTCGATGCCAAGGGCCAGGTCCGCGTGGAAGGCCTGGTGGAGATCGAAGTCCCGGTTCATGTCGACGTAGTAGCCGTCCGGCAGGGTCGACTCGGCGAGGGAGAGGTCGGAGCCCAGGGCGTCGAGCTGGTGGAGCATCCGGTGGGTGTCGAGCAAGGAGTTCCGCAGGGTGTCGGCGAGGGGCCCCTCAGCCTCGTGCCGGGTGTCCACACCGGGGCGCCGCATTGCGCGGAGCGCCAACTCCAGCGCCGCGCGCCGGAATTGGGCCAGTGCGGAGGACAGCTCGATGCCGTCGTAGGACACCTCGATCGTGTAAGGGTCGTCATGGGCGAGGCCCTTCGCCAGGAAACCGGCCCGGCGCGGTACGTCGAGGTTCTTCACGGCGTCGAACATCGGTGCGGCGCGCAGGGCGTCCTGCGCCAGTGCCCGCGCGAAGGCATGGGCGTCCGGCATCGTGAAGTCGTCGCGGGTGGTACGGAACCCGGACAGCTCGGACTCCCGCCGGAACCGCTCCACCTGGAGGGCGAACACCGCCCCGAGCCGCACCGCCGCCAGCTCCGCCACGGGAAACCGCTCCCGTTCGGCGTCACGGTACGGAGCGTCGCGCACCGCGAGATCGGCGGCGTACGCCCGTACACCGGAAGGGACGGGCTCGGCGAAGGTGTGCAGCAGGGGCACACCGTACGGCGGCACAGGGATCGGTCCGAAGTCCGCCATCAGCGGCGGGAGTTCGGTGGATGCTCCGGTCTCACCGTTCACCTGGTCGAGCCCGGCCTCCAGATCGAGTACGGGATCCAGTGCGGCCACCAGCTCGGCCAGCAGACCCACGAAGCAGTCGTCCCGCTCGCCCTCTTGTGGCCCCGCCCCGAGCAGCTTGCCGATATGGCGCAGAGTCCGGTGCACCTTGGGCATCGAGAGCCCCAGCTCGTACCCGATCGCTCCGGGTGGGCAGCCGGTCAACCTGCAGGCGAGTACGTCGAGCTGACGCTCATTCAGCTCCCCAACCGGGGCATGTACTGCTGCGGTACGTGCATGCAGGGGCAGACTCTCGGCACCTGCCCCCAGGAGGGGGCTCGGCGCGGTGGTCGCCCCCGTCCCACCGGCTGCCGCCATCCGGAGCGTCCATGCCCGCAGCCCCTGAGCATCGACCCCGGCACTTGTGCCGAGCAGCTCCGTCCAGCGCCGCGCCACGGTCATCGCGTCCTGGGCCAGGCGCACCGCCTCCACCAGGTCGGTGCCCCGCAGGAGCAACAGTGCGACGAGCGGCGCCGCATGCGCCCGGTAGAAGTCCCCGAATCCCACGCCGCTCTCGGCGGGCGCCGTGTCTGCCGATCCCGTATGCATCAACTCGCCCGCCCCGTACCGATGTTCACTGTCATGGTCCTCAAGATCGCTCAACCCATCAGTTCCGGTCGGCCAGGATCCGGCTCTCCGGTACGTGGCCCCGGCTCCGGACAGAGAGGCTCGCCCGGCACCTCGACCGGCAGCCCCTCGCGCTCCTCGGCGGTCAACTCGCGGTAACCGATGGCGCTGCACAGCGCTTGGCGCCATACGTCGGGGTCCAGCCGGAGAGGGGCGCTGTTGCCTCCGCCGTCGGTGTACAGCACGGTCCGGCCGTCTCGCGAGACGGCCTTGAACCTGTACGGGCTGGATCTGGAGGGCGGCGACCCGAGGTTGTAGACGTCCTGCTCCCTGGCTGGTTCCCCGAGCCGGTAGAGGTGTACCAAGCCATGACTGGCAAGGAGAAACGACGTCTCGCTGGGGAAGGCGATCGCGAATTGTGAGTTGTCGTCCCCCAGCCCCACGGGGCCCATCACCTTCCTCAGCGGATCGTGGCGCCACAGCTCCACCGCACCGCCCCTGCGCAGCAGTCCGAAGTACCGGCCGCCCTTGCCGAATGCCACGGTGTTGGTGTCCGTGCCCGTGGCCAGCGTGGATTCCGTGCGGCCCTCGGCCAGGTTGATGACGCGTACCGTCGGCTCGCCCCATACGGTGACCGCGACCCGGCCCGGCTCGGGGTGGTTCGCCACCATCAGCCCCGGTGAGCTCTGTCCTCCGGACGGATGCAGGACTTTGGCGTCGTAGCGTGCCAACTGCCTTCCGCTGGCCGTCTCCCAGCGCTGGATCACCGTGCCGGAGACCGTGACCAGGTTCCCCGACCCGTCGAAGAAGTAGGTGAGGTCGCCGCTGAAGCCGGTCGGCAGGGGAGCTGTGGTGATCTCGTGCACCGGCCGGAGCGTGGCGATCGTCCGGATCATGACTCGGTTGCTGCCGACCCGTTCCGCCAGATTCTTCTCCGCGCGGTCCAACGTGATGAAGTCGCCGCTCTTCGGCGGCCAGTACGGCTTGGGGCGGTGGACCCGGACCGTGGGCTCGGAGGCGCCGACGGGCACGATCCCGATACGTGAACCGTCCGAGAGCACGACGATCACCTTGCTGCCGTCGCCGGTGAGTTCCACGGTGCGGGTCGGAATGACGCGGTTGTGCGGGGCGAGCCGGGAGTAGACCACGCGGTTCTTCCCCACGGCGATCAATGCGGGCCTGCCGCCGACGGTGCCGAGCAGCGGATACGCACTCAGCGAGGCTCCCGAGCGGGACTGCCCCGTACTGGCCGCGATGGTGCGGCGGTCCAGATCGATCAGATTGGTCCAGCCGTTCTCCTTGAGCGCGACGTGGCGGCCTGTGGTGTCGACACTCTGCATCGCGTCGCACCTGAGTTCCTTCTCCGTGTAGCCAGGCGGTCTGTTCCTGGTCGGCCCGTCCGTGACGGGCTGCCGCCAGATGGTGACGCCGTCGCTGCTGCTGTTGCCGAGCTCCGTACAGGCCACCACGGCCGAGCCGTCCCCGGAGATCTGCGCCCCCTTGATGTCCTTGCCGTCCACGACCATCCGGGTCCTGCCCGTGATGCGGTCGACTGCCAGCACCCCTGTGGCGTAATCGGCCTCGAACGGCCGGGAGACCCGGATGAGCAGGCTGCCGCCGCCGGGTGCGAACTGCATGTCATGGGCCACGTCGTGGGTGAGGGCCACCCGGCCGCTGGCACTGGAGCCGCCCCTGGCGTTCAGGTCCCACCAGAGCAGCTCCTCCCTGCCGAGGGCGGCGGCGAAACGGCCGTCCTGCGACATCACCGCGCGGTAGCCGTCGTACAGGCCGGTCTTGCCGATCGCCCCGGGTACCGGCTTCAGCCGGTGCGGCGTGGACCCGAGCAGCGGCCCCTCGGTGCCCGAGCGCACGTCGTACCAGATCAGGCCACCGTTCAGGGCGAGGAACCCGGCCTTCCTTCCGTCGCCGGAGACCAGCGGCTGCGCGACTTGCACGCCCGCGTCCATGCGCTGGCTGCGTACGCGGCCACTGGTGGCGTGCGTGAAGGCCGTGGCCCGGCCGCCGCCGGAGTTGGCGACCAGCACATCACCGTTGAGGCTGGTCCGGATGGCACCCGCGTCGCCCGTGAGGATGCTGGTCGTGGACGAGGCCCCGATGGGGGCGTCCTGGGGCCCGGTCAGGACGCGGTCGGAGAAGCTGTTCGCCAGGTATGCCCGCAGCAGTGCGTCCCGCGCCTCGCGAGTGTGGGACCTGCGGTAGGCGGCAAGCGCGAGTTGTGCCGACAGCACGGGATCGCTCTCGGCCTGGTCGGATGAGTACCGGGCGAGCTCGCGGGAGGAGGACTCCTCGGAGCGGGTGATACTGACCTGCCGGTAGTAGCCGAAGAGCGAACCGAGGACGAGCACGACGACAGCGATGCCGGCGATGCCCGACCGCAACGTGCGCCGCTTGCGGGTGCGGGAGCGCTGGTGCGCGCTTCCTTCGCCGAGGTAGGCGCGTTCCGCGGCGCTGAGGTCGGCGGGCCGATCGCGCAGCCAGGGGGCGGCGGTGTCCAGCGCGGCGGGGCCCGGCAGCAGGTCGACGGCCCGCCCGCCGCTCTCCCAGCGGTCCAGATCGTGCCGGAGCGCCTCCCGCCAGACGAGGAACGCCCGGTCCTCGGCCACCTGAGCGGCCAGCAGTTCCCAGCCGCTGAGCAGAGCTTCATGGGCGAGCTCCACCGTTTCGGTTCCCTCGGGGCTGTTGCCGGTCACCAACAGCCGGGTGGCCGCGAGCCGTTGCGCGATGCTCCACTGGACGTCGTCGAGTTCGGGGCGCAGTGCCGTACGGCGGGTGGCCGCGGTCGAACCGAGCGGCACCCGGATCAGTGCCGTGAGCAGACGCCGGCCCGCGGCCGCGTCCGCCGCGGGCACCCGCGTGGTCCAGGCCCGGTCGGCGTGCCGGCCGAGGGCGCCGGTGACGCCGCCGAGTTGCCCGTACGCCCGGTGGGTGATCAGGCCGCCGGTCTGCCGCAGCCAGAGCTGGTCGAGAGTGAAACCGAGCAGGGGGAGGGCACCCGGAGCGTCGCCGGTGTCGGTGAGAATGCGTTCGACGAGCCCGGACTCGTATCCGACGCCGGGTACCGCGTCGATCGGGGCCGCGACGACCTCCCGCAACTGCCCGGGTTCCAGCGGGCCGAGTGCGTACAGGCAGCGGCGCAGGGAGGGCCCCGCCGCCGGGTGGGCGAGGACCGGTTCGAGGAAGTCGGCGCGCAGGGTGGTCAGGACGTGCACGGGTTCCGGGAGCCGGTCGGTGAAGAGCAGAGCGCCCAGTACGTCCGCGGCCTCGGTAGTGGGCCCGAACGCCTCCTCCAACTGGTCGACGACGATCAGCAGGCGGTCGCGTTCCTGGCGGTGGAGGACCCGGGCGACGACATCGGACAAGGTGCCGCCGGTGAGGAGGGCGGTGATGTTCGGAAGGATGGCGAGCCGGGCGCTCTCGGAGAAGCCCGGTTCCAGTAACGGCAGCAGAGCGGCGGCGAGCGCCGCGGCGGGGCTGCTCCCGGCGGAGGGCCGCAGTACCGCCACCGCGAAACCCTCGGCACGCAGCTGCGGTACGGCTCCGGCCAACGCGAGCGAGGACTTGCCGCAGCCCGAAGGGCCGACCAGACAGGTCCACTGCTGACTGAGGACCTGCTCCACCAGCTCCGCGCTCTCCGCCGTCCGCCCGTAGAAGAGGCCGACGTCGGCCTCGCGGAAGGCGGCCAGGCCCCGGAACGGCGACGGCGGCAGGGTGAGCGCCCGCAGTTCGGGCCGGGCCGCGAGCAACGTACCGGTCGGGATCAGGTAGCTGGCCGGGGGATCACCCGTTTCGGCCACGGTGATCATGCCGACCACGCCGCCGAGTTGGTCGTCCCACACGGGGCCGCCGCTGAACCCGCCGGTGACCCGGTAGCCACCACTTGACGCAAGGTCGGCCTGCACCCATCCGTTGGCCTGCCGGTCGCGCAGCACGCCCGAGTGCCATACACCGCCCGGCCGCCCGACGGGGAACCCGAAGGCCCGCGCCGCATGCCCCCAGGGGTCGCCCGCCTCGACAAGACGAACCGCTCGCGCCCCCGGTAACGGCGACAACAGCCGCAGTACCGCGATGTCTCCCGCACCGGCGTCGTGCGCGGGCACCCAATGCGCGATACGGGCTTTCACCTGGGTCCGGGGCAGCGGGCAGGAGGCGGCAGGCGCATCGGAGTCCGCGGGCTGGGGGGCTGCGGGAACACGGGCCAGCGGCAGGTCGACAGTGACCTCGGCCGCAGCGGGCGGCCGGCTGCCGGCCGTCAGGCCGAGCGCGGCGGAGACGACATGGGCGCAGGTGAAGGCGAGATCGTCGGTGACGAGGAATCCTACGCCGCGGGGGCTGCCGTGGGCGTCGACAATCCGCAGCAGCGCAGCGGTCAGCCCGGCCGGCCCCGGCCCCGTACTGTCCGCCTGCCGACCGGCGACGTTCACGCGGGGGCGACGGGCGTCGGCACCCTCACTTGTCCGCCGGGGGCGCCGGGAGGCCCGTCCGGTGCCCCGTCTTGCGGAGCACGGCGGTCCCACGTCAGCCGTACTGCGAAGTTGGCCTGGGCCGAGGTGCTGCTGATCACCACATCGGCCTCGGCGGACAACGAGAGTCCGAACTCAAGGGTGATCTCATCGGGTCCACGCGCCATCCCGCTGAAGGTGTCCACGAAGTTCTCGGCCACCGGCCGTACGCCGGAGAGCAGTTCACCCAGGGAGCGGGTGGCGCGTGCCACCACCTGACCGGGCCGGGCGACCTGGACCAGACCGTCCCCCGGCTGCTCCTCGATCGCCACTTTGACCGTCTCCCCCGGCTGTCCGCCGGGCCTGCTGAGCGGAAGTTCCACGAGATATGCCATGTGCGCAGCTCCCTCCCGGCCTCCCGGCGGGAGGCTCTGTGCCCAGCGTGCCCCATGGTGATCCAGCCCCGCTCGGCAAAGCGCAATTCCGTTTGCCGGGCGCTCTGTTGGGGCACCGATCAGTCCCCGACCAGGGGCCGCGTCCTCACGAACCATTTCTGATCAATGGAGCACGTGCAAACGGGTACCGCCCGCTCTCCGTACCGCCGTGCTGGAGACGGTACGGAGAGCGGGCGGTGCACAATCGCGGCGATCGAAGGAGCCCCGGAGGACCGCTGCCGAACGTAGCCGTGGTCAGGGGAACTGCGGATCTGAGGTCAGACCACCGGGGCCGGGTACGTCGGGTACTCGACGCCGGAGACGTGCTGGACCACGCGGATGACCTGGCAGGAGTAGCCGAACTCGTTGTCGTACCAGAGGTAGAGGATCGCGTCGTCGCCCTCGACCTTGAGCGCGCCCGCGTCGATGATCGACGAGTGGCGCGAGCCGATGAAGTCGCTGGAGACCGCGTCGGGTGCGCTGGTGAAGTCGATCTGGCGCTTGAGCGGCGAGTTCAGCGAGATGTCGCGGAGGTGGTCGACGACCTCCTCGCGGGTGGTCTCGCGGGCCAGGCGCAGGTTGAGGATCGCGATCGAGACGTTCGGGACCGGGACGCGGATCGAACTGCCGGTGATGCGGGCGTCCAGGTCGGGCAGTGCCTTGGCGACGGCGGAGGCGGCGCCCGTCTCCGTGATGACCATGTTGAGCGGGGCGCTGCGGCCGCGGCGGTCGGAGCCGTGGTAGTTGTCCAGCAGGTTCTGGTCGTTCGTGAACGAGTGGACGGTCTCCACGTGGCCGCGCAGGACGCCGTACTCGTCGGCCATCGCCTTCAGCGGCGGCACGATCGCGTTCGTGGTGCAGGACGCGCAGGACAGGATCTGCTCGTCCGGCTTGATCGTGTCGTGGTTGACACCGTGCACGATGTTCGGGACGTCGCCCTTGCCCGGGGCGGTCAGTACGACCTTGGCGATGCCGGGGCGCAGGTGCTTGGAGAGGCCCTCGCGGTCGCGCCAGCGGCCGGTGTTGTCGATCAGGATGGCGTCCTTGATGCCGTACTCCGTGTAGTCGACCTTGGTCGGGTCGTCGGAGTAGATCATCTTGATCGTGTTGCCGTTGGCGATGATCGTGTCGTTCGTCTCGTCGACGGTGATCGTGCCCTGGAACTGGCCGTGGATCGAGTCGCGCCGCAGCAGCGAGGCGCGCTTCACGATGTCCTGGCCCGCACCCTTGCGGACGACGATGGCGCGCAGTCGCAGACCGTTGCCGGAGCCGGCCTTCTCGATGAGCAGCCGGGCCAGCAGGCGGCCGATGCGGCCGAAACCGTAGAGCACGACGTCGCGGGACTCGTTGCGCTCGATCTTGTTCTCGCCCGTGGCGCCGGAGACGGCCTCGGCGGTGAATTCCTCCACCGAGAGACCGCCGTCGTCGGCCCGGTACGCCTCGGCCAGGAGACCGATGTCGATCTGCGACGGGCCGAGGTCGAGCGTGGTGAGCGCCTGGAGGAAGGGCAGCGTCTCGGTGATCGAGAGCTCCGCGCCGGCGATCTGGCGGGCGAATCGGTGGGTCTTCAGGATGCTGACCACCGACTTGTTCACCAAGGAGCGGCTGTGGATCAGGACCGTGACATCACGCTCCCGGTGCAGCTTCCCGATGATGGGGATCATCGACTCCGCGATTTCCTCGCGGTTCTTCCAGTTGGTGAACGAGTCGTCGTTGACAGTCACAGGGCTTCTCTTTCGAGCTAGGCGGCGCTCATATGCTAACCCTCGGATGTTTTGATCATGCAGGGGGCTCTGCAGGCGGTCCGTTTCCGGTGCTCAGGGGTCTTTGGCCGGGCGGGACGGTGATCGTTGGCCGGGCGGGGCGGTGGCCGTTCCATGCGTGAAGTGGCCCACTGGAATGGCCCTTGATTGTCCCAGTGAGGAGGGCCAGTGGCCGCCTACTGTCGAGGGCATGTCGAACCTTCTGCCGCCCGCCGGGCCCCAACGGACCCTCTCCCTCGCCCAGTTGAGCAATTCCGTCGGCGACGGCGCGTTCTACGTCACCTCCGCCCTCTACTTCACCCAGGTCGTCGGCCTCGCCCCCGCCCGGATCGGCCTCGGGCTCGCCGTGGCCTGGGCGGTCGGCTCGGTCGTCGGGGTGCCGCTCGGGCGGCTCGCGGACCGGCGCGGGCCGCGCGGCACGGCGGTGCTGCTCGCGCTGGCGACCGCGGCCGCCGTCGCGTCGTTCCTCGTCGTACGGGACTTCCTGCCGTTCGTCGCGGCCGCCTGCCTCTACGCCACCGCACAGTCCGGCCTCGCCGCCGCCCGGCAGGCGCTTCTGGCGGGACTGGTCGCCAAGGAGGAGCGCACCGGCGCCCTCGCCCACCTCCAGTCGACGCTCAACGCCGGCCTGGCGCTCGGCGCCGCACTCGGCGGACTCGCCCTCGCCGCAGGCACCCGTACCGCCTACCAGGCGGTCTTCGCCGTCGACGCCCTCAGCTTCCTGCTCTGCGCCCTCGTCCTGCTCCGGCTGCCCGCCGTGCCCCCGGCCCCCGCGCTGCCGGGTGCGAAGCTCGAAGTGCTGCGGGACCGCCCGTACACCGTCCTCACGCTCCTCAATACGGTGCTGCTGCTGCGGATGCCGCTGCTCAGCCTCGGCCTGCCGCTGTGGATCACCGAACGCACGCAGGCCCCCGCCTGGTTGGTCTCCGCGCTGTTCGTCCTCAATACGGGTGCGGTGATGCTCTTCCAGGTCCGTACCGCCCGCACGGTCCGCGACCCGGCCACGGCCGTCCGCGCGCTGCGCCGCTCGGGGGCGCTCATGCTCGCCACGTGCGCGGTCTTCGCCCTGTCCGGCGCAGCCCCGACAGGGGTCGCGCTCGCCGCCCTGCTGGCCGGCTCCGTGCTCCTGGTCGTCGCCGAGATGCTCCAGTCGGCCGGCTCCTGGCAGCTCGGCTTCGACTTCGCACCGCCCGGCCGGACCGGCGAGTACCAGGGCTTCTTCGGCACCGGGGTGCCCGTGGCCCGCACCCTCG
This sequence comes from Streptomyces sp. NPDC048442, assembly GCF_040651475.1. Classification (NCBI taxonomy): domain Bacteria; kingdom Bacillati; phylum Actinomycetota; class Actinomycetes; order Kitasatosporales; family Streptomycetaceae; genus Streptomyces; species Streptomyces sp. NPDC048442. The sequence goes on from NZ_JBEZKB010000029.1 coordinate 82,480, forward strand.
GCCCGCTCGTGCTCACCACGCTGCTGATGGGGGCGGGGGTGCTGGGGTGGGTGCTCCTCGGTGTGCTGTTCCTGGTGGTGTCGTACGCCATGGGGCCGGTGGCGCGCTGGGCGGAAGGGGCGGGGGCGGCCCGGGAAGGCGTACTGGAACCCCTTGCGGCGGGGCGTCGTTGAGCCGGTGAGTGACCGGGCCGTTCGGTCACGGAGAGGAGTTGCTCATGTCAGCCCCCACTGAAGCTCCCGTTCCGCTCGACCGCCGGGAAGGTGCGCACGGTGAGGTCGTGCTGCGCCGGCGTGGAGAGGCGACGTACGAGATCATCGTGAACGGCTGCTTCCTGATGGACACTTCGGACGGCCGTTCCGAGCGGTTGCTCGTCGACGCCGCCCATGCCGCTCACGCGGCCGCCGGTGTGCACGGGCCGGGGCGGCCCTCGCTGCTGATCGGCGGACTCGGCGTCGGATTCTCCCTCGCGCACGCCGCCGCGCAGGAGCACTGGGGAGCGATCACCGTCGTCGAGCGGGAAGAGGCGATCGTCGACTGGCACAGAGCCGGGCCGCTGGGCGGCATTTCCGGTGCCGCGCTGGCCGATCCGCGGGTGTCCGTGCTGTGTACGGACCTGGTGGCCCATCTGTGCGCGCCCGTGCGGGAGGCGTACGGGGCGCCGACGTACGACGTGCTGTGTCTGGACATCGACAACGGGCCCGACTGGACCGTCACGGACGACAACCGCAGTCTCTACGCCCCCGTCGGCCTCGCCGCCTGCCGCGCCCGGCTGAACCCCGGCGGCGTCCTCGCCGTGTGGTCCGCGCAGCCCTCGGCGCGTTTCGAACAGGCGCTGCGGGACGCCGGGTTCGAGGCCGTGCGGACCGAGGAAGTGGTGGTGGCGCGGGGTGCGCCGGACGTGGTGCACCTGGCCTGCAACCCGGCCTGAGGTCGCTACGTCTCCGCAGGTCATCAGGGGTGCGGCGGGTCGGTGAGGGTGCGGCTGTGGAGAGGCCGGGCCGGCGAGCTCACTCCCAGACAGTTCACTCCCAGACAGCTCATTCCCAGACAGCGGACTCCGGGGTCACGCCGTGGGCCTCGGCGTTCGCGAAGATCACGTCGCGCAGCCAGCCGGTCAGTCCCGGCGCGAGCCCGTCGTAGTGGTCCGAGTACCCGGGCTCGTCGACGAACCTCCGGCCGATGCACACATGCATCGAATGAGTGCAGTCGAAGTACGTGGAGAGCTGCGCGCGGTGCCGTTCGGCGAGGGCGTTCGCGGGGTCGGACCCGGGGGCGACACCGGCGCGCCCGGCAGCGGCGAGGTCGGCCTCCAGGGCCTCGGTCGACGCCGCGACCCGCTGCCAGTCCTGCGGTGTCATCCCGGCGGCGCGCTCCGCGTACTGCGCCCACTGCGCGGTGTCGCCCCAGCGCTCCTCCGCCTCCTCGACCCATCCGGGCTGCCAGTCGTCGCCGAAGAGCTCGGCCTGTTCCTGGATGGTCAACCGCATACCGGTGCGCGAGGCCTCCAGCATGCTGTCGACGGCGCCGACCATCTCCTGCAGCCGGGAGATCCGGTCAAGCAGCTCCGAGCGCTGTCTGCGCAGATGGTGGCGGACCGGGGTGGCCGGGTCGTCGAGGATGCGGCCGATCTCGGTGAGGGGCAGCCCGAGTTCCCGGTACACGAGCACCCGGTGCAGGCGGGCGACGTCCTCGCCCGAGTACACCCGGTACCCGGCGGGAGTGCGCCCGCTCGGCAGCACCAGACCGATCGCGTCCCAGTGGTGCAGCGTTTTCACACTGACCCCGACGAGGGCCGCGGTCCGCCCCACGGTCAGGCTCTCGCTCGTCTGCCCGCTCGTCTGCTCGCTCATCGGTGTGCGGGGTTCTCGGGCAGCAGGGGGAACAGCCTGGCGACCGCGGCCACGGGCACGGCTCCCGCGGGGCGCGTGCCGGGCAGGCGGTCCCGTTCGCGGTAGCCGGCCAGCAGGAGGCGGACGGAGGCGGCGAGTTCGGCCGTCTCCGCCGGGGTGAGGTGGACCACGGCGGAGAAGGACTCGTCCTGCTGCCACTCGGCCGGAGCCTGGTCCCTGTGGGTCAGCCAGTGCCGGTAACTCTCGTCCTCAAGACCCCGGGCGAGCGCGCTGAAACCGGCCGCCGCTTCCTGGCCGGGCCCCCCGGACGACTCCCAGCGGAGCCGCCACGGCCGTGCCCGCCCGCCCGTGTGCGGCACTTCCTCGATGAGGCCGTGCCGGGCGAGCTGACGCAGGTGGAACGAGCAGAGACCCGAGCTGTGGCCGAGACGGGCGGCCGCCTCTGTGGACGTGACGGTGCCGACCTCGGCGAGCAGGTCCAGCAGGGCCACGCGCACGGGATGGTCCGGGAGAAGTCGCCGGGCGCGGTGCAAAGGCGCTCCCGTGAAGGCCCCTTGGGCAGTTGCGGAGGGAGCTTCGGGGACAGCTGCAGGGGTACTCTCGTCGCTCATTTGCAAAGGGTGCTACTTTGCAAAGCATTCGGTCAAGTAGAAGGTGTGAGCAGGCCATGGCTGTACGCGTGCAGGGTGAACTCGTCGATTCCTTCCCGAGGTTCGCGCCCGAGGTCGAGCGGGGTACGGTGCGCCGCATCACCGTCGTCGGCGAAGAGATCCTGCGGCGCCGGTGCCGGGAGGTCACCCGGTTCGGGACGCCGGAACTCTCGCGGCTCATCGACGACATGTTCGCCACGAACCAGGTGGCGGACGGCGCGGGACTCGCCGCCAACCAGATCGACGTGGACCTGCAGCTGTTCGTGTGGGACATCACGGACGAGTGGGGAGTGCGGCACGTCGGGCACATCGCCAACCCCGTCCTGGACGACGTGCCGGCCGAGGACCGCAGGCTGGTCGACGAACCGGAAGGGTGCCTGTCCGTTCCCGGGCCCTACCGTGTGGTGTCCCGCCCGGACCGCGCTGTCGTACGAGGCAGTGACAAGGACGGCAACCCCCTGGTGATCGAGGGCAGGGGCTACTTCGCCCGGTGCCTGCAGCACGAGACGGACCATCTGCACGGCCACCTCTATCTGGACCGGCTCGCCCAGCGGGAACGGAAGACGGCCCTCCGTGAGATGGCCGAGTCCCAGGACGAGGTGTACGCCCGACGCGCGGCCAGGGCAGAGGAGTTGGGCAAGTAGCGCCCGAGCCGGGCTCTGTGTGATCGAGAAGGCGGATCAGACGGCCCGGCGCCCCGACAGCGCCATCCTGTTCCAGGTGTGCCGCCGGCCGCGGATCGCCACCGAGTAGGCGTCCATGACCTCCGGGTCGCACATTCCCGGGATGTACGAGTCGCCGAAGTGGTGTGCGTCGAAGCCCGCCTCCTTCGCGTTGAGGGCGAGCTGCGGCACCACATTGACGTGCGCGCCCTCCTGGCTGGTGCCGATCGCGCCCATGACGACGGCCCCGGCGTCCTGCACCGCCGCCACCGCCTCGGCGGCCAGCTCCCTGGTCACCCCGGGCAGCGTGCCGGGGAGCGGCATGACCACGCCGTCCGCGCCCGCGTCGACCAGTGCGGTCAGGCGGGCGGTGGTGACCCGCTCCGGGTGCCCGGCGTGGTGCATCTTCCCCGACCACACGGCCGCGTCCGCGCCCACTCCCGCCCGCACCTCCCCGGTGACGCGCGCCATCGCGTCGTACGAGCCGCCCGTCCCCGGGTTCGCGGTGATGCACAGCAGCGCCGCACCCATGTCGACGAGCCGCTTCGCGTGCTCGGGCGCCGCCCGCCGGATCTCCGGTACGTCGCCGGGCTCCAGGTTGACGCCGACCGGGCAGCCGATCGCGCCGGCCAGGTCGGCGAACGAACGGAACGTGCCGAGGCCGGGGAGCGTGAGCCGCTCGCCGTCCCAGGCCCGCTCGATCAGGTTGAGGATGACGATGTCCGCACCGAACGCGGCCATCAGCTCCGCGTTGTGCACCCCGCGCCCGTCGGGGTGCGGGGAGAGTGCGGCGCGTTCGGCGAAGACCTCGGCGATCATCGTCCGGCCTTCGGCGGCGGCCACCGCACGGGTCAGGGCGCTGCCGCGCAGGGCGGCGAGCTGCTCACGGTCGAGGTCCAGAATGCGCTGTTGATCCATGATGTCCACGCTAGTGACGCGGGCCGCGATCCGGACGGACCGTTGGGCCCGAGCGGGCGGGACTTGCGGCCCGGTCGGCCGCTCACCCGCTCACCCGCTCACCCGCTCGGCCCGCTCACCCGCTCGGCCCGCTCCCAGTGTCAGAGCGCGTCGTTTGCGTCCTTCTGTGTGCCGAGGTCGACGATCGTGAAGCCGGTCGCCTCCCACTTCTTCGTACACCTGTCTGGGGCGCATGATGGCGCACGGTAAGGGGCAATGAGCCCCCTGTGCTTCCCGCGGTGGGTGGCAGAGCGTTCCTTCCTCCGCTTCATGGGAACTGGTGTTGCGGTATCCACCCGAAACCCCCTGGGGTCCCGGAGCCTCCCTGGTGTGGAGGAGCTCTCCGGGTCCCCTGTTGAAGGAGTGCAGCGTGATACATGTCCAAGTCGCCCACGGGGCAGGTCTCTTCCGCTCCGCCCTGGTGGCTCTGCTGCGTGTCGAAGCGGACCTCGACGTGTCGTGCTGTCCGTCGGGGCCCGTCGTGGAGGGCCCGGACCCGGCCGAGGTCCGGGTGGCCGATGCGGAGGACCTGGCGTCGGGGGACCTCGTGCCGGGCCGGCCCGGTTGTCCCGGCGGGACGGGAGGCGCCGGGTTACTGGTGCTGGCCACCGCCCACCGGCCCGGTGTGCTGCGCCGTGCCTTCGACGCGGGTGCGCTCGGGTACGTCGACAAGGAGGGCTCGCCGGGGCGATTAGTCGAGGGAATCCACGCGGTCGCGAAAGGAGAGCGGTACGTCGACGCGTCACTGGCCGTCGGTCTCCTGCGCGCCACGGAGATTCCCCTGACCCCGCGGGAGTTGACCGTGCTGTCCATCGCCGCCGAAGGCGCCTGCGTCGGCGAGATCGCGCTGGCTCTGCACCTGTCCCGGGGAACCGTGCGCAATTACCTGGCGGCGTCCATCCGCAAGACCGGCGCCCGCAACCGGGTCGACGCGATACGCATCGCGCACGGCGCGGGCTGGGTGTGAGCGGGGCTGCCGGGGGCGCCGGCCCGTTCAGGACGCCGCCGCCGTGCCGTCGGTGGCGGTGGCCCGGTGCGTCCCGCTGTCGTGCCAGTGGCCCGTCAGGTCCCGGTAGAGGGCGGAGCGTTCCAGCAGTTCCGCGTGCGTCCCGCAGTCCGCCCGGATGCCGTCCAGTACGAGCACCCGGTCCGCGCGCAGTGCGGAGGACATCCGGTGCGCCACCACGACCAGCGCCCCCGGCCGTGCGGCCAGGGCCCGTTCGACCCGGTCCTCCGACTCCTGGTCCAGGTGGCAGGTCGCCTCGTCCAGTACGAGGAGCGGGGCGGGCGACAGATGGGCACGGGCAAGGGTCAGCAACTGCCTTTCCCCTTGAGAGAGTTCGCCGGGGGCGAGGAGGGCGTCCAGGCCGCCGAGCCGGGCGATCAAGGGCCCCAGGTGCAGCGCGGCGGCCGCCTCCGTGACCTCGGCGTCGCTCACGCCGGGGCGGAGGTGGGCGAGGTTGTCGCGGACGCTCGCGGTGAAGACGTACGCCTCTTGGGGTACGAGCGCACGCAGCCGCGCCAGCGCCGCAGGGGTACGCCCCCGGACGCACCGGCCGCCGAGGAGGACGGAGCCCCGGTCGGGGGGCAGCAGCCCCGCGAGGACGTTGGTCAGCGTGGACTTGCCGATGCCACTGGGCCCCACCACCGCGAGGTGCTCCCGGGGCCCGATGGTCAGATGGAGGCCGTCCAGTACGGGCCGGGCGCCGGGCCCGTACGCAAGGCTGACACCGCGCAACTCGGCGGCGGGAGACGCCTCGACACCGGCCACCGCGCGCGGCGGGGCCGCCGGGGCCGGCCGGAGGGCCGGGCGGACGGGCAGAGCCGACCGAGGAGACGGCACCACTGCGGGGCCACCAGCACCATCGGCCACGCGGCGCGGGCTGCCTGCATCGTGGGCGGTGCAGCTCGGACTGCGGGTGCCGCCGGTGCCGCCGGAGCCGCCGGTGCCGTCGACCACGCCGCTCGGCCTGACTGCGCGGTCGGCCGCGCGGCTAGGGCAGCCGGTGCCGCTGGCCACGTTGCTCGGGTGGCCGGCGCCGGCAGCCACGGCGATCGGGGTGCCTGCGTTGTTCGCCGCGTCGCTCACGGCACGCGCGCCGTTGGCCGTGCTGCTTGGGTCGCCGGCGTCGACCGCCACGTCGCTCGGGTCGCGGGTGTCGCCCGTTGTTCCGCTCCGGCTGTCTGCATCCCCGGCAGGGGGCCCGTCCGGCTCTCCGGCGTGCGTGAACCTGTCCAGGACCACCAGTAGTCGGGTGCCCGCCGCGCCCAGGGCCGTCATCAGCGTGTGCAGGGCAGGGAGCAGCGACTGTACGAGGTAGGTGAGCGCACCCGTCAGTGCGCCCGCGGTGAGGCCTCGGTCCAGTAGCCACGGGACGGCCAACAGGAGGAGCACTGGGGGGAGTTGGCCAGCTACTCCGAGCGCGAGTACCCGCACCGCGGACCAGCGTGCCAGTACCCCCGACGCACGTTCCGCGGCCCGCGCCGCCGCCGCGGTGCGCATGCCCACCTCGGCCTGTACTCCGCAGGCCACCACGTCGCGCAGGCCGGCACCCGCCGCGCGTGTACGGTCGGTGAACTCCTCCTCCGCGTCCAGAAAGGCCCGCTGCGCGGCGGCCATCGGTCGCAGCGTCGCCAGGAAGAGACCGATCCCCAGCACCAGGGGCGGGGTCGTGACCACCAGCAACTCCGGTGCCAGCGCGAACAGTCCGGCGAGCGCGCCCACCGCCGTGAACACGAACGACCGCGCCGTGAGCACCAGCCCGGCGAAGCTGTCCCGGGCGATCTCGCTCTGTTGGGCGACCCGCGAGACCGCGCTGCCGGACCCGTTGGCACCCCGGCTGGGCCCCGCCCCGTCCCGGCCGGTCACGGCCCCGTGCAGGGCCTGGTCCACCGCGCGTCGTACCAGTGCGTCTCTGAACGGCTCGACCAGGGCTGCCAGTTGGGTGAAGACGCCGCGGGCGACCGGTCCGCCAGCGAGGATCGCGAGCGCGGCGAGAGACAGCCATGCCGTGCCCGTGCCCGGCTTCCCCGCCAGGAAGCCACGGTCGAGGGCCTGCGCGAGGCAGTAGCCGCCAAGGAACGTCTGCGCCGACTCCACCAGCGACCACGCGGTGATCCGTACCAGCACCGCCTTCCGCCGGGCGAAGAATCGTCTTCCGTCCCGCCGCAGCCCGGCGCGGGCGGAACCATTTCGACCGTGTCCGGCGGCCTTCCCTGCGCTCATTCCCGGCCCTCCGGTCCGCCCTCGGCGGCGGCGAAGACCGAGCGGTAGGACCGCTGTTGCCACAGTTGCCGGTGCGGTCCCACCGCCCGTACCCGCCCCTCGTCCAGCCAGACGACCAGATCCGCGCGGACGGCCGAGGACAGCCGGTGCGCGACGCACAGACGGGTGCCGGGGCCGACGTCGCGGGCGAGTGCCTCCTCGACGCGACGCTCTGTTGCCGTGTCCAGGCTGGAGGTCGCGTCGTCGAGTACGAGGAGCCGGCCCGCGTGCGCGAACGCCCTTGCCAGGCCCAGGCGTTGGAACTCCCCGCCGGACAACGGCGCGTCGCCCGGCGCGGTGTCGTACCCCTGCGGCAGCAGCCGTACGAAGTCGTCGGCGCCCGCCGCTCCGGCCGCCGCCCGCACCTCGGCGGGCGACGCCGTGCGCGCACCCGAGGCGAGTGCGTCCCCGAGGGTGTCCCCGAAGAGTGCCGGGCGCTCGAACGCGTACCCCACCTCGCGGCGCAACTCCCGCGCCCCGACGTCACGCAGCGGCACTCCGTCCAGCAGTACGGTCCCCGCGTCCGGGTCGCACAGCCGCCCCGCGACCGCGGCCAGGGTCGACTTGCCCGCCCCGCTGCGGCCGACCACGGCCGTGGTCGTACCGCCGGGGAGCACCAGCGACACCCCGCGCAGCAGGAACTTTCCGTCCTGCACGACATCGACCCCGCGCAGTTCGAGGGTGCCGGGGCCGCCGGGCGGAAGCCCGTACGCACCGTGCGCGAGGCCGGGCAGCGCCAGTACCTCGGCCACCCGGTGGGCGGCGCTGCGGCTGCGCACCAGCGTGCCGAGGAGGCCCGCCACCGCTCCGACCCCGGCGGCGAGCGCCGCGTACCGGGACGCGGCGAGGAGCTCGCCGACGGTCATCCGCCCGGCGACCACGCCCAGGCCGCCGACCAGCACGACGGCGGTCGTCAGGAGCGGGAGCAGGACACCGCTGCGCGCCACGGCGCGACCGTGCACGACCCACATCCGGCGTCCCTGGACGCCCAGTTCGGGCAGCGGAGCCAGGATTCGGGCGCGCTCGCGGTCCACGGTGCCCGCGGCGGCGATACTGCGCGCCCCGGCCAGCGCCTCGGTCAGCAGCGACGCGAGGGTGGACTGGACCTGCTGGTAGCGGGCGATGCTGTCGGACGACCCGACGGCGAAGGCACGCAGCACCAGCAGCAGCAGGGGCAGGCCCGCCGCGAACGCCAGCGCGCACCAGGGATCGACGAGGGCCAGCGCGACGAGACCGCCGACCGGGGCGATCAGCGCCGCGGCCAGACCGGCCGCGGCACCCGGTGCGGCACCGGCCTCGGTCGCGTTGGCCGACAGCCGGGTGGCGGTGTCGCCGGGGGAGAAGCGGGCGGCGTCCCTGGGGGCCGAACCGAGCAGCCGCGCCATGCCGAGGCCCCGCAGCCACGCGGTCGACCGGGCCTGCGCGGTCCCGGTGAAGAGGGCTTCGGCGGCTTCCAGCAGCACCTCGGCGCACACCAGAACGGCACAGAGCACGAGCCAGTCCGTGGCCGCGGGGTCGCGCGAGAGCAGCAGGTCCAGGGTGCGCCCGACGACGGCGGGCAGCGCGACGGCCGCCCCGGCGGAGAGCGCGGAAGCGGTGAACACACCTGCCGCGCGCCCCTTGTTGCGCCGGGCCACGGCCAGCAGCAGCCGGTCGGCAGGGGAGGACAGGTGCTTGCGTGTCAGGGTCGTCACGGGCGGCGTCCCACTCCCTCGTACGTACGTATGTGCGTGTGGTCCGGGCGCTGCGTGGTCCGGGCCCTGCGTGGTCCGGGCTCTACGTGGTCCGGGCCCTGCGTGGTCCGGGCTCTACGCGGTGCCGGGCCCTGCGTGCTCCGAGCCCCACGTGCTCCGAGCCCCACGTAGTGCAGGCCCCGGGCGAGGTGTTCCGCCCGGGGCCCGCACTACTGACGAGCCTGCGTCAGTTACAGGTGGTGAGGCTCAGGCTGCTGTCGCCACAGAGCAGCAGGCTCGCGCGGCTGCCGCCACCGCCGCCGCCCGTGGCCTCTTCCTTCGGGGTTTCCAGCGACTGCAGGTCGAGAATGCTCATGGTGTTTCCTCTCATTGGGGACGGTGTTCTTGCGGTACGGCCCCTTGACGGGACCGGTTCGTGGGCCGCCGGAGCGGCGGCAGGAAGGGCAGCTGCGCGGGCCGGTCCTCGACGGTCGGCAGACCGGAGGCGGCGGCGAGTGCCAGCAGGCAACCGGCGGTGCCGGTCGCCAGGTCCATGGAAAGGCGCATCATCTGCTCGCCGGGGAAGGCGAGCCGGCCCTGGTGGGGCACGGCGTGCCAGGCGAGCGCGTCGATCTGGCGCCGTACGTCGGCGGGCCGGGTGCCGGGTCCGCCGGTCGTCGTGCGGCTCAGGTGGAGCACCATGCCGGCGGCGCCCCGGAACAGTCCGGGCTGCGCGTAGAAGGTGGCCTGCGCGGCGGCCACGATGTCCCGGCGCGCCCGCTCGAAGTCGCCGTCCCGGCCGCCGGGGTCGGGGCGGTGCGCGAGGAGGTCGTCGAGGACCATCCCGATGCCGACGCTGCCCGCTCCGAGGTACGGCATCGTGCGCCAGCCCTCGTCGACCTGGAGGGTGCCGCTCGCACTGCGCACGCACCGGCCGAGGTCACGGCGCAGCGCGTCGGCGGCCAGATCGAGCAGGGCGGCGTCGTCGGTGCGTTCGTACAGCCGCAGGAAGAGGAGGGCGCGCCCGGAAGCCCCGTACAGGAGCCCGGCGCGCTGCGCCTTCCCGCCGGGTGTGCCGTCGTGCGGCCGGGCGATCAGGTCGGCGCAGCGCAGCGCCGCGTCGTGCAGGGCGCGCTCGCCGGTCGCCGTGCCGAGCGCGTCGAGAGCGAGGCCGAGGCCGGCAAGGCCGCTGTGCAGATCGGGGGAGAGGACCTCCCACGGCTGGGCGAGGGCGAGTTCGGCCAGTTCCAGGGCGCGGGCGCGGTGGCCGAGCCGGTCCAGCGTCCAGGCGACGCCCGCCAGGCCGTCGTAGAAGCCGAGCGGAGTACCGGACTCCGGCTCTTTCGTACGGGCCAGCAGCCACTCCTCGCCCGCCGCGGAGCGACCGGCACCGCTCTCGGCCAGCGCGTACAGCACCCCGGCCGTGCCGTACCCGAAGCTCTGGCCGCCGCCGGCGGTGGCGAACTGGGCGATGTCGCCGGGGAAACACCGGTCCTCGCGGCCGGGCGTCGCAGAGGCCAGGATCGCGCCCGCGAGGGAGTCGCGGCTGTCCGGCCAGTCGCCGGGGGCGACGGGGAGATACGGTTCCGCGCCTGCCTTCGCGTACGAGCCGGGGACGGGCCGTTCCGCCGACGGATCGCGCAGTATCTCCTCGACCGCCTCCCGCAGAAAGGATTCCGCGACCGGGAACTGCCGGGCCGCGATCGTGGCCAGATGGGCCGACTTCGCACGGTCCAGTACGAGCAGGCTGGTCAGCGGTATGAACAGAGAGAGCCGCAGACAGGCCAGCGCGTACCGGTCGACGTCGAAGCCGCGCCGGTCGGCGGGTGCCACGAACGCCGGGTTGGCGACGGTCTGCCGCCGGTTCTCGACGGCCGGCGCGGCGGCCTCGAAGTCGAGCAGCACCACGGACGACTCGTCCTCGGACACCATGATGTTGAACAGGTGCAGGTCGTTGAAGACCACCCCGCGCGAGTGGACCGCGGCCACCGCCTCCGTCACCAGCGCGTGGATGCGCAGCGCCCACGCCGTGTACTCGGCGAGCCGCTCGGGCCCCGGATCGGCCTCGATCAGCGGATGGCGGCGGGCGAAGAAGGAGTTGAGCGGCTTGCCCTCGACGAACTCCAGGACCAGGAAGTGGTGGTCGCCCAGCACGAAGGAGTCCAGCACCTCGGGCGTGCAGCCGAGCCCGGACAGCCGCTCCAGCGCGTCCTGTTCGCGCTTCAGCCGGGCCACCGCGTCCGCCCCGTCGGCCGCGAGCCCCGCGTGCGGCCTGGCCTCCTTGAGGACCACCTTGGCCCCGGTCCTGCGGTCCTTCCCGACGTACACCCCGCCGCCGTTGGAGAAGTGCAGCGCCTGCTCGATCACGTACGGCAGGTCCGCGACGGTCGCGGCGGCCCGCGCGTCCAGGTGCGGCCGCAGCCACTCGGGCGCCTCGATCCACTCCGGTATGCGGAAGGCGGGCCCGCGCACGTCGGGCACGAGCACCCCCTCGGCGTTCTCCAGGGCCGGCTGCAGTTCGCCGTTCTCGTCGTAGCAGTTCCGCAGGGTGAAGCTGCCGTACCGCAGGTACACCGGACCCGCGCCCCAGCGCAGGTCGCTCAGGACGTACGGCCCCTGCGATCCGGCAAGGGCCGCGTCCAGGTCGGCGGCGACGGTACGGCACTCCTCGTCGTCGGCCGGATAGACGGTGATGAACTTGCCGCTGGCCGCGCGGTCCGCGTACTTGGCGTTGCGGTTGTGCAGCAGGTACCGGCTCGGTACGAACTTGAAGGCGATGGAGCGCGGCACGCAGTACGCCATGACCTGCTCAAGGACCGACTCCGCGTTGTCCAGCGTGGCCGACACGTGGATCTTCCAGCCCTGGTAGGGCAGCCGGCTCTCCACGGGCCGCAGCGCGAGCCAGTCCCCCGACCGGTGCCGCTGCCAGCCCTCGGGCACCGGAAGCGTGGCCGCCGTGTACAGGGCGCCCCTGCCGCCCTGCGCCTCGGCGCTCATCCGGTGCGGCGCGTCGTAGAAGTGCCGATCCGCGTCGCAGAACACGGCATACCCCTTGTTCACGCGCTCTCCTTCGGCTGCTCTCCGACCTGCTGACGGACCGAATCTGTCACGCGGCCGCAGGGGCCGGACAGTCACAGCTGTCACCATCCGACCGTGCGGAACTCACAGGTAACCGGGCGGGACGAGGCGCTTGACCTCAAGCGCGCTTGAGGACCCAGGATCCTGCTCATGAACAGCGACGCACCGCACACCGAGATCCGTTCCCTGACCGACCGGGCCGAGATCACCGACCTCTTCGACCGCTACCTGCGCTCCCTCGACGACCCCGGCCAGGAGTACGACGCGCGCTGGGCCGCCTCCTTCTTCACGGCGGACGCGAGCACCGCGACGCCCGCAGGAGAGGTGCGCGGGGCCGCCGCGGTCCGTACGAACCTGGCGACGGCGATGCGGCTCTTCACCCGCACCGTGCACTTCGGCTCGAACTACGTGATCGAGGTCAAGGGCGACCGGGCCACCCTGCACGGCAACCAGCTCAGCACCCATGTCCTGGCTTCCGACGGGGAGTTGTTCCTCTCCGCAGGCCGCACCGACAACGCACTCGTCCGCACCGCCGCGGGCTGGCGGCTGAGCCGCGCGGACCTGCACATCGCCTGGACGCAGGGCAACCCGCCGGTGCTGCCGCCCGAACTCGGCGCCGTACGGGGCGCCTCGGTCCGTTAGCCGGGCCTCGCATACGATCGACATCGCCGCATCACCGCATCACCGCATTTCACCCCACCACCGGCCACCGGGCCGTCCTCGGAGGATCAACTGCCATGTCCGCTCAGCGAGTTGTCATCGTCACCGGCGGCGGGACGGGCATCGGGGCCGCCACCGCCCGGCTGCTGAGCGCCGGCGGGCACCAGGTCGTCGTGTCGGGGCGGCGCCCCAAACCGCTGCACGCCGTCGCCGAGGAGACCGGGGCCCTGGCCCACCCGGCCGACACCGGCGACCCCGAAGCCGTACGGGGACTGGTGGAGGCCACCGTCGCCGCGTACGGCCGGATCGACGGGATCGTCCTCAACGCGGGCATCGGGCGGGGTGGCGGCGTGGGTGAAATCTCCCTCGACGACTGGGAGTTGGTGATGCGCACCAACCTCACAGGACCCTTCCTGCTGCTGCGCGCCGCGCTCCCGCACCTGCTCGAAGCACGCGGATCCGTCGTCGCCGTCGCCTCGGTCTCCGCACTGCGCAACGGTGTCGGCAACGCGGTGTACGCCACGTCCAAGGCCGCGCTGCTCCAGCTGTGCCGTTCGGTGGCCGTCGACTACGGGGCGCGCGGAGTGCGGGCCAACACCGTGTGCCCGAGCTGGGTGCGTACCGACATGGCGGACCGGCGGATGGCGCGCTTCGCCGACGAGGCGGGGCTGACCGGAGGGGCCGGGAGCGACGGACGTACGGCGGCGGACGCCGCGTACGAGGAGGCGACCCGGCTCGTCCCCGCAGGCCGGCCCGGCGAACCGGAGGAGGTCGCCGAGGCCGTCGCGTGGCTGCTCTCGCCCGCAGCCTCGTTCGTCAACGGGGCGGTGCTCACCGTCGACGGCGGGGTGACGGCGGTCGACCCGGGGACCGTCGCCTTCGACTTCCACGTCGCACCACGGTCAGCGCGGCAGTAGACGGGAGGTGGGAGGTGGGAGGTGGGCGATCGTGGTGGCGCCGGGCCTACCCGGCGTCCGTCACCCAGGTCGTCTTGTTCTCGTGCCTGCCGGCCACGATCTGCGGGCAGGCCAGGCGCAGTGCGTCGGCCAGGAGTTGGACGTCGTTCGCCGGCGGGTTGTAGGCCGCCCGGGTGCGGTAGGTCCTGCGGCCCACCCGTAGCTCCAGGATGCTGTCGCCCCTGCTGTCCGTCGACCGGTAGCCGACGGTGAGCGGCCGCATCTCCGTCACCGAGGAGAGCGGGCGCGTGGTCTCGGTGCCGCGACGCTGCCGCAGCACCAGGACCGCCGGCGGGCCCGGCCGGATGTCGACCGAGACGACGGAGCGCCTGTCGCGCAGCCACGGCGGTATCAGGAGGCTCCCCCAGAAGACCGCGAAAATGGTGCCCAGGGCCAGCCCGATGAGCGGGGCGGCGACGCAGGCCGCGCCCACGCCGATCAGGTGCATCCCCGTCACGACGACGCCGTCGCTCCAGTCGCGCTGCCGGGGGTGGGGGTTGCGGAACATCTCCCAGTGGAAGGCGTCGTTCGGGGGGCCGGTGGAGGGGCCGGTTCTCGAGTCCTCGGTCACAGGGACAGGATGACGGCCCCGTCCGTACGCGGGAAGTGGGCGGCGGGAGATTCAGGGAGCAGAAGTGTGTCCCGGGCTGTTCAGGGCTTCGGGCTGTCGAAGTTCCACACCGCGCGGAGGCCGGGGCCGACGGTCAGCGTCGAGTTGCCGAGGCGTTCTTCGTGGCGCTGCTTGACGGGCCGGTTGAGCGCCATCCCGACCTGCCGCAGCCCCGCCCGCTCCCGTGGCACGGCGTCGAGCCGGATGGTGGTGCCGCCGCCCTGCGCGACGATGCCGTCGCCCGCCACGTCTCGTACGGCGAACCCGCCCGCCTTCAGCAGCGGCACCGTATTGGCGAGGTCGCGTGCGGTGACCGCGAGGCGGATGGAGGTCACGTCGCGCATCAGCCGGTCCTGGTAGGTGTCGGCCAGCACGCGCTCGCGGCCCACGTCGCCGGGGTAGCTGGCGGGCTCGGTCTTGCTGCGCGGGTCGGCGAAGTACTCCTGCCGGTTCTCCATCCCCCAGGCCCCGAAGGCGTCGTAGGCGTCGGTGGTGAACACGGCGTCGAACCACGGCACCGGGATCCCGTCGCCGAAGTCGCGCGTCTGGGCGAACTCGACCGGGTGCTCGATGCCCAGCTCCCGCATCCGCCGGATCACCTCCGCCAGCTCGCCGCTCCGTTCGACCGAGACGCCCATCCCGCCGGCGCCGAGAGTGCCGTCCTGGCCCGGCACGTCGCCCACCCCGAAGACTTCGAGGTAGGTCTCCCGGCCCAGCAGATAGCGGCCGGTCCAGGTCTCGCCGCCGGAGCCCGTGGTCGTACGGACCTGGAAGTTGGCGAACTCGCGCAGATAGGCGGAGTGCTCGACGGCGTCGGCGGTGGCTCGGTCGAACACGCCGTAAGCGTGGTTGTACAGCAGCAACTGCCGCTGTCCGGAAGGCGGTTGCTCCTTCCCGGCCGGGGCGGCCAGCGCACTCTTTTGGGCCACTCCGGTGAGAGCGACGGCGGGGACAACGGCCAGTTGCAGTACTCGGCGACGCAGCATGCGAAGCATCGTAGAACGTGTGTGCCCGGCGCGACGGCGAATTCGGACAGATTCAGGGCTCTGTCGCGGCTCTGTGGCGGCTCTGTCGCGCCGAGCGGCGCCAGGGGATGATCACCATGGCGTACGACCCCGGCGATTTCGGAGGAACAGCACCATGCACACCACGGATCAGCTCCTCGACGGCAGCCCCGCCCCGGCTGATCCGTGGGAAGGCGTGGACCCGCAAGCGCTGGCCCGTGCCGCCCGCGAACAGTTCGCGCGACCGGTCCCCGGCATCGAGGACATGGCCGGCTACCTCGCCGCCCAGGTCGCCGACGACACCCACCGGGGCGTCCTGGGGCCGCTGTTGGGCGGGAAGGACCCGAGCGGCGTCGTCGTACGGCGCGGGACGGTCGTCGCGTCGTGGGGCGACCCGGCCCGCGAGGAGATGGCGTACAGCGCGACGAAGAGCGTGCTGTCGCTGGTCGCCGGGACCGCGTACGACGACGGGCTGCTGCACCTCGACGAACCGGTGTCCGCCGTTGTCGACCTGCCCCAGTTCGAGGGTGCGCACGGGCGCGCGATCACCTGGCGCCACCTGCTGGACCAGACCAGCCAGTGGGAGGGCGAACTCTGGTCCAAGCCGACCTCCGTCGACGCGCAGAGCACCCGGGAGGGCACCGAGTCGGCCGGCGGCCCGCCGGGGGAGGGCTGGGCCTACAACGACGTACGCGTCAATCTCGCCGCGCTCGCCCTGACCGCGCTCGTCCGCCGCCCGCTGCCCGAGCTCCTCCAGGACCGGATCATGACCCCGGTCGGGGCGTCGGCCGCCTGGTCCTGGCACGGCTACCGCAATTCCTTCGTGGACCTCGACGGGAGCCGCGCCCCCGTGGTCTCCGGCGGTGCGCACTGGGGCGGCGGCCTGTGGATCAGCGCCCTCGACCTGGCCCGTCTCGGCCAACTGTGCCTGCGCGGCGGCCGGTGGGGCGACCGGCAGGTCGTCTCCGCCCGCTGGATCGAGGAATTGTGGACCCCGTGCGCGGTCAAACCCCAGTACGGGCTGTCCTGGTGGCTCAACGACGACCGCACGGTCTGGCCCACCGCCCCCGCCACCGGCCGCTGCGCCCGCGGCAACGGCGGCGCCCACCTCCTCTGGGTCGATCCGGCCCGCGACCTGGTGGTCAGCTCCCGCTGGGGCACCGACCCGGAAACCCTGCTGGCCGAGGTGTCGAAGGCGGTGGAGCCGAACGAAGGGTGAAGTCGCTGCGCCCGGCCCGCGTGGTCACGCCGAGCCGGGCGGCGCCGCCTCCACCGGACACGTCCTCATCCGTACCGCCTCCGTCCCGCTGTCGTTGTGCCGTATCGCCCAGTTCTCCAGCGTCGTGCGGCAGGCGTGGTCCAGGTGGTGCACGGAGGTCAGGTCCAGGTCTATGGGCCGGTCCTTGGGCAGGGCCTCCAGTGTCTCCAGGATGCGGGGGAGGCGCAGGAAGGTGGCGTTGCCGGTCAGGGTGACGATCAGCCGACCGCCGGTCAACTCCCGTACGTTCACCTGTGCTTGGGAGGTTTCCCAGGCGGACTTGGCCACCGCGAGCCCCAGCCCGATCAGTACCCCCTCGAACATGTTGGTCACCACGATGGCGACCGCGGTGGTGACCAGCACCAGGGCCTCGCCCCGGTGGGTGCGTACGAGCGGGACGATGTCCTTCACCGGCAGCAGCTTGAAGCCCGCGTGCACGAGGACGCCCGCGAGTGCGGCGAGCGGGATGATGCCGAGCGCGGCCGGCAGCAGTACGGCGAACAGCAGCAGCCAGCCGCCGTGCACGATCCGCGAGAGCGGAGTGCGGGCGCCCGCCTGGACGTTGGCGGAGCTGCGGACGATGACCGCGGTCATCGGCAGCGCCCCGAGCACGCCGCACACCGTGTTCCCGACGCCCTGCGCGACGAGTTCCTTGTCGTAGTGCGTACGCGGACCGTCGTGCATGCGGTCCACGGCGGCCGCGCTGAACAGCGACTCCGCGGACGCGATCAGGGTGAACGCCAGCACGGTGCCGAGCACCGCGACACTGCCCAGTGCGGCCAGGTCGCCGAGCCCCGGCGGCTGTATCGCCCCGATCAGCCCCCGTACGGTCACGTTCGCCACGTCGAGCCGCAGCCCGGCGGCCACCGCGGTGGCGAGGGCGACGGCGGCCAGCGGCGCCGGCACCCGCCGCACGGACGCGGGCAGCTTCGGCCACAGCACGAGTACGGCTATGGTGCCGAGCCCGATGCCCGCGGCGGTCAGCGCGGCGGGGTCGGTGAAGGTGTCGACGGCGAGTGCGGGCAGTCCGGCGATCTTGCCGAGGCCGGAGCGCGGCTGCTCGGCCCCGGTCATTCCGTAGAGCTGCCCGAGGATCAGTATGAGCCCGATGCCGGCCAGCATGCCCTGTACGACGGAGACCGAGATGGCACGGAACCACCGCCCGCAGCGCAGCAGTCCGAGGGCGATCTGCAGCACACCGGTGAGCAGCACGATCGCACCGAGCATGCCGAGCCCGAACTCCCGCACCGCCTCGAAGACGAGCACGGTCAGTCCGGCGGCGGGCCCGCTCACCTGGAGGGCGCTGCCCGGCAGGCAGCCGACGACGAGTCCGCCGACGATGCCGGTGACCAGACCGAGTTCGGCCGGGACGCCGGAGGCGACCGCCACGCCGACGCACAGCGGCAGGGCGACCAGGAAGACGACGAGCGAGGCGAGCAGATCCTGGCGCAGGACGCCGGGTTCACGCAGCGCGCGGAAGGGTTCGCGGAAGGAGCGGAAAGAGCGGAAGGAGCGGAAGGAGGGGAGTGCGGAGCGAGGAGGCATGAGGGTGGGGGTCCTGTCCTGGAGAGCCGACCGGTCGGTGGTGCGCGGCGGCTCTCACAGCGGACCGAACGCAGGCCGCACGCCTGCGACTTGAGGCTCGCCCTGGATTTCGGGCGAGACCGGCCGGTGCGTGGTGACGGTCCCCGTGTGGACCTCGTAGTACCAGGCGTGCAGGGTGAGGGTGCCGTCGGCTATGCGCTCCCGTACGCAGGGGTAGGCGTGCAGCCTCGCCACCTGCGCGAGCACGTGTGCCTGCACGGCTTCGGCCACGTCGGGCATGGCGGGTGCGACGGAGCGGACGGCGGCGTCCGGGGCGACGGAGTGCTCCAGCCAGTCGCGTACGGCCGGTACGTCCGACAGGTCATCGCCCCGTACGAGCGCGCCGACCGCGCCGCAGTGCGAGTGCCCGCACACCACGATGTCGCGGACGCCGAGCACCCGCACCGCGTACTCGATGGTGGCCGCCTCGCCCTGCGGGGGGCGGGTGCGGCATTCGGTGGGGTAGCGCGGTACGACATTGCCCGCCGTACGGAGTTCGAAGAGCTCGCCGGGACGCGCCCCGGTGATCAGGGCCGGTACGACGCGCGAGTCGGAACAGGTGATGAACAGGGCTTCGGGCGACTGCCCGGCCCCGAGGGCCCGGAAGGCCGCTGCGTTCCGGGGGTCCGCCACGTGAGTGGCGGCGAAAGAACGGGCGTTGTCGATCAGAGACTTCAAGGTGGCCTGCCTCCTGCGCCGCTCGGCGTGGGGCCGGGACGCGGTGTGGTCGGGTCGATGGTCGCGAGGGGGCGGCGCGGAGGCCGCTGTTGGCAGCGGATTCCGCGCCGCCCCGGCAAACAGCCTGGACGACTGCCGTGTCTCTCACTTTGCCATCGTATTAACCTCTGATGACAGAGCCAAAACCTGCCAAAGATTGAGTGATAACCGCCCCTGAACAGGGAGTTGGTCTAGACATCGGCCGTTGGGCAGGGTTTGGTGTGCAGATTGCGTGGTGACAAGGAGACATTCCGTTTGTACCCCGTTAACAGGTTCGACCCGCGCGTAGGCCCGTGACAGAACCCGTGACAGAACGGGCCGGGTCTCACAGCACCGTAAGTGCACGGCTCGTCAGATTGAGCCGCTCACCCCCGTCCTCCGTGCACACCACGATGTCCTCGATCCGCGCCCCGTACCGGCCGTCCAGATAGATGCCCGGCTCCACGGAGAAGGCCATGCCGGGCTCCAGTTCCTGCGCGGAACCGGCCAGGATGTAGGGCTCCTCGTGCGTCTCAAGGCCGATGCCGTGCCCGGTGCGATGGATGAAGTACGGGCCGAACCCCGCCTCGGTGATCAAGTCCCGCCCGACCGCGTCGAGTTCACCGGACGTGAGACCCGGCCGCACCGCGTCCGTCTGGGCCTGCTGGGCGGCCAGCAGCACTTCGTACAGGCGCAGGTACTCCGGCGTCGCCTCGCCGATCACGTACGTGCGCGTGGAGTCCGAGCAGTAGCCGTCCGCCGTGGTGCCGCCGATGTCGACCACGACCGGGTCGCCGGGCTCGATCGCCCGGTCGGACAGCTCGTGGTGCGGACTGGCGCTGTTCGGCCCGGAGCCGACGATGACGAAGTCCACCCGGACGTGCCCCTCGTCGACGATCGCCGCGGCGATGTCCCGGCCGACCTCGCGCTCGGTACGCCCGGCCCGCAGCCACTCGCCCATCCGGGAGTGCACCCGGTCGATGGCGGCCCCGGCCCGCCGCAACGCCTCGACCTCCGCCGGGACCTTGCGGATCCGCAGCGCACCCAGCACCTGCCCGGCCAGCTCCTGGCGGGCGCCGGGCAGTGCGGCACGGAAGGCGAAGGCCTTCTCGGCCCACATGTGGTTGTCCACGGCGACGGCGGCAGTACGGTCCGGCAGCCGGGCGGCGACCAGCGCGTACGGGTCCTCGGTCTCGCCCCACCCGACGACCTCGATGCCGAGGCCCGCGACCGGAGAGGCGAGCGCGGCGGCCCGCTCCAGCTCCGGAACCACGAGGAAGGCGTCTCCCGCCGCGGGAACGACGAGACAGGTGAGCCGCTCCAGGGGGTGCGCCTCGTACCCCGTCAGATAGTGCAGATCCGCACCGGGACTGATCAACAGGGCATCGAGTCCGGCGCTCGCGGTGGCCTTGGCGGCGCGGACGAGCCGGTCGGGGGAGTAGAGAGTGTCCATGGGGGCATCGTGCCAGCACGGGCCAGGCCACCCGCTCCATGAACGGTTGGCCCGCCACGGGCACGGCACCCGGCTCCGACTTTGCATGACCATGCGACGTCATGCATAATCTTCCTATGTCTAAGGTCCTCACCTCCCTCCCCGCCGGCGAGCGCGTCGGCATCGCCTTCTCGGGCGGTCTCGATACCTCCGTCGCCGTCGCGTGGATGCGCGACAAGGGTGCCGTTCCGTGCACCTACACCGCCGACATCGGCCAGTACGACGAGCCCGACATCGAGTCGGTGCCGGGCCGTGCGCAGGCGTACGGCGCGGAGATCGCACGCCTGGTCGACTGCCGTGCGGCCCTGGTCGAGGAGGGGCTCGCGGCCCTCACCTGCGGCGCGTTCCACATCCGCTCGGGCGGGCGGGCGTACTTCAACACCACGCCGCTCGGCCGGGCCGTCACCGGCACCCTCCTGGTGCGGGCGATGCTGGAGGACAACGTCCAGATCTGGGGCGACGGGTCGACCTTCAAGGGCAACGACATCGAGCGGTTCTACCGCTACGGGCTGCTCGCCAACCCGCACCTGCGGATCTACAAGCCCTGGCTGGACGCCGACTTCGTGACCGAGCTCGGCGGCCGCAAGGAGATGTCGGAGTGGCTGCTCGCCCACGAGCTGCCCTACCGCGACTCCACGGAGAAGGCGTACTCCACCGACGCCAACATCTGGGGCGCCACCCACGAGGCCAAGACACTGGAGCACCTGGACACCGGCGTCGAGACCGTCGAGCCGATCATGGGCGTACGGCACTGGGACCCGTCCGTCGAGATCGCCACCGAGGACGTCACGATCGGCTTCGACCAGGGCCGCCCGGTGACGATCAACGGCAAGGAGTTCGGCTCCCCCGTCGACCTCGTCATGGAGGCCAACGCCATCGGCGGCCGGCATGGCCTGGGCATGTCGGACCAGATCGAGAACCGGATCATCGAGGCCAAGAGCCGCGGCATCTACGAGGCCCCCGGCATGGCCCTGCTGCACATCGTGTACGAACGCCTCGTCAACGCCATCCACAACGAGGACACCGTCGCCCAGTACCACAACGAGGGCCGGCGCCTCGGCCGCCTCATGTACGAGGGCCGCTGGCTCGACCCGCAGGCGCTGATGGTCCGCGAGTCCCTCCAGCGCTGGGTCGGCGCCGCCGTCACCGGCGAGGTGACGCTGCGGCTGCGGCGCGGCGAGGACTACTCGATCCTCAACACCACGGGCCCGGCGTTCAGTTACCACCCGGACAAGCTGTCCATGGAGCGCACCGAGGACTCCGCGTTCGGCCCGGTCGACCGGATCGGCCAGCTCACCATGCGCAACCTCGACATCGCCGACTCCCGCGCCAAGCTGGAGCAGTACGCGAGCCTCGGCCTGATCGGCACCTCCAACCCCGCCATCGGCGCCGCCCAGGCCGCCGCCACCGGGCTGATCGGCAACATGCCGGAGGGCGGCGCCGAGGCCATCGCCTCGCGCGGCGAGGTCTCCGGCGACGACGAGATGCTGGACCGCGCCGCGATGGAATTCGGCACGGACTAGTCCGGAGCGTCGGGCGGGGCCCCTGGGATGCGGTTCACCCCAGGGGCCCCGCCGTTCCCGGTTGCCAGTCCGTCCAGGGCCGCGCACAGCCAGTCGTGTGCCGACCCCGGGGTCGGTGCCGGACGGTCGCCCGGCGGGGTGACCACCTGGGAGGCCAGCTCCCAGTACCAGTCGATACGGGGATCGGCCGCGAGCTGACCGGCCAGCATCCGGCGGAACTCCGGCGTGTCCCGGCTGCCGTACGCGCGCGCGTACGCGTCCACGAAGCTGTCCAGCGCCTCGCCCCCGGACGGCTCCCGCCCCCGCCGCATGTGCGCGCCCGCCAGTTCGTACGCCTCGGCCAGCGCCGCGTACAGTACGGCCGCCCCGCCGGCCCCCGCGGCCCGGTGTGCGGCGGGCTGGGGCTGCTCGGCGCCGGTGCACGGGCTCGTCGCGAAGGCGTGGAGCCGGGCGAAGGCGAGCACCTGGGCCGGTTGCGGGTCGTCGGGCGGCTGCGGGACCGCCACCTCCAGGAACGCGGAGGCCGCCCCGGCCGGCATCCGGGCCGGCAGCCAGCCGCGCCAGAACCGGGCCAGCGAGTCCGTGGTCGGCGGGGCGGTCACCGCGCCGACCAGCCGCAGCCGGTCGGCCCGTTCCCCGGGCGGGCACTCCTGCACCAGCCGCAGCCCGGCCTCCCGCCAGCGCAACGCCTTGAGCTGCGAGCCCAGTTCGCGCAACTGCCCCGCGACGGCGTCCTCCAGCACACTGCCCGCGCCACTCGCCGCGTCGGCCCCGTCCTCGCCGGCCTCGTCCTCGTCGAGGATGCGGTGCACTTCGCGCACCGGCAGGTCGAGGGTGCGCAGCGAGCGGATCAGCCGCAGCCGGTCCAGTGCGTCGGGGGCGTAGCGGCGGTGCCCGCCCGAGCTGCGGGAGGCCTCCGGCAGTAGCCCGCGCTCGGAGTAGAAGCGGACGGTCTTGACGGTGACGCCCGCATGCTCGGCGAGCTCACCGATGCTGCACAAACCGTCGTACGACGAGAACACCCGCACCCCCCGATGCCGTCCGGGCTCGGATTCGCCATGGCCCGTTGGCGCCAGGATACGGGGGAACGCTTGAACCTCCCCCTGGAGGAGTTTCTACCCTGCGGCGAACGGGGCCGGAAGATACGGACCGGCCCCGGCGACGACGTACTGAGGAGGGCCCCATGACTGCATTCATCCTGGTGTCGGGCATGTTCACCGGCGGACACGTGTGGGAGGCCACGGCCGCTCGGCTGACCGCGGCGGGTGCTGAGGTGCACACGGTGGCCCTCACCGGCACGGCCGGCCGTACGGCAGCGGGCGTCGACCTGGAGACGCACATCGCGGACGTACTCGCGGTCATCGACTCGGTCCGCGCGACGGCGGACGGGGTGGGTGGCGACCGGGAGATCGTGCTGGTCGGCCACGACTACGGCATCCACCCGGCGGTCGGTGCCGCCGACCGCCGCGCCGAGCACCTCACCCGGGTCGTCTACCTGGACTCCGGCATGCCGCAGGACGGCGTCCCGGCCCTGGCCGCACTGCCCGACCAGTCGCTGCGCGCACAGCTCGCCGAGTGGGCCGAAGTGGACGCAATGGAGGGTGAGTTGGCAGCACCGGCGCGTGACGAGTGGTCGCGCTGGGGGAGTGTCGAAGGACTCTCCGGCGCCGCACTGGACCGGCTCACCTCGCTCGCCGCACCGCAGCCGCTGGCCACCCTGCTCCAGCCGCTGAAGCTGACCGGAGCGGGTGCCGCGGTGCCCACCACCGGGGTGCTGTGCACCAGCAACGGTGCGAGCATCGACATGCTCCAGATGGTGGTGGGCCTCGGCGACCCCGCCATGCAGGCCCTGGCCGACCCTTCGGTGAGCTTCTTCGAACTCCCCACCGGGCACTGGCCGATGCTGTCCTGCCCCGCCGAACTGGCGGAGGTCCTGCGGCAGGCCGCGGCGGGCGAGGGGCGCCGACTGAAGCCGGCCGACGCCGTCGGAACGCCCCCGCACCTGGAGCCGTTCCTGCTGGACCTCCCCGACATCCCCCGCGAGCGGACCGGGAACATCGACCTGTACGTGCCCGAACTGGCTGACGGGTCAGGCGAGTTGCCCGCAGTGGTCGTCGTGCACGGCGGCCCGGTGCCCGCCGGGGTGCAGCCGACCCCGCGCGAGTGGCCAAGCCTCATGGGGTACGCCCGGTACGCGGCCGCCGAAGGGGTGGTGGGCGTCACCGTCGACCACCGGCTGCACGACGTCACGGACTATCCGCGCGCCGCCGCGGACATCGCCGCCGCCGTGGAACTCGTACGGGCCGACCCGAGGGTGGACGCGGACCGGGTCGCGCTCTGGTTCTTCTCCGGCAGTGGCCCGATCACGGCCGAGTGGCTGGCCTCGCCCCCGTCGTGGCTGCGCTGCCTGGCGGCCACGTACCCGATCCTGGCGCCGATGCCGAACTGGGGGCTGACCGGCAGCCGCTTCCACCCGGCGCAGGCGGTCGCCGGTGCGGGCAGCCTGCCCGTCGTGCTCACCAGGGTCGGGCTTGAGACGCCCGAAATCGCCGCCACGGTCGAGGAGTTCCTCGGCGCGGCCAAGGAGTGCGGTGCGCACGTCGAGGTGGTCGACGTACCGGAAGGACACCACGGCTTCGAGTCCCTCGACCGCACCGACGCATCACGCGAAGCCGTACACCGGGCGGTGCACGCGGTACTGGCCCACCTGAAGGCCTGAGAATCCGGGAGCGGGGATCGCCTTTGCTGCCAGAGGTCTTGACAACTCAAATGGTCTGGACCAGCTTGTACCCCCAACGGTGGCCACCGTCTCCCCACCCCGCCCCCACCCCGTCCCCACCCCCATCCCCGCCCCCACTCCTCTCCCCGGAGGCAGCACGTGGACCGCCAACGCCTGCCCGCAAGACGTCGCCCGGCCCTCGCGGCCGTGCTGACCGCAGCAGCCCTCGCCGCCGTCGGCATGGCAGCCGCACCCACCGCACTGGGCGCCGACCAGGCCGCCGACGTGAACGTGGCGAAGAACGCCGGATTCGAGTCCGGACTCGCCAACTGGACCTGTACCGCCGGTACTTCGGTCGACTCGCCCGTGCATGGCGGCACGTCCGCCCTCAAGGGCACCCCGGCCGGCCAGGACCACGCCCGCTGTACGCAGAGCGTCGCCGTCAAACCGGGCGCGACGTACACCCTGTCCGCCTGGACCCAGGGCGGGTACGCCTACCTGGGCGCGAGCGGCACCGGCGCCACCGACGTGTCGACCTGGTCGCCGGGCTCCACCGCCTGGAAGCAGCTGTCCACCACCTTCAAGGCAGGACCGAACACCAAGTCCGTCACCGTCTACACCCACGGCTGGTACGGCCAGGCCGCCTACTACGTCGACGACGTCTCCGTCTTCGGCCCCGACGGTGGCGGCGGCACCGACCCCGAGCCCGGCATCCCGGCCGCCCCCACCGGACTGACCGTCGGATCGCCGACCCCGTCCTCCCTCGCCCTGGCCTGGTCCGGAGTCTCCGGCGCCACCTCGTACCACATCTACCGTGGTGGAACGAAGCTCCAGTCGGCCACCGGCACCTCGGCCACCGTCTCCGGACTGACCGCCGACACCTCCTACGACTTCCAGGTCACCGCGGTGAACGCCGCAGGCGAATCCCCCAAGTCGGCGGTCGTGAGCGGCCGTACGTCCAAGGGCGGCACGGGCCCCGGCCCGAACCCCGACGTCCCCAAGCACGCCCTGACCGGCTACTGGCAGAACTTCAACAACGGCGCGACCGTCCAGAAGCTCCGCGACGTGCAGTCCCCGTACGACATCATCGCCGTGTCCTTCGCGGACTCCACGGCCACCCCCGGCCAGATCGTCTTCAACCTCGACCCGGCGGTGGGCTACGCCAATGTCGCCGACTTCAAGGCGGACATCGCGGCGAAGAAGGCGGCCGGCAAGTCGGTGATCATCTCGGTGGGCGGCGAGAAGGGCAACGTCACCATCAACAGCGACGCCTCCGCGACCGCCTTCGCCAACAGCGCGTACCAGCTGATGCAGGAGTACGGCTTCAACGGCGTCGACATCGACCTCGAACACGGCATCAACTCCACCTACCTGTCGAAGGCCCTGCACCAGCTGTCCGCGAAGGCCGGGCCGAACATGGTCCTCACCATGGCTCCGCAGACCATCGACATGCAGTCCACCGGCACCGAGTACTTCAAGTCGGCACTCGCCGTGAAGGACATCCTCACGGTCGTCAACATGCAGTACTACAACAGCGGTTCGATGCTCGGCTGCGACGGCAAGGTCTACAGCCAGGGCTCGGTGGACTTCCTCACCGCGCTCGCCTGCATCCAGCTGGAAGGCGGCCTCGACCCGTCCCAGGTCGGCCTCGGCGTCCCCGCCTCCACCCGCGGCGCGGGCAGCGGCTACGTGTCCCCGGCCATCGTCAACAACGCCCTGGACTGCCTCACCAAGGGCACCGGCTGCGGCACCTTCAAGCCCACGAAGACCTACCCGGGCCTGCGCGGCGCGATGACCTGGTCCACCAACTGGGACGCCACGGCGGGCAACGCCTGGTCGAACGCGGTCGGCCCGCACGTGCACGCACTGCCGTAAGGGCTGCAACTTCCCGATCCGCCCGTCGTACCGGCGGTCCGCACTTCAGGCGTACGCGCCTCAGGCCGTACGCGCCGCGGACCGCCGGTACTGGGCCGCCGGTACTGGGCCGCCGGTACTGGGCCGGCGGTACTGGCCTGGCGGGGATCGTGGTCACGGC
Source organism: Streptomyces sp. NPDC048442 (assembly GCF_040651475.1). Classification (NCBI taxonomy): domain Bacteria; kingdom Bacillati; phylum Actinomycetota; class Actinomycetes; order Kitasatosporales; family Streptomycetaceae; genus Streptomyces; species Streptomyces sp. NPDC048442. The sequence continues at coordinate 109,155 of NZ_JBEZKB010000029.1, forward strand.
CGGGTCCTGACCACCCCGGTGAGGTACGCGTACACGACCGTGTTCGCCGAATAGCCCCCGTCCTTGGAGAACGAGCCGCCGCAGGTGATCAGCCGCAGCTCCGCGCGGGCGGAGTGCCGGTAGACCTTCTCGCTGGGGAACTCCTCCTTCTCGTACTCCTCGACCGCGCCGACGGTGAAGACGGCGGTGCGGCCGTCCGCCCGCGCCACCCGCACCTCGCTGCCCGGTTCGAGCGCGTGCAGGCCGTAGAAGGCCGCGGGCCCGTGGCTGGTGTCGTAGTGACCGGCGACGACCGCGGTGCCGGTGCTGCCGGGGGCGACACCGCCACGGTCCCAGCCGGCCAGGTTCGCGTCGTCGGGCGGCGGCGGTACGAGCGTGTTGTCCGCGTCCCGGCCCAGCCCGGTCAGCGGCGCGTCCACGTCGATCGCCGGGATCTTCAGGCGGGCCGGAACGGCGGACGGCAGCGAGGGCGCCGGCGGCGGCGCGTCCGGGCCGAGGGCTCCGGCGTAGGCGCCAGGGGCGGAGGCACGGCCGGGGTCGTGCGGGTATCCGCCGTCGGAGATCGCGCGTCCGGCGGCGATGAGTACGACGACGACGAGCGCGGTCCGCGCGCGACGGCGCAGGTGCGCCGGGATCCAGGAGTCCGTCACGGCAGGCCCGCCGCGGTCCGGGAGTTCGCCATGGCGGTACGCACTCCTGGGGAGAAGGGGGCGAGGGGGGAGGGGGACGAGGGGGAGGGGCGCGTCACGCGGGCAGCTGGAGGGACTTGACCTCTTGGAACTCCTGGATGCCGTGGCGCCCCAGCTCAC